>JANXMS010000572.1 GCA_025354525.1 Acidobacteriota bacterium
GAGGGGCGATCCAGCGGGCACGGTCGCGGAGGAGGTCGGCGCTAGTGCCTTCGGGCATCAAAATGACATCACTGGGGGCTACGGCTAGCGCGTCGACGAGCGACCGGATTTCGGCCAGATCAGACGGCACCGCGACGACGAACTTGAACTGGTAGGCACCTTTGGCCATGAGCGTGCGCAGGACTGGGAGGTTGAGGCGGGTGGCATCGTGGCGGATGGCCCAGTCGCCGGTGGGGGTGGAATTGGCGAGCTTGGGGCTGATGCTCATGAGGTCGCAGGCGACCGGGGCGTCGACGGTGCCGGCGGTTTCGATGGTGATGTGCCAGCCCGCTTGGCGGAGGGCGAGGGAGAGGGGGACAAGTTGCGGTTGAATCATGGGCTCACCGCCCGTAAGGACGGCGTGACGGGCGGGATAGGCAAGAACTTGGGCGATGAGGTCGTCGAGCGGAATCTCGTCACCTTCGGGCTGCCAGGAGGTATAAGGCGTATCGCACCAGGAGCAGCGAAGGTTGCAACCGGTGGTTCGGACGAAGACCGAGGGGACGCCGAGGAGGCTGCCTTCGCCTTGGAGGGAGTAGAAGAGTTCGGCTATTTTCATGTGAGGGCGGGGTCGGCGAGACCGGCTTCGGCGAAGCCCTTGGCACGGAGCAGGCAGCTATCGCATTGCCCGCAGGGACGACCATCGGGGGTGGGATCGTAGCAGCTATGGGTGAGGCTGAAGTCGGCTCCGGCGGCGAGGCCAAGGTGGATAATTTCAGCTTTGGTCAAGGTGATGAGGGGAGTGCGGATCACGAGCTTGGTGTGGCCTTCGACGCCGGTTTTGGTGGCTAGGTTGGCCATGTGTTCGAAGGCGTGGATGAACTCGGGGCGGCAGTCCGGGTAGCCGGAATAATCGACCGCGTTGACGCCGATGAAGATGGCGTCAGCACTGACGACTTCGGCGTAGGCGAGGGCGAAGGAGAGGAAAATGGTATTGCGGGCGGGGACGTAGGTGATGGGAATGCCCGAGCCTATTTCGGCGGCGGAGCGGTGCTTGGGGACGTCGATTTCGGCGGTGAGGGCGGAGCCGCCGAAGGCACGGAGATCGATGTGGGCGACGCGAAAAGCATGGGCCCCGAGATGGGCGGCGACGCGGGCGGCGGCGACGAGTTCCTGGTGGTGGCGCTGGCCGTAGTCGAAGGAAAGGGCGTAGGTTTCGAAGCCTTCCTGACGGGCGACGGCGAGGCAGGTGGTGGAATCGAGGCCACCGCTAAGGAGGCAAATCGCGCGGGGCATGGGCTATGCGTTCTCCGGAAGGGTACGGGCGAGGAACCAGCCTGCGAGGGGCAGGACACTGACGGCGGCGAGCGCGGTCTGAAGGCCGAAATGGTCGGCGACGAGACCCGTGAGAGGGATGAAGATCAGCCCGGCGCTGCCCCAAGCGAAGCCCATCAGGAGAGCCGAGACGGTACCGGCTTGGTCCGGCACCAAGCGCTGACCCATGAGCAAGTTGACGGGAATCGTGAACAAAAGCAGTAGACCGCCGAGGGCGAGGCCGAGCAGGGAGAGCCATCCGCCGGTAAGAAAAAAGACGGCGAGGAACGGCAGGCAGCCGAGCATGGAGATGAGGATGACGCGACGGCCGCCGAAGCGGTCGGCGAGGTGGCCGCCGACGAAGCCGCCGAGGGCGCCGAAGGTCATGTAGAGGGTCAGGCCGAGGGCGGCGGACTGAATTGAAAAAGAGCGCTCGCGGCTGAGGTAGAGCGGCAGGAAATGCGCAAAGCACATGTGGACGACTGAGCGAATGAAGACGAGCAAATAGTGGACCGACAGCGGCCGCCATACCGCGAACAACGGAACAAACGTCAGCTTGCCTCGTCGCGAACTGACCGGCGGATGGCGGAGCGTTTGCCAAAGGACGAGCGATATAACGAGGCCCGGTACGGCTCCCCACCAAATGGCTTCTAGACCAAGGCGGCCAACGAGTATGGAGTAAAACGCGGGACCGATCGCCATGCCGAGGGTGCCAGAACTGATGAAGACGGCCATCCAGCGCCCGGGGTTGCCCTGTATGCCGACCGTGGCATTCGCAGTGGCTTGCGGGTGGAACGAGGCAACGCCGGCCCCGCCGAGCAGGACCATGGCAAAGAGCCAGGGATAGCTGGGCGCCCAACCGAGAAGCGAGATAAAGACACCGGCGACGGCAGGGGCTAGGACGGTAAACATCCAGGACGGGTAGCGATCAGAGAGGATGCCATAAAGCGGCTGGAGCAGCGAAGAGGAGAAGACTAAGGCACCGCCCAGGAGGCCGGCCTGAGAAAGTGTAAGTCCGTGTTTGGCCACTAACAGGGGTTGGAAGCCGCTGAGTGCCCCCGAATAAAGGTCTATGAAGAAGTGCGCGAAAGCGAGGATGCCCAAGGTGGCAAAGCCGGCTTGCGGCGCGGACACCACCGGCCGAGCGGCCAGCGACGCACTGGCGCTGTTCGATATCATCTAATCGATATTATAGCGAAACCTATTTGGGTTCCCGGGGTTTTTCAAAGTTATGGCTAAGTTGTGCGCACTCCTATTGATGAGTCTGGCTAGCGGGACTTTTGGGCAAGCGCCCACCGCACCGGTGTTAAATCCCCGCGGGGCGGTGAACACGTTCACGGTGCAACCGGCGCCGAGCAACGTTTCGGCGGGCGGAATTTTGACCATCACCGGCATCAATCTGGGCCCGGCGGTCGGGTTTACCGCGGCACCGGGGACGCTGCCGACGACGATTGGCGACCCGGCGGTCGAAGTCCGGATTAACAATCGACTATCTCCGATTTACGCGGCGACGCCGGGCAGCATCACGGTGCAGGTACCGCTCGAAACGCCAAATGGGGCGGCGCAAGTGGTGGTGCGGCGGGGGGAGCAGACTAGCCAGCCGACGCGGTTCAACGTGATCGGGGCGGTGCCGTCGGTGCGAACGGCCAATGGGAAAGGGTACGGGGCGGCGGGTGAAAGCGACGGAGTCGTAGTGAAGTTGCGGGCGACCGGTTTGGGATTGACGGACCCACGCGTCGGAACGGGCGAGTTGCCGGCGGACGATCAACCGGCAGTTCTACGGGCGCCGATCCGAGCTACGGTCGGTGGTTTGCCGGCGGAGGCTACGGCTCAATTGTCATCGAGCAATGTGGGTGAGTTCGATGTCGCCGTGACGCTACCGACCGAAAGCCTGCCGACGGATGTCGTGGCGGTCTACGTCGGGAACGCGGTGGGGAACCGGGTGACCTTGGGCACCGCGAGTGCAGTAGTAAGCGAGTATCTGCCACTGCCTGCGAACGGGCGGGATCCGCGGGGATTAACGGGGAGCGACCTGCGGCCTGGCTACTTGACTCTGAGCGGGGTGCGGGGCGAAGACGGCTGCTGGCCGTCGTGGTTAGTGGATTTCTCCCGCAAGGCGGTGCAGGGGTTGAGCGGCTGCGCCGCGACGGCCAATCGGAACGCATTGACTCCGTTTCAGGCGAATAACGAAGCGGCTGGGGTGGCGACATTTGTGGGTCCCGCGTCGGCTGACATCGCGCAAGGGGTGAGCGACAAGTTGACCGTTCTGCACCCAGCGAACGCAGAGCCGATGACGGTGACGTTGCCCGCGCCTGGTCTGGCGCTGGCCGGGGCGCAGGGGGGCAACATCGGGGTGGTGTTGGCGACGACGCCAGTGCGGAACGTGGTGGTGAACCCGATAACGGGCGAAATTACCGAAGGAGCAGGGGGAGCGGTGGGACCGGGTGGTGGCGGCGGCGGGATCAACATCAACAATGTGGCGGTCGATTTGGGCGACGGAGTGAAGGTACTGGTATCGGTGCCGGTGACGGTTGCGCAGGGAGCGCTGGCGGTGCTGGCGGTGGATAGCGACACGGCACCGACCAAAGCGAAATTCGGCGTCGTGAACGCGACTGGGCAGCCCACTGCGACTCAAGATTTTCCGAACGGCTGGCTGCCGCTTCTGGCCCCGGTGCAGGCTGGCGGGCCGGGGGGCGGACCGGGGGGCTTCCCCGGTGGGGGTGCCGTTGGCCCGGCATTGGCTCGGCTGCGCAGCGCGACTTTCTACGACGCGCAGACACGTTTGTTCTGGACCTTGGCGCGGAACCCGCAAAACACAGCGGATGCCTTTGTCGCATTCTCCCTAGCGCCGAACACGGCTCCGCAGGTGTTGCCTCTGGGGGATGGCGTCTTCGTCGCTTCGTGCACTCCGCAGACGCGGCTGTTTACAATCGACCTGACGCGGCGGATCGCCGTATCCACCGGGACCGTCGCCGAGAAGGAAGTGAAGAACCCGTGCGCGGCGCAAAGCTTCGCGCTGCTCGACCTGACGGCGCGGCAGTTGACCACCATCAACCTGCCCGGCCAAGGCCAGTTCAGCGTCTCCGGCAATAGCGCAAACGAGATGAACGACTACGTTTACGGCACGAATGCCGACCCGGCGCGGCAGGGGCGGTCAGACACGCTTTACGTGCTCGACGGCGTGGGCGGTTCGGTGTTTCGGCTGGACTTGCCACCGGAGATTGCAGGCTTTGCCAACCCCGCGCCATACCCGGAGATGGGTCTGTTGGTGGCGCAGGCGACGGCTCAAAATAGCAACGTCAACGGCGGCGCGGGGCTCGTGTTGTTTGATATCGAAAACCAGCAGGCGCGCCTGTTGCCGACTCCGGCTGGCTTCTCGGCGGTGCAGTTACTGAGTATCTTCCCCACGACTCGCAAGCTGCTGGCACGCGGGACCCGGGTGGAGCCGGTGGGCAGCCAACTGCTGGTTTACGACATGGTCACTGGCGATCTGCAAGTGGTCGCCAATCCGGCGGGCGTCGTGTGGGCCGGGCCAGCCCCGGTTGTGCCAACACCGGGCCAACCGCAGCAACAGGTTCAGGCCTTGCAACACTTCTCGCCGCGCTCGAACGCCGTGCACGTGGTCGGCTACGGAGCCGACCGACGGGCCATCGGCGTCATGCTGCTGCGGATTAATTAATCGCGAGGGAAGAGCGCCGAATAGGCTTCCATGTACTTGAGGCCGGAACCGGTGTTGTAGATCACCATGCGCTCGTCCGGCTTCAGGAAGCCGTTGGCGAGTAACTTTTCCATAGCGGCGATGCAGGCCGAACCTTCAGGAGCGACGAACACGCCGTCGTCGCTCGCCAGCCTTACCCCTGCTTGCATCATTTCGTCATCACTGACCGCGATGGCCGTGCCTCCGCTCTCGCGCACGGCGCGGAGGATAAGAAAGTCGCCGAGGGGCTTGGGAACGCGGAGACCGCTGGCTACGGTCGTGGCGTGCTCAAAAAACTCGCTGCGTTCGGCGCCCTGATTGAACGCACGGACAACCGGCATGCACCCTTCCGCCTGCACGGCGATCATCTTCGGTCGCTTCGAGCCAATCCAGCCGAGTTCTTCCATTTCAGCGAAAGCCTTCCACATGCCGATGATGCCGACGCCGCCGCCAGTCGGATAAAAAATCACGTCCGGCACCCGCCATTGCATCTGCTCGACAAGCTCGTAGGCCATCGTTTTTTTGCCTTCGATGCGGTAGGGTTCTTTCAACGTCGAGACGTCGAACCAGCCCTCTTCGTCCTTGCGGGAAGCGACGATTTTGGCACAATCACTGATCAGGCCATCGACCAGAGTGACATGAGCGCCGAAGCTTTTGCATTCGATGAAGTTCGATTGCGGCACGTCCTTCGGCATGAAGATATGGGCTTCGATGCCGGCGGCGGCGGCATAAGCGGCCAGAGCGCTGGCGGCGTTACCGGCCGAAGGAATCGCAACTTTTTTGATGCCGAGTTCGACGCACATCGAGATGGCGCAGGAGAGGCCACGAGCCTTAAAAGAGCCGGTGGGATTGATGCCTTCGTCCTTCAGCCAAAGGTCCTTCGTGCCGAAGCGGGCCCCGGTCCGTTTCAGCTTCAGCAGGGGCGACCAGCCTTCCCCGAGCGAGACGATCGAGGGCGGTTTGCTGACCGGGAGCACGGGGGCGTAGCGCCACATGCTGCGGGGTCCGTTGGCCAGCCAATCGCGGTTCCAATTTTCCCGCGCCTTGGTCAGGTCGTAACGGACGAGCAGCGGCCAGCCGCCGGTGGATAAATTCTGGATGACGCCCGCTTCGTAGCGTTCTCCGGTGATGCTGCACTCGAGGTGCGTAACTGTGGTCATTTCGCCTTTTTTCGGCTCTGCTTTTTCTGCGCAGCGCCCTGCCTTAGAGTTTGCCACTTCGGAGGCACCAGCTGCCGGTTCCAGACGTCGAAGGCGGCAGTGAGGTCGCGGACGCGGTCGGGTTCGGCATTTGCCAAATCCTTCGTTTCGCTCAGGTCGGTCGCGAGGTTGTACAGTTCGGCGCTGCCTCCGTTGGGCCAGAGAAGCTTCCAATCGCCCTGACGAATGGCGCGGCTGGCACCGAAGCGCCAGTACAGCGCTTCGTGCGGGACGGCCTTATTGCCAGCGCCGAGAAACGGCAGCAGGTTTACCCCATCGAGACCGGCCACGGGGGCTCCGGCGGCGGCGAGCGCGGTGGGATGGACGTCGAGGGCGATGACGGGTTTGGCGTAGACCTGGCCCGGCTTCACCTTGCCCGGCCAACGAAGCAAGAACGGCACGCGAATGCCGCCTTCGTAAACTTGACCCTTGAAGCCGCGGAGCGGCGTATTCTTCGACGTGGTCTGGGCTGTGGGGCCGCCGTTGTCGCTGTGGAAAATAACGAGCGTATCCTTGTCGAGCTTCTTCTGGCGGAGCGTTTCGAGGACTCGGCCGACGGCGTCGTCCATGGCGATGGCCATGGCGGCGTGGGTCCGGCGGCGCGGATCGGCGATGGACGCGACGCGATCCTGGTACTTTGCAGTGGCCTCCATGGGGGCATGAACGGCGTTGAAAGGGAGATAGAGAAAGAACGGCGATCCGGCTTTTTGTTCGATGAAGGAGCAAGCTTCGCGACCGAGCGCTTCGGTGAGGTACTCTTCTTTGGGTGCCTTCTCGGTGCCGCGGAGGAGCGGATTGCCGTCGCCTCGGTCCGGTTCCAAATAGGAATGGGCACCGCCGAGAAATCCGTAGAAGAAGTCGAAGCCACGCTTGAGCGGATGGAATTCCGGCCGATAGCCGAGGTGCCATTTGCCAACCATGCCGGTGGCGTAGCCGGCGGCGCGGAGACGATCGGCGATGGTGGTTTCGGTGAGAGGTAGGCCGAATTGCGGGTCCGCTTCTCCGGCCGGGCCGGGGTTCAATTCGTGCCCGAAACGCTGTTGGTAGCGACCGGTCATCAGGCCGGCGCGCGTGGGGCTGCAGACGGGACAGGAGACGTAGCCGTTCGTGAAGCGGACGCCGTCGCGGGCGAGGGAGTCAATATGCGGCGTGCTGAATTCGCGTTCGCCCTGGACGCTGATGCCCGCGTAGCCAAGGTCGTCCGCGACGATCAGGACGATATTCGGTTTGGTTTGAGCGGCAGCGGCGAAACCCGCGGCCAAGCTGCCGAGAAACATTCTACGATTCATTTCCACGGAAGAACCCTCCTGTGCGTCAATAGTGGTGTGCGGCTGATCGTAATTCTGTTTGCCCTATCCGGGCTTTCGATGCAGGCCGCCGAAGTTATTCTACTCTCCACCGGATTTACGATTCGGGCGGAGAGGGTGGAAGCGCTCGGCGGGTCGTTGCGATTGCATACGGCGCAGGGGTCGGTCGACATCCCGCTGGTACACGTGGCCGAGCGAGAGACGGTCGTAGAACCAATGGCACCGATCGCACCGCCGCCGTCGGTACCGGTGGCCGTCGTGGTGCCCGTTCGCGTAGAGGACCCGGTCGAGGCCGCTGCGAGAAAATTGGGTTTGCCTCCGGAGTTCGTCAAGAGCGTCGCGCGGATCGAGTCGGCGTTTCAGCAGAAGGCCATTTCGCCGAAGGGAGCCATCGGGGTGATGCAGTTGATGCCGGCCACGGCGCGGGAACTTGGGGTGGACCCGCACGACGCCGAACAGAACATTGAGGGCGGTACGCGGCTGCTGCGCGATCTTCTCGTCAAGTATCAAAACGAACCGGACCAGGTACGACGCGCGTTAGCGGCTTACAACGCCGGCACCGGAGCGGTGGCGCGCTACAACGGCACGCCTCCCTACGCCGAGACGCAGAACTACGTCAACAAAGTGCTGGCCGAATACCAGCGGCTTCGGGGCACTGCTCAATAATTTCGGCCAAGTAGCGATACACTGGCAAGCGTCATGCGCATTGCCCTTTTCCTTCTCCTATCCGCATCGCTGTTCGCGCAGCGGCCGAACACGAACTACGACGAATCCAAGGCGGGCACCTACACGCTGCCGGATCTGCTCGGGTCGGGCCCGTGGCCAGCGCGCCGGGCCGAGATTCTGAAGCTGTATGAGACCCACGTTTTCGGCCGAGCAATTGCGGAGACGCTGCCCGTAGTCGCCACAGTAAAGGCCACCGGCCCGAACTGGCGCGAGGTGACTCTGAGCTTCAGCGGCCAAGGTAAACAGAAGGCGATCAACATTTTGATTGTCACCCCGCCGGGCGCGAAGAAGCCGGTGCCGGTCGTGGTTTGCTTGAGCTTTACGCCGATTGCCACCGTGCTCAGTGGAAACTCCCGTTGGCCGCTCGACGTCTTCGCCAAGCACGGCTACGCGGTGATTACGGCCCACTACACGGACTTCTTCGCCGACGTGAAGGACGGGAAACCGGATTCGATTCTTTCACTGCTGCCGACCGACGAGACGACGAACGCGATGTCCGCGTGGGCGTGGGGCATGAGCCGGATGTTCGACTACGCGCTGACGCAGAAAGACCTGGACGGCAAGCGGATCGCCGTGGCCGGGCACTCTCGTCTGGGCAAGGCGGCGCTGTGGGCGGGGGCGACCGACCAGCGTTTTGCCGCGGTGATCTCAAACGACTCGGGCGAAGGCGGGGCGGCCATATCCCGCCGGATCATCGGCGAACATGTGGCCGACTTGAACAAGAACTTTCCGCATTGGTTCACGGGCAACTTCAAGGGTTACTCGCAGTCGGTGAATGAGTTGCCCGTGGATTCGCACATGTTGCTGGCGCTCGCTGCGCCGCGCCCGTTGTATGTCGCGAGCGCGAGCGAAGATTTGTGGGCGGACCCGCTCGGCGAACTTCTGGCGTTAACCGAAGCTTCGAAGGTTTACGAAGTGCTGGGCGTGCCCGAGCGCACCGCCTACCACATTCGTCCCGGCAAGCACGACATCACGGCCTACGACTGGGAGCGCTACTTACGCTTCCTGAAGGCCACACTGCGTTAGCGCACGATGCCAAGGCGATCAAGCGGCCAATAGGCGAAAACTGCCTTGCCATAAATGAAGCGCCGATGAACCGGGCCCCAGGCGCGGGAGTCGTTCGACGACGTCCGATGGTCGCCCATCACGAAGTAGCTTTCGTCGGCGACGACCGTCGGGGCAAGCGTTAGACCATCGCGGAATTCGAACGGGACATAGCGTTCGTCCATAACCTCTCCGTTCAGAACCACCGTCCCTTCGCGGACTTCAACCGTGTCGCCGGGCAGGCCGATCACCCGCTTAATGTAGCTCTTTGAAGGATCGTTGGGGAACCAAAAAACCACCGTATCGAGACGCTCGATTTCGCCGATGCCGAACTTGTAGACGAATTTGTTGATGAAGATTCGTTCCTGATCTTCGAGCGTCGGCATCATGCTCGTGCCTTCCACCTTTACCGGCTGGTAGAGGAACAGGATCATGACGATGGCGATGACGACGCTGAACAGGAGGTCGCGCAACCAAGCCATGGCACCCCACATGGCGTGGCGCTCGACGGGCGGCGGCTGCTCCATTTCTTCTGACATCGATTCCGACCTCTATGCTAGATTGTAGTCCCGAATGCATGCCGCGCTCATCATCCCTGCCCTGAACGAAGAAGAGTGCATCGCCACCACGTTGGCCGGAATTCCCGAAGGGATGTTCCGCTACGTCATCGTGGCCGACAATGGGTCTACTGATCGAACCGCCGAGATCGCCACGGCCAACGGGGCGCTCGTCAGCTTCGAGCCCGAGCGGGGCTACGGCGCAACCTGCTTAAAGGCGATCGCTCTCTTGCCGGCCGACGTTGAAATCGTCGCGTTTCTACAGGCCGATGGGTCAGAGGACGCGAGCGAATCACCGCGGTTGCTCGATCCGATTCGGCGCAACGAAGCCGACCTTGTGTTGGGATCGCGGCCGCTGGGTAATCCTGAACCCGGGGCGCTGCTGCCGCATCAGGCGTTCGGTAACTGGCTGGCGTGCACGCTGATCCGCCTAGTCTACCGCCATCGGTACACAGACCTCGGCCCGTTCCGCGCGATTCGCCGGTCGAGCCTGGAGACGCTGATGATGCGGGATCGCAACTACGGCTGGACTATCGAAATGCAGATCCGAGCGCTGCAGCTCGGCTTGAGGGTGATCGAAGTTCCGGTGTCGTATGGAGTCCGCCGCGCCGGGGTGAATAAAGTATCGGGGCAGTGGCGAAGTAGCCTGCGGGCGGGCTGGATTATTGTCGCGAAAGTCTTCGCCTTACGTTAGCGTCAAACCAGTCGCTCTTGACGAGAGCCGTCTTTCCGTACGACAGCGCGATCATCAGCAGCACAACGCTGACGGCCGCGAAAAAGGTCATCCCTAGGCTCGTGTTTTGCTTCTGCTTTTCGAACCAACGACCGTAGACGATCTCAATGTGGACCCAGTAAATAAGCAGCGATGTCGTGCCCAATTGGCGAGGGATGCTGAACCGGAGCGTACTGCCAGCGGCTTCGCGCAGGCGGGGTGCCCACTCATTCCAAAAGAAGGCGAACGAACAAACCATCAAAATCACGCCGCATTTGATCAGCGTCAGGCAAGGGCTGTCCAGCCAGAATTCGCTATTGGGATAGAGGCCGTAAGGCAGGTTGGAAATATATTGGCACAGGAACGCCAAAACGAACCCAGCCCAACCGACCCACTGCATCACCTGCTCGCGACTCGCTTCCGGGATCAAGCGAAAAGCCGTGCCGCAGGCCATGCCGAACGCCACGAAGGCCCCCCACGGGAACAGCGCGAAGCCGCTATAGTCTGGCGCTACGTAGCTGCGAAAAAGGTCATTCGGAGCCAAGGCTTTCCAGTCGCTGATGAAGGGCGCGCCGAAGGCGATCACCGCGCCGATGAACAACGCCCCGCGCACTCGCTGCATCCGACGCAGCGCCGCCACTGGCGCCAGCATCACGCAGGCAGCCCCCATGCAGTTGAGGATATCGACGCGGAGTATGTCTGACCATGCACCATGGGGGAAATAAAACACCCACATTTGAAAGCGAAACAATATCGCCAGCCCGCCCAGAAAGGCCCCCCGCCGCAACGCGGCCAGCGAACGAGCCCAGGGAGATGCCCCGCGCTTCTCTCGGCTATCGACCAGAAACGCCAGCGTCACCCCGGCCAGAAACAAGAACACCGCCGGAGCCACGCCGCCAGGAAACTGCGAGAAAACATAGACGCCGGTGTCGCGCAGATTCTTGTCGGTAAAACTTTCCCAGACGTGGCCTTGCAGCATGACGAGCGTGGCCATGCCTCGCGTCCAATCAATAAACCCCAGCCGGCCGGATGTACTCGCTTGTTGGGTCCCCAATCTTCCATAATAAAGCGGATGACCCGTCGAAATTTCCTGGCCTCACTACTGGCTCCCGAACCGGTAATTGACATTCACCAACACACGCCCTACACCGGGCGCTCCGATGAGGAATTGGTGCGGCATCAGGAGACGATGGGCGTGACCTTGTCGATTCTGTTGCCCGCCGGGAAGAAGTATGGCTTGGCGGCGGGCGCAGGCGGCAACGATATCTGCGTGCGCTTAGCCAAACAGTATCCGCAGCGGTTTAAATTCTTCGCCAACGAAGCGCCGGACGAGCCAGACGCCCGGCGGACGATCGAAAAATATTTGAAGATGGGCGCGATCGGAATTGGCGAGCAGAAGTTCCCGCTCGATTGCGACGGCCCCGAGGTGCGCTCCATCGCCGAGTTGGCCCGCGACTTTAAAGTGCCCGTCCTGCTCCATTTCGAACACAACACCTACAACATCGGCTTCAACCGCTTCTATCGCGTGCTCGAAAAATATCCGACGGTCAACTTCATCGGCCATGCGCAGACCTGGTGGGGCAACATCGACGCGGCCTTGACGCAGGATGATCTTTATCCGCGAACCAAGGTGACCACGGGCGGCATCACCGACAAATACCTGGCGAACTATCCGAACATGTTCGCCGATATGAGCGCCGGTAGCGGGCTGAACGCGTTGCTGCGCGACGAAGACCACGCACGTGGATTCCTGGACCGCCATCAGAACAAGCTGCTCTACGGCAGCGATTGTAGTGATCGCGACGGCAAAGGCGATCGGTGCAGCGGCGGCAAACAGATCGAGACAATTCGTAGGCTGGCACCGAACAAAGCTGCCGAACGGAAGATCCTCTACGAAAACTCGAAGCAGCTGTTTCGGCTCTAGAGCAAGTCTTGACTTAACAGAGGGCATATCCGCAATGTCTGAAGAGATTTTGAGCAATTTTGGGAGAGATGAGGGCGAGGGCCTCGGGGAGAGCGACGTCAAGAGCAGCCACTGACCGGGTATCGAAGCTCGGCACCGGTGGCGTGGATCGGTTCTTTCACCCCATCTACTTTGTGGGCGGAAAGATTGTCCATCACGACCACCTGCCCGGTCTGCAATGTCGGG
>JANXMS010000594.1 GCA_025354525.1 Acidobacteriota bacterium
GGCGAGGACGGGTTGGAGGGTTTGGACGGTTTGGAGTGTGACGAGGCAGGATTCGCAGGCGAAGTAATGGAGTTCGAAGGCGTCGCGGGTGGGTCCGGCGAGTTTTTCGGCGAGGTAGCGTTCGATGATGTTTTCCGAGGCGACTTGGTGGCAGGTCATGGTGTGGTAACAGGGGGGAGCTTCAGAGGGGGAGTCGTTGGCGTGGGCCGATTTGTGACAGCGGGGGCGGAAAATTTCTCGGCTAGAGCGCGAAGGAGTCGGGATTTGCGTTGGCGGACGGCATCTTCGGTGAGTCCGAGGAGGGGGGCGACTTCGGCGGGGCGGAGGCCTTCGACGAGGATGAGCCAGAGGAGTCGTTGGTTGGGGAGATCGAGGCCGTAGAACTCGTTGCGGACGGTGAGGATGAGTTCGGGGGCTAGGGAGTGAAGGGCGATTTGGTCGTTGGGGGAAGCGTTGGCCGGGAGTTTGGCGTGTTGGCGGAAGGCTTCGGCGAGTTGGTGGCGAGCAATGCTGAGGACGAAGGCTTCGAGGGAGCCGAGTTCGCGGAGGCGTCCGGCGCGGAGGGCGAGGAGGGCTGCGACGATGGTTTCCTGGGTGAGTTCTTCGATTGAATCGGGGAGGGCTTGTCGAGCGCGGAAGAAGGATTTGAGGCGGGGTAGGAAGTGTTCGGCGAATTCGTGTTCGAGGGCGGGGGAGCCCAATTGGATCCCTTCGGCGACGGTGATGGAGCGGGGCCAGGTCAAGATGGTTCCGATTTTTTGAGGTTATCACAGGCGTCCGAAAGTTACCGTTACTTCGCTGCGTTTGAGGACGCCTTACGGAGAGTTTCTGTAACGTGCGATGGGAGCGGCGGGGGCAAGTTCGGGAGATGAACGCGCCGTCACAGTTCCCGGCTGGGGTATCGGTGAATGGGAATTCTCTGTTTTTGATTGGGCGGGACACGCAGCCGTCGCAGATAGCGTCGACGAATTTGGATATTTTGGGGCAGCAGAATCGGGCGGGAGAGGTGGACCGTCAGAACGCGTTGCAGCAGATATTGACGATGTCGACGGGGGCGACGCTGGTGCAGGCGGCGGGTCAGCGGATGAACGATTCGTTGGCGGTGCTACGGCAGGCGGATGCGGCGTTTAAGGCGTCGTCGTCGCTGATGACGGTTTTTCCGACGACGTCGATTGGGAATCAGTTGCGGCAGGTGGCGCGGTTGATCCAGATCCGGGGGCAGGTGGGATTACGTCGGCAGATATTCTTTTGTTCGCAGGGGGGCTACGACACGCATGAGGCGCAGGCTCCGACCCATGCGCGGTTGTTACTGGAGTTGAATGGCGCGGTGTTGGCGTTTAACCGGGCGATGGAGGAGTTGGGTTTGAGCGGGCAGGTGACTTTGTTTACCGAGTCAGAGTTTAGCCGGACGATGCAGCCGAATGCGAGTACGGGGACGGACCATGCGTGGGGCGGGCATCAGTTAGTAATTGGAGGGGCGGTGAAGAGTGGGGTTTATGGGGTGTTTCCGCAGTTAGTGTTGAACGGGCCGGACGATTCGGGGAGCCGGGGGAATTGGATTCCGACGACTTCGTTGGACCAGTACGGGGCGACGCTGGCGAGGTGGTTTGGGGTGCCGGGGTCGGCGATGGGGACGGTGTTTCCGAACTTGGGGAATTTTCCGACGGGGGATTTAGGATTCCTTTAGGGTTAGCCAGCTTCGCATGACAGCGCGGGGGGCTAGTCCGGCTTGTTGGTGGACTAGTTTGCCGTGGTGGAAGACGTGGAAGTTGGGGATGGACTGGATACGGAATTGGGCGGCGAGGGCGGGTTCGGCCTCGGTATCGACCTTGAGGACCAGTGCTTGGCCGGACATCTCTTTGGCGAGGAGTTCGAGTTCAGGGGCGGCCATTTGGCAGGGTCCGCACCAGGCGGCCCAGAAATCGACGAGGATGGGGACGGGGGAAGAGTGGATGATTTCGGCGAAGGCCGCGGCGTCAACGGGGAGGGCTTTGGATAGAGCGGGAAGGGTGGCCTTACACTTGCCGCAGCGGCCACGATGGGAGAGATGGGCGGCGGGGATCCGGTTGGCGGTGGCGCATTGGGGGCAGGTGGTGAGGAGGGAGAAGGGCGTCATTTGTTGATTCCGGATTGATGGTCGCGGGCGAATTGGGCGTCGGCTTGGTCCCAGACGGTGGCCAGTTGTTTGACTTTGTCGGGAAGGGTTTTGGCGAGGTTTTTGGTTTCGCCGCGATCTTCACTGAGGTCGTAGAGTTCCCATTCAGCATTGGGTCCGGCAGAGACGAGCTTCCAGTTTTCGGAGCGGAGGCCGCGGTTGGTCATGTGGTGGAAGTAGATGAAGTCGCGTTTGAGGGGGGCGTCCTTTTGCAGGAGGGGGAGGAGGTTGAGGCCGGGGAAGGGAGGGGGCGTGAGACCGTTATGTTTCATGACGGGTTGGGCGCTGGAGAGGGCGAGGAGGGTGGGGACGATGTCGATGAAGTGGGCGGGGGCGTGGCGCAGTTTGCCCTTGTCCTTGATGCCGGCGGGCCAGTGGACGATGAAGGGGGAGCTGATGCCGCCTTCGTGGTTCCAGTGTTTATGAAGCTTGAGGGGGGTGTTGGCGGCGGTGGACCAGCCGGGGCCGAGGCAGAGATAAGTGGCGGCGGAGCCGGGAGGAGCGGTGCGATCGTGTTTATCGCCGCGGATGATTTGTTCGGCGGAGGCGCCGTTGTCGGAGGCGAAGAGGATGACAGTGTTGTCGAGTTCTTTGAGGGCCTTGAGGCGGTCGACGACGCGGGCGATTTCCGAGTCCATACGGGCGATCATGGCGGCGTGGACCTCCATTTTCTGGGCTTGGAAGCTCTGTTCGACGGGGTTGAGTTGGGTCCAGGGGACGGCGCGGGCGACTTCGCCGGGGCCGATTTGTTCTTTGAGCTTGGCTTCTTCGAGGTTCCAGGAGGGGATGATTTCGGTGGTAAGGGGCGGGAGGGGGCAGTTGACGAGGCCCATTTTGGTTTGGCGCTGCCAGCGTCGTTGGCGGATGACGTCCCAACCTTCGTCGTAGCGGCCTTTTTGGGCGGCGATGTCGGGGGCGGGAGCGTGGAGGGGGAAGTGGGGGGAGGTGAAGCAGAGATAGAGGAAGAAGGGGTCGGTTTTGTGTTCGGCGGCGTGTTGGTTGAGGAAGGAGAGGGCGTGGTCGGCGATATGGGTGGCGAGATAGAAGTTAGTGTTGGGTTTGACGGGGGGGAGTAGTTTATCGTCGAGGCGGTGGCGTTGGGGGGCAAAGAAGCGGTCGTGATCTTCGATGTTATAGGAGCGGTGGAATTCGGCGTCGGCGATGGGGAGTTTTCCGGAGACGTGCCACTTACCGGAGTGGTAAGTGCGGTAGTTAGCGAGGCGAAGGTACTGGGAGGTGTAGCGGGCCCAGGTGGGGAATGGGTCGGAGGCTTTGTCGCGACCGATTTGTTGGGGGTAGTAGCCGGTCATGAGGCAGGAACGGGAGGGCCAGCAGCGGGCGGTGGAGTACATTTGGGTGAAGCGGAGGCCGGCTTTGGCGAGGGAGTCGAGGAGGGGGGTGGGGATTTCGGAGCCATAGCAGCCGAGGTCGGAGAAGCCGAGGTCGTCGGCTAGGATGAGTAGAATGTTGGGCTTTTGGGGAGGGTCGGCGAGGGCGGATGCGGCGAGTTGGAGGAATTGGCGGCGGAGGAGCATGGATTGGCTGACTGTATCACGGTGAGGGGGGTCGGGCTTGGGCGACGATGGGGTCGGAGTTGTAGAAGGATTCGCGATCGCGACGGAGGGTGGTGGCGGCGTCGATTAGGGTTTGGACTTGGGCTTCAGTGACGAAGACGTATTGGTGGGGGCGTGGGCCGGCGTAGCGTTGGATGCAGATGTGTTCCATGCGGGTGTGACCGTGGGCGATGATTTCCTGCCACCAGGGGGTGCCGGGAGTAGCGGGCCGGCCATGGGGGTGGCGGAGGAAGCATTCGAGGAGTTCGAGCCAGTCGATGTGGTTGTGAGCGTCGATGGTGGAGTGGCTGGTTGCCGTGTCGACGAAGTTACGAGGGACGGGAATTGGGTTCGGGCGGGCCCAGCGGGTGAGGGTATGGAGGATGTACCAGTGGAGGGCTTTGGCGAGTGATTTGGCAAGGTTATAGATGACGTCGAGTGGTTCGCGGTCGACTTCATTCCAGGCGTAGTCTTTGGCGAGGAGGGAGTGGCAGCCGACGCGGGTGCGGCCAATTTTTCGGTCGATGATTTGGCGAAGACGGCCTTCGGTTTGGCGCGTGAGCCAGCGAGTAACGGCGTTGGTGGGGATCGCGAGCATGCGGCGGATCCATCGAGCGGGTTGGCTGAGTTCAACTTCGAGGGTGTGTATTCTTTCGAAGGCGGTGTAGAGGCTGATGGCGGAGCCGGAGGCGCGGATGCTGAACTGCGCGACGGCGTTGAGGAATTCCTGTCGGACTTCGGCTGGGGCGGCGGAGAGGACTTCATTGGCGGCGGTACGGACGTCTCGATTGTGGTGAGAGGCTTGATTGACGAGTACTTCTTCGGCGAGTTGAATGGCTTGTGGGCGAGAGAGGGAGGGGTGCATGCGGGACCGTTCGTGGACGTCGACGATGGTGGCATGGAGGAGGGCGCGCCAGGGACCGGCGGGGTCGGGGTTGGCACCTTCGGGGTTGGGTTCGAAGAGCTCTTCCCAGACATGGCGAAGGCTGAAGAAGGTGTCGGCGAAGTCAAAGTAGCCGGTGACGACGTTGGGTTCTGGGTGGGAGTTCGGTAGGTTTTCGCCGTCGAAGCGGCGGAGGCGGAGTTGGACGATTTGGTAGGAGGAGTCGGCGACGTGGGTGCTGAAGAAGGAGGGTTCGGAGGGGAGATAGGAATTGCCGTCGGACCAGGAGGAGAGGGCGAGTTCGACGTAATTGGAATGGACGAAGTAGTCTTCGACGGCATGGACGGCGTGGCCGAGTTTGGCGAGGAAAGTATTCCATTCGACGTCTTGGTCGCTGATGCGGCGGAGGGGGCCGAAGTGGATGCGGGCCCAGTGGAGGTCGATATCGGCGAGTAGGCCGGCGGTGATTTTGATATCGTCGACGAGGTATTTATATTGATGGGGGGAGAGATTGGTGGCGCCGGTGCCGGTGGGGGTGTTGGTGCCGGGGGCGACGAGGCCGGAATAGCGGGCGCGGGCAGAGGGGGCAGCGGGGTAGCGGTCGACGTGTTCGTGGGGGAAATACTGGGTGAAGCGGCCGCGGACGATGGATTTGAAGGAGAGGTAGTCCATGCGAGCGGGTTGGGAGGGGGAGTCGGGATGGACGAACTTGCGGTAGCCGATGACGAAGAGGGCGCTGCGGACGGCGTCGGCGAGGGGGCTGGCGGAGCCGGAGCCAGCGAGAATGTTGATGGCTTCGTCGGCTTTGACGCGTTGTTCGTTGAGGCCGTCGCGGAGTTGGTTGAGTTCGAGTTGGGTGAAGTCGGGGAGGGAGGCCGACCAGCCTTCGACATCAAGGATGATGGCGTACATGGTATTGCGGAATTCGACGCGGAGGGTGGCGATGGCAACGGGATCGATGGCTTGAGAGACGTCGGTGAGCCAATTGCCGAGGTAGAAGGCTCCTAGGCGGAGATTGGGGTTGTTGTTTCGGTCGAAGGCGGCGCCGACCATTACCTGGCCGATGGCGGCGCATTCTTGATGGCCGTGAGTATCCACTGGGTTAATGCTCCAAAGGGTTAGGACCCGTGCAGTTCTTTGATTTTGTTGGTGGTGCCGGGATCGGCATGGCCGGTGACAGGGAGATTTTGATTGGTCTGAAAGTGGCGGAGGGCGTCGGCGACGGCGTCGGGATCGGAGGGGTCGGCGTTAGCCGGGAGAAAGCCGAGGTTGGTGAGGCGGTGGGCGATGCCGGAGTCGGAATCGACGGGGTCTAGATGGCCGAGTTCGAGGGGGTACGTGATTTGGTCATCGCCTTGACCGAGGATCAGAAGGCCTTGTCGGGCTTTAGAGGGGAGGTATTCGGTGAGGAAGCCTTCGCCGTCAGTGGTTCCGGAGCGGGTGACGCCGTCGAGGTCGAGGGTGTAGGGCTGATTTTTGCGCGGCTCGCCGTGGTTGAGGAATTGGAGACGGAGTTTGGCGGGGGTGCCGCTGCGAACAAATTTATGGGTTTGATCGGTAGCGCGGGAAAGCTCTTTTAGCTTCTTGGCGGGGAGGGTAACGATATCGCGCGCCATGATCACGGCGGGGGTTTTGCGGAGTTGTCGGAGGGCGGCGTTAGCCGGGTCTTTCCAGATGGTTTCCCAATGATAGCCGTGATGTTCGGCGATGCTGAAGAGGCAATCGCCGGCTTGGACGGTATACTCCGTCGAGTCTTGATCGCCCATAATGCTACCGGAATTATACATGGTCACGAGGCAGTTGGGGAGTAGGATATGCTAGGCGAGGCTATGAAGAGAACAGCAGCGGTTTTGATGATGATGGCGGGGATGATTTGGGGGCAGGATCGGCCGATTCCGCCGCCGGGCGTGGCGGTTTCCGAGGCTGACCGGAATGAGCTGAAGGCTGGGGTGGAACGGCTGAGCGGGTTGATCGCGGGGCTGGGGAACCACGCGCTGGTGCCGGATGTGATGATTTTTCGAGATGCGGTGAGATATGCCGTGACTTACGGGGAGTTCTTCAAGGCCGATGAGCCGGGGAAGGCGAAGGCTCTGTTGGCGGAGGGCGTGGCGCGGGCGGAGGCTCTACGGAATGGGGAGGCTCCGTGGACAAGGGCTACGGGGTTAGTGGTGAGAGGGTATGTTTCTAAGATTGACGGGTCGGTGCAGCCGTATGGGTTAGTGGTGCCGCCGTCCTATGATGCTCGATTGCCGCGGGCTTGGCGGTTGGATGGGTGGTTTCATGGTCGGGCTGAGACGCTGAGCGAAGTGAATTTTTTGTCGGAGCGGATGAGTCGGGCGGGGGAGTTTACTCCGCAGGACGCATTCGTGGTGCATTTGTATGGGCGGTATTGCAATGCGAATAAGTTTGCCGGGGAGGTGGATTTGTTTGAGACGTTGGACGCCGTGAAGAAGCAGTATCGAATTGATGACAACCGGCTGGTTATGCGGGGTTTTTCGATGGGTGGGGCGGCTGCGTGGCACATTGGGGCGCACCATGCGGGGCTGTGGGCGGCGGTGGCTCCGGGGGCGGGGTTTAGCGAGAGCCGGGAGTTTTTGAAGTTGAAGGATTTGCCGCCGGTGTGGGAGCAGAAGTTATGGCGGATGTATGATGCGACGGAGTATGCGGCTAACTTTGTGAATGTGCCGCTGGTGGCTTACAGCGGCGAAATTGACGGCCAGAAGCAGGCGGCGGATTTGATGGCGACTTACCTGGAGAAAGAGGGAATCACGATGACGCACGTGATTGGGCCGCAGACGGCGCATCGGTATCATCCGGAGGCGAAACTTACGCTGAACGCGAAGTTAGATGCGATTGCGGCGGCGGGGCGGGAGGAGTATCCGCGGCGGGTCCGGTTTGTAACTTACACGCTGCGGTATAACAAGATGAAGTGGGTGACGGTGGACGGGTTGGCGCAGCATTGGGAGAAGGGGACGGTGGAGGCGTCGGTGCATAACCAGGGTCGGGTGGAGGTGAAGACGAGCGGAGTGACGGGATTGACGTTGAAATTTGGGGCGGGCGGGGCGCCGGTGGAGTTAGTGGGGAAGGCGGCGGTGGTGATTGACGGGCAGACGTTGGCGGTTAAAGGTCCGGCGAGTGATCGGAGTTGGCAGGTGAGTTTGGTGAAGCAGGGGGGGCAGTGGGCGGTGGGATCGGCGACGGGGTTGCGGAAGGCACATGGGTTGCAGGGTCCGATTGACGATGCGTTTATGGACAGTTTTTTGTTTGTGATGGGGAGCGGGAAGACGCTGGGGCGGATAGAGGAGGAGCAGCGGCGGGCGGTGACGGAGTGGCGACGGCAGTTTCGAGGGGAGGCGCGGGTGAAGAAAGATACGGAGGTGACGGAGGCGGATTTGATGGCGCATAACATCGTGGTTTGGGGGACGCCGGCGAGTAACTCGGTGCTGGCGAAGATGGCGGATCGGCTGCCGGTGAAGTGGGAGGGAGAGCAGGTGAAGGTGGGAAAGGAGAGTTATTCCGCTGGGACGCATTATCCAGCGTTTATCTATCCGAATCCTTTGAACCCGAAGCGGTATGTGGTGGTGAATTCGGGATTTACGTTTCGGGAGTTTGATTACTTAAATAATGCGCGGCAGATATCGAAGTTGCCGGATTGGGCAGTGATTGATACGGCGACTCCGGCGGACGGGAAGTATCCGGGGAAGGTGGTTTCGGCGGGGTTCTTTGATGAAGCTTGGGGCTTGGTGCCGTAGATTTTGTGAGGGAGAGAGGGCCCGACGGGCCCTTGGGTTAGTTGGCTCAGCGGAAGCCGGAGCCGGCGGGGGCGTTGCAGCCTCCGGCGGCGAAACAGGAGAGTTGGCGGTCGGCGTGAGGGGCTCCGCAGCCAGGGCAGGGAAGGGGGACGTCGGCGTCGGCCATGCGGCGGAGACGCTCGAAACGGATCTCGCACTGGGGACAACGGTACTCGTAGATGGGCATCCCTTCTATAATAAAGGACTATGAAGCTTCGAATCCATGGTAATGCACTGCGGCTGCGCGTGAAGCAGGGCGAGGTGGCGGCGCTGGCGGCGGGGGCGGCCGTCGAAGATCGGTGTGAACTGCCTGGGCTGAGCTTGGTCTACCGCTTGGTGCCGGGGGCGGCTGCGTTTCGGGTTACCTTCGAGGGGGGCGTGGTGACGGTGGGCGCGCCCGACGGCGTGATTGCGGAATGGGCGGGGACGGGGCAGGTGGGGTTCGGCGGGGTGGCGGGGGCGGTGGACGTGCTGGTGGAGAAAGACTGGCAATGCCTGGACTCCAAAGACCCCAAAGACAACGAAGACACGTTTCCGCATCCGGCACCGGTTTGTTGATGATTCGCGCCATCGGGTTACAGAAGAAGTTTGGGACGTTTACCGCAGTGGACTCGGTGGACCTGACGGTGGAGCCGGGGACGATTCATGGGTTTCTGGGGCCGAACGGGTCGGGGAAATCGACGACGGTGAAGATGCTGACGGGGTTGCTGGAGCCGACGGCGGGGACGGTCGAGATCAATGGCATGGATTTGCGGGTGGACCCGGTGGGGGTGAAGCAGACGATTGGGGTATTGCCGGAAGACTTGGCGCTGTTTGACGCGCTGACGCTGTGGGAACATTTGGCGTTGGCGGGGCCGTTGTACGGTTTGTCGCGGGGGGAGACGGAGGCGCGGGCGGGGCAGTTGCTGCGGTATTTGGATCTATTCGCGGAGCGGCATACGGAAGCGGGGCAGGCTTCCTACGGGATGCGGAAAAAGACGGCGCTGGCTTTGGCTTTGCTGCATAACCCGAAGACGCTGTTTTTGGATGAGCCGTTTGAGGGGATCGACCCTTCCTCGGCGGAAAACATACGAGAGTTACTGGTGGGCATGGCGGAGAAGGGGGCGACGGTGTTTGTTACTTCGCATCTTCTGGATGTCGTCGAGAAGCTAGTGAGTAGTTACTCGATTCTGGCGGGGGGAAAGGTTGTTGCGACGGGGCGGATTGGCGAGCGGCCGTTGAAGGATGTTTATTTTGAACATATCCCTCGTCCGGCGGGGGAGGAATTTTCGTGGCTCGGTTAGGACCGTTGCTGGGGGCACTCGTGAAGATCCGATGGCGGACGCTGCTGGGGCGGGGGTCGGCGGAGATCACCGGGGAGGTTCTGATGCTGTTGGCGGCGGGGCTGATGGCGGAACGGTTTTTGCAGTATTTGCCGGAGTTTCCGGTGGTTTGGGTTTGGGTGGGGTTGGCGGTTTGTTGGTTGGGGATGAGTCGGGGGCCGGAGGGGGTGCCGGGGCAGTTTCCGTTGACGAGGGGAGACAGGATGGTAGTGCGGACGGTGGAATTGGCGGTGAATCCGCTGAGTTGGATTTTGGTGTTTGTGACTGGGCGGATTTCGGGTTGGGGACTGTGCTTGATTTTGCTGGCGGGGGTGGAGTGGCCGACTTGGCGACGGGGGAAGCGGGTTTCGGCGAGGCCGTCGCGGTGGCCGGCGTTGTTGCGGAAGGATTTGCGGGCGGCGGTGCGGCTGTTTGATACGGCTCTGGCGGGGGTGATTGTGTTGATGTTTGTAGCTTATGCGGTGCGGGAGGCGAACCTGGCGGTGGAGGCGGCGTGGATTGTGCCGGTGGTGGTGGCGCTAAGTAACTCGACGATTGCATTGAACGCGTTTGGGACGGACAACGGGACGGGGTTTGACCGTTATCTGTTGTTGCCGCTGACGGGGCGGGAGATTTTATGGAGTAAGACGGTTTCGCTGGTGGTGTTAGTGGGCGGGCAGTTAGGGTTAGTGGCGCTGGCGGCGAGTTGGCGGTTGGGTTGGGAGATGGGTTTGGTGGTGGGGGTGGAGGGACTGAGTTTGTTGTTTTTGTTGGCGGGATGGGGGGCATGGGTGAGTGTATGGGTGCCGTTTGCACTGAAGGCTTATCGGTTTGCGGATGGGGGATCGGTGTGGGCGGGGTTGGTGGCTTTTGCGTTGTGTTTGGGGCCGGGGATGGCGGCGGCGCGGGGGGATTGGTGGGTTCGATTGTTGGTGCTGTGGGTGGCGGGGGCGGGATGTTGGGTGATGTTGGGGGTGGCGGGGCGGCGGCTGGAGAGGGGGCGGGAGAGGATTCGGGAGCGGTTGCCGTAGGATTGGTATGGTGCGAGTTCGGAAGGGGGTTCATGCTGCCTATTCGACAGTCGCAAATAAACGCTTTTGCAAAGCCTTTTGTCGCCACCCAGAGCGGTGCGAGGCGTTGGGGGACGAGGTATGCCAGAAAGTGGTGCGTTATGAGGGAGAAGGCGCTAGGTTTCGGCATTACAGAAGCGTATGACGTGCAGGCTTTTGTTGATTTGACGTTGGCCTACTCGGCGAATTTTGAGGTGACTTCGGGAACGCCGGAGAAGAAGGCTCCTTGTGCGGGGTAGGCGAGCTTTCCGGGACTTACTACGGTTTCCTAGAAGGTAGGAATCAAGGTGGAAAGAGGGATGACGAAAGTTTACGATCTGGTGCCTCCGCCGGTGAAGCAGGTTTATAAGTTTGAACCGCAGAGCAAGTGGGCGGGGGTGCGAGTATGGTTGGGCGTGACTAAGTGGGCGAACGGGATTCCGTTTCGGCTGAAGGTGAAGGCGATGAAACTGGGCGGGAAGCTCGCCGCGGCTTGGGCGATGCAGCGTGAGGGGAAGCGCGAGGAGAGGGCAAATATCGAAAAGTATGTTCCGAAATGACGGTTCGAGGTGTCCGGGGTGGATGCGGGGACGGCCGGGGCTCGCCAGACGCATCGCCTCGACCTTTGTTAAACTACTGAAATGAGCGAGATAGTGCTGTTCGACGAATTGCTGGAAACATTCGCCCAATGCCTGGACGCGGATTCTGCTCAAAGGGTGGTCGACTTTGGCATCACCGACTCACTACGGAGCCGTATCGAGTTGGTCGGCAGCCGCGCCAACGAGGGTGCGTTATCCGAAGAGGAACAAGCCGACTACCAAGCTCTCGTAAATGCCGCTGACTTTATCGCCAAATTAAAGCTGAAGGCGCAGCGGAAGTTGACGGCGAACGGTCGAACATAGCGAGTTTCCAAAACGCGGGAATTGGTCCGCATCTGGCTGGGTGTTGCGATGCCTTGCGCTTGGCACGTCAGTGATGCAGTCGTTTCGCGCCTCCCACCGAACTTGTCGTCGGTAGGAGGAGGGGAGGTGCGGCCGGACCCGGGCACATGGCGTTGGCTTGCCATCGGAGGGACTTGAGAGAAGGGGCCGGCCGAACGTTTGCGAACCGTCGTTGTCGCTTAGAGGTAAGCGAGTTGCAGCAACAAGGCAATGGGATGGTAGTGATAGAGAGAAGCCCCGTCCGGTAAAGCGGTATGTTTGGCCTTTACACCCTCCCACCAGCGCAGTTCGTTCCACTTTTCGCCGAGCGCGCTCGCGTCGTCCAAAAACCCCAAGGACTTCGAGCCCGACAGCGCCACCTTCCAGTCCACGGCCCAGGCGCTCGGCATCTTCACCGCGGCACTCCGTAACTTCGGATAAAACGGCGGTAAGCCGTAGAGTAACTTCACATCGCCGACGGTTAAGACACCATCCTGAGGCTTCGGCAGTAGCTTTGCGACATCGACCAAGTTGGCGACAATCGCCTTTCGGTCGGCGAATTTGCCTACTTCGGAGGCGTCAACAGAGACGGCGTCCGTGACCGGAAGTTCGGCTGCTGCGAATGTCTCCAGGTGGAGAAACGGTTCCGCGCCCGCGGCGGCTTTGGCGACCAAGCCCAACGACTCTCCGGCGCAGACGCGGATCGGCTGGACCAGGCCGATCACCAAACCTTTAGTAACGCCGTCGAGCTTGTCGAGCTTCACGCCGACGGGTTCGCCTTCGCGAGCGGTAAAAATATAATGGCCGGGGGACGCTTCGACTTCGTACATTTTCCAGTCCGCGGGGAGGCTGTCGTCCTTGCTAACCGCCCCGACCTCGCCGCCTGTGATCGCGACCGCGTCGCCGGCGGCGAACCCCGGTCGTGGACATAAGCGGGCCTTGGTGGCGACGGTTTCCACCGTGAACAATGGCTGCGGAATTGACGGGAGGACATGATCCTTCGAACGCTCAAACAGCTCGCGGCGCCACCGGATGGTCGCGTCGGCCGTCGCTTCCCCGGCGTCGAGGTGCATGTACAGGGAGTAGAAAATTTTGTCCTTCCAGGCTCCTTCGGCCTTGATTTCGTGCCGTAGCAGGACGAAATTTCGGGATCCCCCTGCCCGATCCTCCGGATCGCCAAAGCGGCAGCCGACCACCTCGCCATCGGCGATGGCATAGACAGGCGCACCCGCGGCGACATTCAAATGGACGCCGCCGTGCCAGAGGCGCGAGCTTCCGATGGGGAAATAGCCGCCCTTACCCTTTTCCGTGTTGCGAAAGAATGGTTCGCTGCTGGAAAACTTTGGGTGGAGAGCCCACTTGATATCGACAGGCAGGGAGTCCTTCGTCACACCGGGCTGGAGGACTACGGGAAACGAGACGCCGACGAGACTGCCCGGGTAGAGTGGCTTTACGGCATCGGCATCTTTCTTCACAAAATGATCGGTGTAGTCGAGGGCACCATCGTCCTTCCGCTCATGAAGACGGACGGTGTCGACGCTGACGGCGAACGGGGAGGAGGGGGGGCGCGCGGCCTTCGGGCCTTCGGCCAGGGATGCGCGGGAGGGTTCCTGCCAGCGCGACTGGAACCCGCATTTTTCGAGCGCGGTTTTTCTGAGGGCGTCGCACTGGGGGCAGGAATCCTTGTCGTCTTTCCACACCGGTTCTGAGCAATGGCCCTGAATCGTAAACTCGATCGTCTTGCCTAGATGGAATGTTGTTTGGCGGTGATGCCAGCGGGTCTGGTCGGTATGGTGATAGTTGTCGTGCCAGCAACGGTATCCGGCTACGACGGCAATGCGCTTGTGGTCGGTCTCGGTTTGGATTTTGGTTCGATGCAGGATCGCGCGGACCGCCCAGAGCACGGTTTTATCCATGCCCTCATACTCCTGGCGGTCGTAGACATCGAGTTTCTCGCTTTCGAGGCTCTTTTCGGTGCTACCGTCCCAGCATTTCTTTCCCTCGGTCAAGAACTTCCCTGCGAAGCGATCTGCTTTTCCGAAGCCGTCGCATTTGCCTTCCTGGGGGTGAGCAATCGCGACTGGAGGGCTGGCCCCGTTGTGTCCGGTGCAGCGGCAGAGAATGGCTCCGTCGTTGTCACCGCGGGCGCAGGGACACTTGAGATCGTTTACCACGACCGGATGCAGGGCGGCCTCGCGGTCGATGGCCTTGAAGACGCCGCCGTCGACTCTGCCGGTGGCTGGGATCTTGTGGGCGAGTTGGAAGCGGAGTACGGCGTCACGAGTGGTCGAGTCGAACACGCCGGTCAGCCGGACAGGGTCCATGGGGTGGCCGACGCCATCGTTGTCGGTGCCGGACCCCCAGCCGATAAGTTTCACTTGTAGATGCCAGATATCAAGGCCCTTTGGCGAGCCGAGGTAGAGTTCGCGAACTCCGTAGTTTGGGTTTTCGGTGACACGAGGCATGAAGGATTAGTGACTATGGCCGTGATCGCCGGCGGGGAATAACTCACCTTTTTCGGTAAAGCAGCCGGGGGTGACGTGACCGGGTAGGGCGGCAATATAGGCATTGGAACAGCGGCCTTCAGCGCGCAGGAGCTTGAGCGGCGAACCGTCCAGGACGCCTCCGGACAGGTGGCCGTCCTCATCAATGACAGCGAGCCAGGGGCGACCGTCCGGGGCGGTTTCGAGGACGATTTCGACCGCCGCGAGCGGGACGGATTGGCCGTTGACGGTCTTGGAAGGCCAGCCGGGGAGGGAGGGGAAATCCTGGACAGTGGACGCGCCTTCCAGAGGCATTTTGATGAGGGCCAACTGGTTGCGATTTTTGCGGTCGCCGCCGAGCGCAAGAAAGGATATGGGCTGATCCTTCCGCGCATCAATGGCCACGGCCCAAATCTCCGCCAGTTTGTTACCGGCGAGGATGACGGTTTCGGGCTTCAACACTTGGCCGGATTCATCAATGTCGATCCGCGAGAGTGTGGAGACGCCTTCCTTGTTGTAGACCAAAAGAATCGTGATTGGGCCCTCGCGATGGAAGGCGACGGCCGTTCGAACGGGCTCACCCTGAAGCGGAACGGTCCAGGGGTGGTAGGCCGGGAGTTCACGCTTCGCCGGGGGCGGGGGCGCGGCGGTGATGGGCTTCGTCGGCGGAACTGCGCCCGGGATGGGAGCGCTTAAATTGACGCCGATGGGTGCGGAGGGGCCTGGCACCAGCTTGGAACCGGCGGCGGGCGGGGCGCTGGAGCGCGCTGGATCGTCTTCGACGCGGAGACCCATGAGCAGGGGTTTTCCGTGGCGGGTTCCGGTGGCTAGAAACAGAGCGTGGCCGCGGTCGGGGAAGCGGGGTACCGGTTGAAGGTTTGCGAGCTCCACGTCAAACTCACCGCTGCGCCAAGTGACTTGTGCCAGGGCGTGGCGGATGAGTTCGATTTTGGTGCCGTGGGAGACCGCGAGCCAGCCGTGATCGCCGATGTCGGAAAACGGGGGTAGGCCGCTGCTCGTGAGGTGAGCGCCAACGGCAACCTGACCGGCGGCGGTGGCGCCGTTCATGATGGCGCCGTGGTTGTCGCTGGCGGAGAGGCGGACGAGGATTTCTGGAGACGCTTTCTTATCGAGCGGCTGCGCCAGCCAGGAAAGGAGCGACGAACCGTGGTCACTGACTCCGTAGTTCATCGCCACGCTGGACACCGAGGCGGGTAGAATTTCGAACGCCGTTGCAGCATCGACGGAGTGGGCGCCGGGGCGGATCTGATGCGCGGCCTGCAACCGGTAGCGACCGGGAGGCAAGGGGGCGGTGAAGTTCCAAAGGTTGATCTGGCTGCCGTCCTGGACGCCGGTTTGCAGATAGACGAGCGAGGCGGGGGAAGGGGGGTCATGCATGTGCCCGCCGGAGCGTCGGCGGATGGTGGCGGAATTGAACTTGGAGACGAGGGTTCCGGTGCCGTCGAAGAGTTGGAGGGACGGGGTGGAGTCGTTTCCGGTCAGGCTGGCGAACGCCGCTTCTTGCGAGGACAGGTTCTGAAAGATCAGATCGAACCTTGCGGCTTGCTCCGGCAGCAAGCGGCTGTTGCTATTGGTGGACGCGAGCGTTAGTTGAGGATTCTCCACGGTGGGGTTCATAGAAGTTTTCGGTTCCGATTTCTTAACGCGGGGAGGCGTTTTGGCTCGTCCCTGGAAACCGAGAATGCCAGCAGTGACGCCCACCGCGCAAGTGGCGGCCAACAACCAACGGCGGGAGTTCATCCTTCATTCTCTCCTTAATATAAGTCTGGATGCTTCCATGCACTGGGCAGTTTCTCCTCGTTCCATCCCCTGAGTTTCAAGATGCACTTGGCACAGGCGGCTCCCACCGCGGTGGGGGCTACGAATGCGATGGTTGGGTCGCCGACCGCGACTGTCGTATCCATGGACAGGTAATTTCCGGGCCGGTACGGCGGGGCGGGCGGGGGAGCCGCTGGCTGTTCGGGGAGTACCGTGTGTGGCCAACCGGTATCCGGGGCGGCACCGGCACCGGTGGGGCCTACCGCGCCGGCGGGCTGCGGAATGTACCCGCTGGTATGCCCATAGCTCATCAGGCAGTTGCCTGAAAGCAGATGGTGTTGTTTCCAGTTGAAGTCGTTGCCGTTGACCACGAAGTGGGATAGGTGGAGGCCGTGGCCCATTTCATGCGTAAACGTGCTGACGGTGGCGGCGTGGGTTTGGGCCTCGAACATCGACCAACCCTTTGGCGAACAGAACCCCAGTGTGATGATCGAACTTTTTCTGAAGTCGGGTACGCCGGAGTTGTTGGTTTTGGCGTCGATCCACACGCCGTGCTGGAAGTATTCCGGCCATCTCATCACCGGCATGGATTTCGGCTGGGCCGAATTTGGTAGTGGAGGAGTAATCGCCGCGAGCAGGGCATTGGCCACGGTGGTTCCGCGGCCGCTGGCCCAAGTCGCGTAGTGCGAGGCGTTTCCGGCGGTGTAAATGGGTACCAACAGCGCGCCTCCCGTCAATGTCGCATCGCGCGTTGCGTCTTCGATGTAACTCTTAATCCACGCGTAAACGGCACCAAAAGTCCCCGCACCGGAGTCAAGGGCGGCTTGCACCAGCTTGCGGTAATTTGCCACGGAGCCGAAGTCATCACTTCCGCTGTAGGCGGGACCGGCATAATTTTGGTTTAGTTTGGCGACATGAGTCTCGATAGCCTTTTTCACGGCGGCCATCGCCTCATGCGAAGTACGGCCTTTGGGCAACGCGTGAATCGCGTTCGAAGCCACCTTTTGATATCCGACGGGCAAGCCCGGGGGTAGAAACTCGCGGTAGACGTCGTAAGGCGCGAATTGCTTTTGAATATCGACGGGACCGTTTAAAGTCAACTTGCCCGCGCCGAGTCCGCCAATGCTGTCGTAAACGGTTTTATATCGCTTGAGGTTGACGCCGCGGTGAACGTCGATGATGCCGCACTGTTGTACGGTCCCGCCGGACACATACTCGCCGCTGTAACTGCCGTCGGAATCGTTCAGCTTCAGATTCGTGGCGTCGACCACCGTAACTTTGAAGAGGCCGTTGGCGGCGGTGTTGCCAAGAACACCGTTTAGGTAGACGGAATCCCCACTGGATAGGCCATGAGCGGCCGCGCAGGTGATCGTGATCGGGGCCTCGTTGGACACGTTGATGCGACGAAGGGTTCCGCCGGCGGCGAACGCGTCGGCGTCAGCGCCGTCGGAATCGTCGAGTGTTACTTCGGTCGGACTCACGATCGTCACCTTGAAGATGCCGTTGGCATCCAAATTTCCGGTGACATTTTTGACGATAACCTGATGGCCGGTGGATAGACCGTGAGCGGCTCCGGTAGTGATTTTGACGGGAGCTGTGGTTGAGGCGGCGGTCACGGTAAGGGTGGGATGATTTGCGACGTTGACGGCATCCGGCATTCGGGTGGGAGGAAGGGGCTTTCCGATGCCGGAAAGGAAACCGCCGAAGACTTTAACGAAGCCCCCACCGGCTACTCCGGCTCCCGCGCCGGACGCGGTGGAAAAGTCATATCGGGAGTGGAGAGTGAAGTTCTTGCCGGCGACATTGCCAACAACAAATACGCCATTGGCGTCGGATTCACCCGGGACTCCGATGATCTTGATGGACTCGCCATCGGTCAAACCGTGGTCAGGGGCGGTGATCCGAATGGGCGTCGCCGAGGTTGCGTTGATGACTGGAACGGGGGGCCGAATCGTCCATTCATTGAAGGCGCTGAAGAAGTTACTGTTGATGACAGACAGGCTCATGTTGATCCCGTCGCCTGGGTGAGCGCGGGTTGTGTATTCGGGATCGGGTGGACTGTCGAAGATGTTTTCACCGGCGCTGTTGGCGAGTACGCCGCGAAGTCCCACTTTTTGGACGTCGGCCAAACGGACAGACTGGTGGATGTGGCAAACTCGCCAGACGCTGAGGCTTCCGGTTTTGGTTTCGACGGAGGGCTTAGAGGCGACGCAGCCGAAACTTCGGAAATACGCCTCCTGTTCGATGACGGCGCGGAGGCGATAACAGTCGCCGCCGATGTACGACGGCGAAAACAGAATGCCAGCCAAGCCTTTTTTCGCACCTGAGACCAGCGCCTGCACTTCGACGCGCTCGCGCTGGGCGGCGGGCAAGGAAGCGTCCGGACTCAATTCGATGTGTTTGCCGTCCTTGTACGGGAAGACGGTGATGCTCTTGCCAATGATCGGTTCGCGCGTTCCACCCGGATCCGGCGAGTAGTCGGCGAGGAAGATGTTGTTTGGCTTCGCGGCGCGGATGCCGCCGTAGAATTCGTGGCTATTAGTTCCGGGGGGGTAATTGTTCCAGCGTGGAATGGCATGGCCCGCGACCGGCGCGGTAACATTGCGAACGACCCAGATAATGTCTCCTTTCTTGGTCAAACCCGGACGCAGTTTGATCGCGGTTGTACTTTCTTCCTTGTAGTCCTTCCGCTTTTTATCGAGTTCGTCGTTGGTCCCCTCCGACAGGAGTGTACGGTTTAGATAGACGGTCAGCTCCGAGCCGCCGATAGCATAGGAAAAGCCTGGGTCGCGCGAGGTCATGTCAAACGCCGTTTGGCCGTCCGCGGCCACCGCGAAACGGGCCTGCCAATAAGCGAAGACAGGTTGATTGGCACTATGGACGGGGGTGCCGGTCGGATTTGCGGCGTTGTGGTTGGCCTGCTTTATTTTCTGCAGTGAATTTTTGAAATATGTGTCGTTAATTGTTCCACCGGAGTACAGGTCTTCGAGTTCGTGCGTTTCGCCGTGCGCGCGTTCCACGGGTGACGGATAGTCCTCCGCGAAGGGTTCCAGCCTGAGCGGCCCGAGGGCTTCGGGCTCAAAGCGGCCCGCTTTGTTACGCTCGGAATCCGGGGCTGCTTTATACTTGCGGCTGCGGAGACGAACTTCAAACTCGAGCGGAATTTCGGGACGGGTATGCAGCGTGGAATCGATCGTGTACTTAGTACAGGTCGTGACGTAGTTATCGGAAACTTGCAGATTACTCCCGTCGTCTTCATTGCCGTTAACGCCTTGATCGAAGAGCTGGCCTGTTCCCCAATGGGTTACTAGTGGAATCCGGATCCGGCCGGACTCGTCTTCCTTCGGTAACCGACCCATGGCTTTAAAGGTTCCGTCCGGCTGTGGAGTGCCAGGAGTTTTCTCGATCGCGAGGGCCTTGCGCAGATGGTACTTGGCGTCGCCGGAATCGGCGTAATCCGACTGTACGCGGATTTGCACCTTCTGAATGACAATTTCAAACTGGTTGTCGATCAGCGCGGCGTTTCCGAGGCCTTTCTGGTATGGCTCCTTCACCGCATCGTCGTCGGGGCCGACGATGATGCGCAGGCGGTAAGGCGAAAACTGGGGGCTGATGTAGTCTCCCACCATGGCTAGGTCGACGGCGTCGTTCCTTTTGCCGTCCCACGTCCATTTGTTCTCGGCCTTCGGTTCAAAAGCGACGAAGTAAAGGGGTTTGCTGGTGGGGTAACGTTCGCCCCAGATCTCAATCCGTCCCTTGGCGGGGAGTTCGCCGGCGATCTTGAACTTCGCGACGAGTTTCTCGAGCTTAGGCACGAAGCAGTCATCGATCTCGAGATCTGTGATCCGGATGCCCTTCACGGTTAGTTTATTGATCGCCTCCGTCCGCGCGATCACGCCCAGATAGCCGTTCGCGGCGGTCGGTTTGTCCCGCAGGAGCGCGTGGAAGGAGTATTCCTCGTCTTCGGGCGTGGCGGGCGGCTTCCACTTGGTTTTGCAGGTGGAATCTACGTCCAGCAGGGTGACAATGTTGCCGACTTTGTTGCGGATCTCGAAGCAGGCGGTCTGCGTCGTCACGTTCACAGGAGTTGCCGCGAGTTCGAGCTCCTCGCCGACCTTGGCGTCGGTTTTTGGCCACTGCGGCTCTTTTAGATCGGGAATTAATTTGATCGCTATCGTCGTCGCCATGGTCAGGTCCGCTACATCGAAAATTCTGGTTCGTCAAGATCGACGTAGAGTGGGGCCGAGACGTCGGCCTCAAGGGTTTCGTCGACCTTGGCTTTTAACACAAACTCGCGGCATTTTAGATACGCCTTGCCCTTCCAGGCTATTTCGTATTCACAGCCAGAGGCGTAAGCCGAAAGCACTATTCCGCTGAGCGAGTCGAAATCCTCGATCGGCTCCTGCTTACAGATTCGGACCGCGGCGGTCGGGTCCTTCCTGGTCAGCTCGGCGTGTAAATACACCTTCACTTTCTCGCCATGCCAGGCTCGTCGGCACGACCACGCCACTGCAGTGGCGGGAGTTACATCCCCGGGGTGGGATTTGTTATGAGAACCGGTGACTTTCATAGTGTGCCTTAGCTTAGAAAGAAGGTTGAGAGCGGGCCCACTTCGTTGGAAAACCCCGCGATCCGCCCAGCCTGTCCGGCGAGTTCGATGGCGACGATCTGTTTGCCCAGCGGCACCTGCGGCTTGGCCTCTCCGCCATCGGACGAAACGGCTATGGTATCACCGTCGCCAAAGTAGAGCGTCATGTCCACTTTGAACGGAAGGTCGTCGGTACCCGTAACTTTGATAACCCGCTCGACGGTGATCGGAATCGCCTCGCTAACTGCTTTGCTCTTGCCCGCTTTCGCGATGAAGCGGACCGTGCCGCTTGATACCGCAGCCAGTTTCGCCGCTTTTGGCGTCCACGCAACCTCGGCCTCAGTCCCGTTCAGAGCGGCCGCCTTTATGGTTTCCAAAGCGGCACCGGTCGGCGAACAGCCATCGAAAATGTCGAACTCGATGTCTCCCAACTCGTGGCCGGTGGCTTGGACGCGCAACGTAATCGGCTTCTCGATTTCGGCGCTTGCCGCTGTCCATTTCGCCTCGTAGAGTAGCTTCAGCGCGAACTTGTAAGCACCGGGGGGAACGGCGCGTCTCAACTTCCCTTTCTTATCGGAGGTCAGGGTGCCAGTCTCGGTTTTCTTGCCTTCGGGATAGGTGAGGACAAAATCGGCTTCGCCTTCCCACGCCTTCTTGGCTTGGTCCAGCACAGCGAATTCCACCCAGCACGGGCGAACGTGAAAGGTTTCGACTTCCTTGCTGCCTTTCGCTACGGGGATGGACCGACCATCGATCAACTCGAGGTGGTCCGGCTCAAACGTCAAGTTGACGGCGTAGTCACCGGGGCGCAACCCCTTCTGGTCCTTTGCCAACTCGGCGATCCCTTCGCCATTTGTATCCGAGTAATTGATCGCTTCGCCCAGTTTGACGTGGATGCCCGGTACGGCCTTGCCGTCCTCCGGATCTCCCTCTTCTCGTGGGCGACCGAGCGCCTCCTCGGTCGCCGTCCAAACTACCTTGATTTTTGGACGCGCCAACGGATCGACGACGAAAGGGAACAGCTTGGACTCCAAAGCCCCCACGTTTTTGGAGTCTTCCGCCAACGCCTCGTCCGTTCCTGGCCACGCAAAATCTTTCAGTTGATCCGCGGTGAGCGTCACCGTTACTTTGTAAGTGCCGACTTGAAGGCCAGGATAGTGGGCCGTGCCTTCGGCGTCGGTCGGCTTGCCCGGGGGGCCCGTCTCCGATTCACCACCTGTCTTGAGGACCTTGGTCGGAACACCCTTCAGCCCAGGCCTCGATTCGGCATCGATGCTGACATAGACACTCACTTCACACTTTGCCATCGGGCAAGAAAACACCACGCTGCCTAGCCGTTGATCGGAAATCAGATCGCCCGTGGAGCTCGATTTTGGGGATACATTTGCTGGGCCAGACATGTTCGTTTGCTCGCTTATCGCTACAGTGCTTGACCAGTCATGCGGAAGTACAGTACAGCCATGCCGCCCGACGATTCATCCGATTGCTTCTCGAGCAGAGCGCGCGTCCAGGAGTACTCAACCGAATGCTCGAAATCGCGTGAAAAACGGACCGCTAACTCCGCAAGGATCGAGACGTCTTTTTCCTTTTCGATGCCGTACTTCTGGCATTTCCTAACAACGTGCTGGATCAAATCGTCCAGTTCCTCTTCTTCGAGGGCCTCGCACTCTTCAGGCAGTCTTGACCGCAACCGAACGGCCAGCCGGACATTGAACTCCTTCAACATCCACTCCCCCAGGACCCTCATTTGTTCGGCGCGAATTATAAGCAGAGCACCCACCTCACCGCTAAATTGATACCACACCCAATCGACGCCTTGCAATACCGTTGCGGACTAGCCAGAAACGATGGAATCGCCGCGTTCGATTCAGGCCGTCGATCTTCCTTAACGCTGGCCGGAAGCCCCCGATCGCAGGATGAATTTGCGCTCAACCAGAACCTCCGCAGGCTCTATGCTGCAACCCCGGAAGGTTGACAACGCCGAAAACTTCTGTCTTAAAATCGTAATTGATTAGCGGCGAGCGGCCTCTCTGGCTTCGCTCGACGGATTCCGCCGGGGCGTCCACAACAAAAAGGTGTAGAAATGTTTCACAAAGTCTGGTAGTCTTCCGATAGCAGTCGCGAGCGTTTCATGGCGAAC
>JANXMS010000595.1 GCA_025354525.1 Acidobacteriota bacterium
CAAGCGCATGCATTGACGGGGCCTTGAGCTGGGACAAACGTAGTTTGCAGTCCGCCCAATACGGGGCCGGTAGTTCGGGTTTCCAGAACGCCTCCATTAAGGCGGGTATCGCTCTAGAAACGACCGAAATGACAACTACCAAAAGTCGACTTGCCACCGGCGGAGGGTGCTCCCGTGGGGCTCGTAGCCCACCTGGAATGGCACAATGCGCTAAATCCTGGGGCTGGGGGCAAAGCCCCATCTCATCCAACGCCCAGCGGCTTCTGTCGAATTCACATCAAAACACCTGCTGAAGGTGCTGCAAATGTAATTGTCGCTAGAAGCGGTTTCTAATTGTCGCCCATCACATCGCCCTTGGAAATCGCCATTTGGGCCATAAAGCCCGATTTCCACAATCCCACCGCCGCGACGGCGATGCTGTCGCTTCCCCGCTCAAACACCAACAGGAGCACCGCACGCTCCGAGGTCCCCTGATGGATTCGCAACACCATCAAACCCGGCACCTCCAACACCCAATTGCCGTCGCTTCGCCTTTCTCGTCCTTACCCACACCAAACAGAGAGGACGCTTAAAAACGAACCGAACTACGAAGGCCCGCTTTCATTGCAACATCGGTTAGCTAGGACTTGGCGCAAAATTGGCCCCAGTTTCATGTACTCATCCAAGTCCGTTGGCTTCCGGAAATAATACAATACGCCCAGCCTTTCGGCCTGTTCTCTATCGCGGGGTCGGTCTGACGACGTCAGAAGAATGACTGGCAGTTCTCCGCACCGAACGCTTTTACGGATCCACTGCAAAACCTCGGTTCCGCTGCACTTCGGGATGTTTATGTCCATGAGGACGAGGTCCGGGCAATGATCGTCACTCGCGTCTAGAGCGGCCAGATAGGTCAAGATTTCCTCGCCGTCGGAATAGACATGCAGGCGACAATTGATGCCCAACTCTTCAATCAAATTACGGACCACAAAAATGTCGAGTGGGTTGTCCTCGACCAGCACGATATTTGCGGAACTATTCGGCAACATCCACCTCATTGATTGGGACGGTGAAGTAAAACGTCGAGCCTTCGCCGAGCTTCGACTCCACCCATATCCTCCCATCATATCGTTCAATTGTCTTTTGACAAATGGCCAGGCCAATGCCGGTTCCTTCGTACTTTGACCCCTTGACGTGGAGTCGCTTGAAAATACCAAAAACCTGATTTTGGTACTCGGGGGCGATTCCAATACCATTGTCTTTCACGGAAAACAGCCACTCTTGTTCTTGCCGCACGGCGGAGATGTGTACGCGGGGTGACTCGCTCTCCTTCCGATATTTCAGAGCGTTACTAATGAGATTCTGCAAAAGTTGGTGGAGGTGGATCTCCTGGACCGAAACCACAGGTAAGGGGTCATGCGTGACGGAAGCCTGATTCTTCGTCACGACAGCCTGGAGATCGACGAGGACTTTTACCAAAGCACTCTCGGCCGCAACCCGCGGCCGCGTTTCCGCGTCCAGATTACCCGCCTGCGTATAGGCCAAAAGGTCAGTAATTAACTCACTCATCCGTTGCACGCCCTCTACCATGCAGTCCAAATACTGAATCGCAGTGGTATCGAGTTCGCTTCCATAGCGCTTCCGGAACAATTGTCCGTAGAGCGCGACGTTGCGCAGAGGTTCCTGCAAGTCATGAGAGGCGGTGAAAGCAAAAGACTCCAGATCTCGATTCGCCCGGCGCAGGTCATCTTCGAAATGCTTTTGTTCGTGAATATCGGTGCTGGTTCCGAACCATCGGACCACCCGATCGTCCTCGCCGAAGACCGCTCTCGCCCGTACTAGAAACCACCGATAAACGCCGTCGAAACGACGGTAGCGGGCCTCGGATTCGAACTGCTCGCCACTTCGGAGCGAGATCCGCCAACGTTCCCCTAGGCCAGGCAGGTCGTCCGGATGGATGACGGCAGTCCACTTTACTCCTTCCAACTCCTCGTAGGGCAAGCCCGTGTATTCAAACCATTCGTGGTTATACAAATCCGTAAAGCCGTCGGCTTGGGTGGACCACACGAGTTGCGGCATCGAATCGGCCAGCTGGCGGAATCGCGTCTCGCTGGCGCGAAGCGAATCTTCCGCAGCCTTTTCCGTCGTCATATCCAGCACGGCGAGCACCGCCCGCGGTGACCGCCCGACTAGATCCGTCCCCCCAAACGACACCTGCCCGCGCACGCGAACCCAACGCAAGTCGCCACTGGGCCGAGGGACTCGGAAATCCATCGAGAATAACCCATCGCCCGCCGGGTCGAGCGCTGCTTCGTTTCGCCGACTCAATTCATCGCGGTCATCCGGGTGAATCGCCCCCACTAAAACCTTTAGTGGCGTTGCCATCGCCGTGTCTCCCAGACCAAACAGCCGGGCCGCATCGTCGGTCAGTTGGACGGTTTCGGCGACGTAGTCCACCTCCGCAAGGGCCAGTCCCACCATGTCCATCCCCAATCGCAATCGGGTTTCAATCACCTGCAGCGCTTGTTCCGCCCTTTTCTGTTCGGTGATGTCGACGTTGGTTCCCAATAGCCATTGCACCTCTCCTTGGGCGTTGGTGCGAACCGTATTCATCGAGCGAATGATTCGGAAGCCCTCTTCGCCGGGCCGCCGGATGCGGAACTCGCGCGCGCTTTGTGCATTTGGGCGAATTATTTCTTTTAACCGTTGTTCTTGCCCTGCCAAGTCCTCGGCCAGCACGGCGTTCCTCCACGTGCTCCGAGGGATCGTCAGATCCTCGGTGGGTTCAATGCCGTAAATGCCGAACATGACGCGATCCCATCGAATCGTTTCCGCAGCCAAATTCCATTCCCAGATTCCGACGGCACTCGCCTCCGTGGCCAATCGAGCGTGGGCCTGGCTCTCCCGTAACGCCTCTTCGGCCTTTTTCCGATCCGTAATGTCCAGCAGCATGTTTATGCCACCCACTATCCCGCCCGTCGAGTCCCGAATCGGCGAGGGGAACGGAGTAAACCAAATCCGAGTCCCGTCGGGCCGTTCGAGTATCACTTCCGCACCGTGCACGATTCTACCCTCCTGAAGCGCAATCGCCATGGGGCAGTCTTTATGTGCTAACGGCGTTCCATCCGGCAAAAGCAGTTTCCAACTGACGCACCATCGGTCGGTACCCAGTTCTGGAGTGCGACCGGCTAAAGCGACGGCGGCGGGATTAAAGTGCGTCAGGTATCCTTGCCTGTCGGTGGTGTAAACGGCCGCCGGGAGCGCGTCGATCATATCCCTAAAACGCCGCTCATTTTCGATGAGAAGCCGATTCAATTGGGCGGGCTCGGTTACGTCCGCGAAGTAGAAGACCAGTGCGAATTTACCGTTCGGTAAGGTTAATCGCTGGATTTCCCATTCGTAGGTCTGTTCCACGCCCAGATTCGCTCGGGATTCGGTGAAGTTCCTCGAAACGTAATGCTTCCCTGTCTCCAGCGTCCGGCGGAAAATCCGGGCGATCTCTCCACCCACTTGCAGGCCCCATAGACTCTCGAGGATCTCTTGAAAATCGCGTCCGATCACCGGCTGAAACCTTTCGAACACCGGAACCGCCAAAGCGTTGAAGTGCAGCACGCGGAACTGGTCGTCCAGCACGTACATGCCCGTGGATGCTTGCTCGACGAGGGCTGATAGCAAACCCTCCCGTTCGACGAGTTGGGCTTCGGCACGCTTCCGATCACTAATGTCGAAGAACAAACCAAGGCCAAATTCCGTCAGGTTAAAAGAACTCGTCAGCGGCGTCGCCCGCGCCGATACCCAGCGAACTTCGCCGTCCTTGCGAAGCAAACGTTTCTCGTTCGCATAAATCGACGCCGCTCCCGACAGAAACATATTGAGGTGCGCGGCGTCTCCCGCCTGATCGTCTGGATGCGTCAGCTCCGCCAGCCTCATTCGCCCCAACTCCGCAGCTGCGTAACCCGTAATTTGACACAGGCTCTCATTTACCTCAAGAAGGCGTCCGTCTGGCGCGAAGGAGCACATGCCGATTGGGGCTAGTGCAAACGCAACCCGGTGCAGTTGCTCGCTGGACCCGAGCTCCTCGTAGTTCGCAACGGGCTGGAATGATTCTCTCGGTATTGTCGACGCAGAGACGGCGATGCCAAGTACGCCGCCCTCATTCGCCTCGCGAGAAATTTCAGCAGTACCGATCACTCGGCCATGACGATCTTTGAGAGGAGAAACCGTGATCGAAACCGCAATCCGTCGTTGGTCCTTCGTAAGCCGGATTGCCTCCACGCGGCCCGATTGACCCTCAGTCTGGAACCGAAATCGCGTCTGCTCCTCTTCCGAAGATCCCTCGAGAGGCGGGATTTGCTCGGGAGGCACCAAGAGCCGGATCGACTGTCCGATTGCCTCTTCCGCCCGGTAGCCAAACAATCGTGCCGCCCCGTCATTCCAATTAAGGATCGTTCCCAGCAAGTCCGTCGCCACGATGGCATCGGCGGACGAATCCACAATCGCCGCCGACAACCACGACTGATCCCTATCGGTTCCCGAGCGACCCTTTGGAGGGGCCGATTGACCCGCCTCCGGCATCAAAAAGTTTTCATTGTGGTTTGGATAACCGGACATAAGCGCTCTATTGCTGTCTAAAGTGTAGACGATCTCCACTCGCCCCGATAGGAGTCGGACGAAAAACCGCTTCGGGTGACAGCTACCGTTCTTTCCACTGCAGACGGTTACGATTTTTACTAGTCTATCGCTTGATTGGGAGATATATTCCCACAGCTATCAGAGAACCTCTTGTGTTTTCAAATAGATACGAATGGCGCATAAATTGCAAACAGGTGTAAAGCTACCGATCAGCTGGCCTTTCAGCGGCCGTCGTTCAGTTTGCACAATTTTCAAGGAGACAGGAAACGCCCCATCGGCGTTCTGCTCTCTTCGCTGCTGAGCTAATCAGCAAAATATTTTTCGCACTGCAAAGGAGATTGAATAATGGTAACGAATCACGCTTCTCAAAGAGAGACTGGCTTCTTCCGCGATCATTTGAATCCCGTGCTGGATCCGCTGTGGGTAAACGGATTCACACTGACCGGAGCAGTAGGCACTCCAGAAACCCGGGTCGTAGCCTCCGCCCTTGGCGATGGCGACCGAATTGTTAAGGCGAGTGAAGGCTTTTTGAATCTCTTTGGCTACTCCATGAATGAACTACTGGACGGTTGCCTTGGCTGGCGGCATCTGGCCCCACCGCAGTTTCCTAATTCCGGGTTTTACCTTTCGGGACAGACAGGGTCGTCCCTCGTTGATGTCGCGCCCTTTCGAAGGGAGATGATTCGGAAAGATGGAACGCGAATTCTGGTCGAGATTGCGCCTGTCATTCTAGAGTCGGGGCCCTTTCGATGGCTTGCTGCCGTCCGGCCTGTTCCTCGCCTGGACGAGGAAACGACCAAAAGCCAACCGATTCACATCGTTCCTCAACATTCTGAGGGAATGGTCGGTAGTTGTGCAGCTATGAAGCGCGTCATGGAGTTAGTGGAACATGTAGCCCCCACCGACGCGACCGCCTTAATCCTGGGCGAAACCGGTACGGGTAAGGAACTGGTGGCGCGCGCCATTCATAAAATGAGCCGACGCAGGGATGGTCCCTTCATCACCTTGAACTGTGCCGCCGTTCCAGCCGGAATCTTGGAAAGCGAGTTGTTCGGCCACGAACGGGGTGCGTTTACGGGCGCCCAAACCCAGCGACTGGGGCGATTCGAGCTCGCCAATGGTGGTACGCTCTTTTTGGATGAGGTGGGAGATTTGCCCGTCGAATTACAGCCGAAGTTGCTCAGAGCATTACAGGAAAGGACGATCGAGCGACTAGGAGGCAGCAAGTCACTCCCCGTGAACGTCCGCATCATCGCCGCCACAAATCGGGATTTACCTACCATGATCACCGAGAAGTCATTTCGAAGCGAACTGTACTATCGGTTGAATGTTTTCCCAATTACCACGCCGACGTTGCGAGAGCGAGGGGAAGATATTAGTTTGCTCATCAATCATTTCACCAGGGTCTACGCGGCAAAGATGGGCAAAGAAATTGATCATATTCCGAGCTCCACGATGCGCGCTTTGTCGGCTTGGTCTTGGCCAGGAAACGTGCGCGAACTAGAGAACTTTATCGAACGTTCGGTGATCCTGTCCCCGAAAAATTTTCTAGAAGCACCGGTGCAAGAGCTGCAATCCAAAGCCGTTCTTACTCCTCAAGCAGAGACGCTTGATGAAAAGAAAAGGCAACATGTGCTGGCGGTGTTAAAGGATTGTAATGGAGTTGTTGCGAAGGCGGCGGGTCGGCTTGGTATGTGTCGAACCACTTTAAACGCATTAATGGCTAGATTAGAGATTCATAGAAAGGACTTCTGCTGAGAAGTGAAGCAATACAATTTAGTCTCTTGCTTGGCTTGATGTGCCATACTTTGGCCATGCGAGTTCTAATTGTTGACGACGAGGCCGAGCCACGAGAATTCCTCAGCAGCGTAGTCTCCAGTTGGGGCCACCATGTTGAACAAGCGGGCAATGGGGAAGAGGCTTTACTTCTTTTGGACAGCATTTCAGTTGACGTGATTCTGTGCGATCTCATGATGCCCCGACTCGACGGGTTTGAAATGCTCCATCAACTTCGTCAACGCCAAGATGTGCCGCCTGCGATTTTGATGACCGCATTTGGCAGCCTTGATAAAGCCTTGAAGACGATTCACGAACTGGGCGGTTTCTGGTTCCTGGAAAAGCCGATCGATGTTAAGGCGTTGGAACTCTTGTTGCGTCGGGCTGCGGAGCAGAGTCGGCTTGGCCAAGAGAATCAGGAACTGCGGCGGCAATTGTCGTTTTCGGGCCTTTTGGGAGACTTGATAGGACAAACGCCGCCGATGCAGGAAGTGTTTGCTCTTATTCGGCAAGTTGCGCCTACGACTGCCGCCGTTTTGATCACCGGTGAGAGCGGCACTGGAAAAGAACTAGTGGCTCGGGCGTTGCACAGTAATAGTCGCCGTGGGGGGAAGCCCTTTGTTGCCATTAACTGTTCTGCCATCCCGGAATCACTCATCGAAAGCGAGCTATTCGGACATGAAAGGGGCGCGTTTACGGGGGCGGTGGATAGGCGCATTGGAGCGATTCAGGCGGCCGAGGGAGGAACGCTATTCCTGGATGAACTGGGCGAAATGCCGATTCCGATGCAGGTGAAACTGTTGCGGGTGCTTGAGGATTTCCGCTTTCGTCCGCTCGGAGGAAAGCAGGAGTACCAAGCTGACGTCCGAATCGTTGCGGCAACCAATCGGGACCCCATCAGCGCGATCAAGGACGGCAAACTACGCGAAGATCTTTTTTACAGGCTGAACGTGTTTCAAATCCAGTTGCCTCCTTTGCGGGATAGAAAAGAGGACATTCCTCGCATCGTCGAAGCAATGGTTGTCAATATGAATCGGAAACACGGAACAACGGTGAAAGCTTGGTCTCCGGCGTTCATGGACTATTTGCTCAAGGCGAGTTGGGACGGAAACGTTCGAGAACTGCGAAATGTGGTGGAGCGCGCCGTGATCATTGCCGGAGAGGGTACTCTCGAGTCTCACCATCTTGCCCCAGTATTTCGAGGCGTGCCCGACACACGTGCGACCTTCCCCGAGCAAAGCGTGAGTACCTTGGGAGTCCATATTGGCATGACAATCGAAGACGGTGAGCGGCTTCTCATCGAAGCTACCCTATCCCACGCGGGCAACAATAAAAGCCGCGCGGCGGTCATTCTTGGCATTTCGACAAAGACCCTTCACGCCAAGCTAAAACAATACCGCCTGACGATGGAAGAGACCGCAGATGAGGAATCAGCTTCCGGTGCATTTCCCACTCGATAAGTTCGCCCATGATTTGCGGCAATCCCTGCGTGCGATCATGATCAGTACCCAGCGTATACAGCGCCAGAATTCTCCACCAGATCCGGAGATAATAACTTTGTTGGAGCAAGTCACCGCGGCCGTGCGAAGGCAGGACGAACTGATAGAAGGTGCCGTTGATTATGATTCGGCCGTAAGCTTGGCGGGGCAATTGGAAAACCCGATGCGTCTTTCCCTTGTTATCCAGGCGGCCTGCCAACAGGTAGAGCCGTTTCGCAAGCTGCATAACGGCACGGTGCAAGTATCCGACTGTCCGCCTATCTACGCTCCATTGTTGCTCGCAAAGGCCCTGGAAAAGTTATTGCATAACGCGCTGAAATTTCATCTCGTGGGTTGCGAACCGTTGGTTCAGGTGGAGGTTGCCGAAGACCTAACGCGGGGAATCGTGATTCGCGTGACGGACCAGGGGATTGGCATTGAAGATAAATACCGTGAGTCCGTTTTTTCGCCTCTCACGCGACTTCATGGCCCGGATCAGTATCCCGGGCCGGGATTGGGTCTGTCGATCTGTCGGGCCTTACTCAAGTCCATTCATGGAACCGTCGTGTTTGACAATTCCGGTGGCCCGTTCGGAGTTAGCGCCGTAGTCAGACTGCCGACGGCGGACGTGGGCCAAGCGGTATTTGTTGGCTAACACCGGATCCGCTGGTCCCGTGCTGCGGACACCCGTAGCAATCGAGCTATATTGTCCAACCTGCGCTACAGGCATTGTTTTTAATCGGTTCTTCGCTGTTTGACGTGGGTGGAAGCGCCAGTGAAAGTTCGCCGGCGAGGGGCGAGCAAGCGGACTTGGTCCTCGATCTCGGCCGTGGAAAGCGAGAAAAACCAAAGGCAGGTTTTCACTCTCCTCCCACCGCCGCGGCGGCGATTTTCTCGCTTCCCCGCACAAACTCGAACAAGAGCACCGCATGCTCCGAGATCCCCTGATCGATTCAAAACACCATCTAACTCGGCACCTCCAAAAGCCAAATGCCGTCGCTTGGCTTTCTCGTGTTTACCAACTAAACAGCGAGGAGGCACTAAGGCTCATCGCTGTTTTAAGTGGATAGAAGCGCCAGTGAAAGTTCACCAGCGAGGGGCGAGCAAGCGGACTTGGTCCTCTGGATCGGCCGTGGAAAGCTAGGAAAACCAAAGGCAGGTTTTCACTCTCCTCCCACCGCCGCGACGGCGATTTTCTCGCTTCCCCGCACAAACTCGAACAAGAGCACCGCATTCTCCGAGATCCCCTGATCGATTCAAAACACCACCTAACTCGGCACCTTCAACAGCCAAATGCCGTCGCTTGGCTTTCTCGTGTTTACCAACACCAAACAGCGAGGAGGCACTAAGGCTCATCGCTGTTTTAAGTGGGTAGAAGCGCCAGTGAAAGTTCACCAGCGAGGGGCGAGCAAGCGGACTTGGTCCTCTGGATCGGCCGTGGAAAGCTAGGAAAACCAAAGCCAGGTTTTTACTCTCTTCCCACCGCCGCGACGGCGATCCTGTCGCTTCCCCGCTCAAACACTTACAGGAGCACCGCACTTTCCGAGGTCCCCTGTTGGATTCGCGACACCATCCAACCCGGCACCTCCAACAGCCGATTGCCGTCGCTTCGCTTTCTCGTCCTTACAAACTCCAAACAGCGAGGAGGCTTAAAAGATACATTCTCCAGCACGGGCGTGAACCTCCCGGATAGGTAAAGGAGACATTCTCGAACCCAATTCCGCGCTGAATCGGATTGGCTACATGGAGTGGCGCGTCAGGAGCAATAATTTTTGGACGCTCTTAACGCAACATGACCAAATCGCCCAGGAAAAAGAGTTTGATCAGCGAAATCCGGGAAATGGGAAAAGATGCTGGCGAGCGCACCCACCATAAAGGTGAATCGTAATTGATTAGCGGCGAGCGGCCTCTCTGGCTTCGCTCGACGGATTCCGCCGGGGCGTCCACAACAAAAAGGTGTAGAAATGTTTCACAAAGTCTGGTAGTCTTCCGATAGCAGTCGCGAGCGTTTCATGGCGAAC
>JANXMS010000615.1 GCA_025354525.1 Acidobacteriota bacterium
CGCGCCACAGTACATCCCCGCGCTGCCCACTTTCGATACTTCGGCAATTTTGCGCTGGAGCGCCAGTGTCAGTTTGCGTAGGCGGCTCTTGATTAACCGCTGTTAGCGAAGTTCCGGGCAAACTCGAGGAGTTGCAGACGGGTGCGGCGGGGTTGTTTCACCCTTCTAAGTCAGCACACGGCGGAGGACGATGGAAGGCTGGGGTTAGTCGTTCGCATACCTACCGGGCATCAATGCTACCCAGTCACATCGAAGGAACTAATGCCGTTCCGGCGACGTTGATGGTCCTGCGCAAACTGACACTGGCGCTCCAGCGCAAAATTGCCGAAGTATCGAAAGTGGGCAGCGCGGGGATGTACTGTGGCGCGCTTGAGCGACCGTGCCCGCACAACTACATGCGAGGAGTTTGCTGACACTCGTTTGAGGTTGCAGCTGGCGGCGCAGATGGCACGTACGCTGCGATAGGACGGGTATCACCGCGCCGTGTACGCGGTTTGCGCGTGCTTGAGTATGGCCGGTGTCGGGAATTACAGCGATCATTGGGTGCGTTTTCAGCAGTCCTTCGACAGTCTGGCCTTAAATCACGTGATGATGGATTGCGAAATGATATAGTCAGATGCTTACAACAAACTGAGTAGTGGAAAGGCTGGAGTTACTTATGAGCGAACGAGCGATTGCTGTCAGAGAACACCCGGTGTGGGCCGAAATGAATGCACTGAGTTCGGCTATTGATGCGGCGACTGGGATCGCTCCGGCTGCTTCAAAAGCATCCGGAGATATTGAAAGAGTCAGGATTGTTCTGGCGTTCATCGGTCGACGGTTGGCTAGTACTGATCCAGAACTAGTGCGAACTTCGGTCCTGGACTCGCTGCTTGACGATCTTTCTAAAATCAATCTCGAACTCGATGGGTTTATCGGGGATGGCGATCAGGCTAGGCTCGAACGAGCGGGGGCCACTTCAGATGACGCGATAGAAAAAATGGTTCGGCTCCCCGGGCCTTCACCCCCTGAAGAAATGGGAAGTTTCGTTGACGAGCTACATCGGTACCGTGTCCGCGTCGAAGAGGGGCTTCAGGCTGCGACTTCTGCTATCAAAAGCATGGCTTCGGAGTCGACGAGCCTCTCCGACCGCCTACCCAAGATCCAGGAGGAGCAAGAAAGGCTTTCGGCGCTCCAGTTGAAATCGGAAGCGGAACGGACAGAAAGTATCCGCGCATTCAAAGAGGCGACCTCGGTCGCTATCGAGACCGAAGGGCAACGCCTGCGCGGCCTACTTGAGGAACAGAGAAACGCATTCGCTGACCGACGCGAGGCGCAAGACGTTGAAAACACCGAATTGGCGCGCGTCGCGCAACAGCGATTGGACTCGATTGTCTCAAACCAGCAAGACAAATTCTCAACATCCCAGGACTCTCGCGGCAAGGAGTTCGGGGAGACCCAAACTGCTCGGCAGTCGAAATTTGACGGGATCGTATCGGACTTTGCGCAGCGTCTAGCAGATCAAAGCGCGGACTTCACCATTCAACGGACCGAGTTGGTTCGTAGCTATGAAGATCAGTTGAAGGCTCTCCGTCTGGACTATTCGGATAGGGCTACTCTTGTTCTGAGTCGCGTTGAAGAGCAAGAGGAACGGGTGAATGTGCTCGTCGGTTTAATTGGCACTAAAGGGGTCACCGCCGGTTACCAGGCAGTCGCCAACCTCAGCCGGAAGATGATGTGGTTATGGCAAATTGGAACGGTAGCCTCTATCTGCGGCCTGATTGGTGTCGGAATTCATTCACTCATGAAAGCAGAGTCCGGCGACCAAAACCTACAATGGCCCGTCGTCGTCAACAGGCTTTTCGTTGGGCTTGCATGCGGCGTGCTAGCAGCCTACTCTGGCAGCCAAGCGGACAAGTTGTTTGAGGCCGAGAAGAAGAACCGACGGTTGGCGCTGGAGTTGCAGGCAATCGCGCCTTACCTCGAACCGCTCCCGCAGAACGCCCGTGACGACTTCCGGATTAAGATAGGCGAGCGCACTTTCGGGCGAGATGAAAGTGAAGTGGCTGCTTTAGCAAAGAGTCCCGCCACAGCCGCCGACGTAATAGCCCAGAGAATTGTGAAGCTTCTAGAGCCCGTGATCGACAAAGTTATGGGGAAGTAGGTGCCCGGTGCGGTGCTCTGCAGCGGGCACCCCCTTGATGCAGACTCGTGACATCCCGGCTGGTTTGCGGGCATCTTTTCCACGCACCTAACTGAAGAGGCTGGACGCAGCGGTGACGGGTAGGTGGTGGAACAACTTCCAACAAATCCTTGCGGGTTCCGATATCGGAATTCTGGTATCACAATAGGAGCCGGGAACCGAGCCCGTCCCAGGACCGTCAGAACAATCCTTTGACGTTCAATTGGAAAGGGCTACGCAACGCTGTTCCGGCATCCGTCAACCTCGCGCGCGAGTTGCACCGAGTGGATTGTCTGCACTCGGGGTGTTCGCCAGAGTTGGAGTTCTGGGATCTGGCAAGTCGCTCCTGGGCCCTGTGTGGATGTCATTCGTGAGCATGGGCAAAAGGGAACCCTTTGCCCACTCACGAGAGCACACGAAAATACCTTGATGGGCCGTCTCGCCCAGCTCCACGCAGGATAGATCGACGTTCTAGGAAGTGTCGGAATGCATTCGACTCGTCACGTCGGCTAGCTGGAAATCGCCCACGTCGTCCGCGACTCAAACCGCTCTAATTCGGGGTCCATTCCCTCTGCCGACACCTGAAGGCGACCACGCAGCATCGTTTTCGCGAGTCCTCCAACTCCCGATCCGACTCGACAAAAGTTCATGGCGGCCGCCCCGCTCCGCATCCTCGGCCGCCCCCGCCTGCGGCAGGCCAGGGCCTCGAACCCTGGCCCACCGCCAAGTTTTTCACCCGAAAAACTCGCTCTTCACAACCGATTCGCCTTACCCCCAAAATAGTCCCCATCCCCCTCATTCCAAAAGAAAGAAAGTTCTCAAAACACCGCCCCAAACACCGACCTTCCGCTGATTACCCCTTGCCACCCAGCGAAGCTTTTAGCAAGGAGTAACTCTTATGCAATCCACCGAAAATGAGCCGCGTAAAAACACACGCGCCGACCAGTCCCGGGTCAACGGAGCTCGGTCAACTGGCCCGACCACCCCGGCTGGCAAGACGCGTTCGCGCCAAGCCCGCTTGATTCACGGACGCTATGCCCGCTCGCAGGAAAAAGGCACCAGCATCCTCTTACTCAACGAAAACGCGGAAGAATACACCAAATTTCGCGAAGGATGGCTCGCCAGGCTCCAGCCCAAAACCGTCGCCGAACAGGAACTCGCCGACAGCTTCATCGCTAACGAATGGCGCCTGATCCGGTCTCAAGCCGCGGAAACGGCCCTGCTCAATAACGAAATCCGAGCCACCAAAACTCAGGTCGACGCCGATCATCAAAAGCTCTCCGGGTCGGCCCGCGAACAGGCCCGTCTCGGCGTCGTCGTCGCCGCGCTCTATGCCAAGTCTGGAGCCGCCGAAGCGATCGATCGCAAAATCAATCAGCTCCATCGCGCTCGGCTTTCCACCCTGCAAGCCTTGGTCCTCCTGCAAGACCGTTTCCCGCTCCCGGAAGGAAGAACCCAGGAAGTCGCTCAAAACAAACCATTTCTCTGTTCGGACCATTCGAAAACGGTTCCCAGTGGCACCCAAAACCAAGCGGCTTGAACCCAAAAACAAGGAAATCACATGTCCATTTGGAGCTCTTCACTCCTGGAAGCAGAGCCCGTTGAGGCCATCTTCCGCGCGTTGCTCGCGCCCGCGGCGCCCGCCGCGCTCGTAGTGTCTACCGACCCCGTCGATTTCGCCCGATCCGTCTTGCCCTTCGAACTCGACGCGAAACAGGCCGAAGTGCTCCGTTCCCCGGCCAAATATGTCGCGCTCTGCTGCCATCGCCAATGGGGGAAATCCCAATGCGCGGCCCTGAAAGCCACCCATCTGGCCCTGAACCAACCCGGCGCGGAAATCATCATCGTGGCCCCGTCGTTGCGCCAATCCGGCGCGCTCTTGCGATCTGTCCATCAGTTCATCTCGCGGCTCGATCAGCCCATGAAGCCAGACGGGCTCAACCGGCTCTCCATCGTGCTGCCCAACGGTTCCCGCATCGTCGCCGTCCCGAATAATGGCGACACAATTCGCGGCTTCGCCGGAGTCAACTTGCTCATCATCGACGAAGCGGCCTTCATCACCGATGAAACCTATCGCGCCGTCTTTCCGTTCCTCGCCGCTTCGAATGGAAACTTGCTCCTGCTCAGCACCCCTTCGGGCCAAAGCAGCTTCTTTTATCAAGCGATGCATGCCCCGGAAAACGGCTTTGCCACCTTCCGAGTTCGTGCCTCGGAATCACAGCGGCCCAGCGCGGACCTCCTCGAAATGGCCCGCCTCGAACTCGGCGACGCTTACGCCCAGGAGTTCGAATGCGAGTTCGCCATGGGTGCCGAACAGATGTTCGACCGTTCGCTAATCGATCAAGCACTCGATCCCGTCATCGTAGCCTTTCGTTAAAAATCAGGAGATTTCATGTCCGCTCTACGCAAAACCACGGTCTTACCCGACCTCACCCAGCGCTGTTTTCTCGGCCTCGACCTCGGCAAGCGCGTCGATCGCTCCGCCCTCGCAATCCTTGAACTCGAGTGGCAAAACGACTCTTTCGACCAAGCCGAATATGTGCCCTTCCGGATTCGTGCCCCGGAATCACAGAGGCTCAGCGCGGACCTCCTCGAAATGGCCCGCCTCGAACTCGGCGACGCTTACGCCCAGGAGTTCGAATGCGAGTTCGCCATGGGTGCCGAACAGCTGTTCGACCGTTCGCTCATCGATCAAGCACTCGATCTCGTCATCGTAGCCTTTCGTTAAAAATCAGGAGATTTCATGTCCGCTCTACGCAAAACCACGGTCTTACCCGACCTCACCCAGCGCTATTTTCTCGGCCTCGACCTCGGCAAGCGCGTCGATCGTTCCGCGCTCGCCATCCTTGAACTCGAGTGGCAAGGCGACTCTTTCGACTACGCCGAATATGTGCCCATCCGAAATCCCATCGTGCGCCTCGTGCGGGCGGACCGCTTCCCGCTCGGCCTGCCGTACTCCCGAATTCCCGCCATCCTGACCGACGTATTGGCCAAGCTCGAAAGGCGCCCGGTCCTCAAGCGAAACGCAGCCAACGTCTTCCGGAAGGACCTCGTAATCGACGCGGCCAACGCCGGCAGCTTTCTGCTCGAAATCCTCCAGCAGCACAAGTTGCCAGCCGCCCTCATTCCGGTTACCATCACCGGCGGCGACCGCGAAAATCGCCTTGATGGCGGCATCTGGTCCGTACCGCGGCCCGTGCTCTTCTCGAATCTGCGAATTCTATTCGAAACCGGCAACCTGCGCATCGCGCACGATCTCCCCGGTTACAAAGCGCTCCTCGAAGAGTTGCTCACCGCCAAAGCGTCCGGCCCGCAGCGCGAGCATGACGACGTCGCCATCGCCGTCGCCTTGGCCGCGTGGCGCGCCACCCGGGAAATTCCAGCGCTTCGCCAACAGCACCCCCAACAAGTTATACGATTTAAAAGAGAAAATTTTTAATGCTACTCCTCGCCCTAACCATCATGATCGAACCGCACGTGGCCGTCCCCATGCGCGACGGGGTCAAACTCTTCGCCGATGTCTATCGGCCCAGCGCGCCCGGAAAGTATCCCACCATCGTCGTCCGAACCCCCTACGGCGTTCAGCGCGACGGCGTCCATCAGGAGCTGATCCGCTTCGCCCAAAACGGCTACGCTGTCGTCATGCAAGACGTCCGCGGTCGCTTCGAATCCGAGGGCAAATGGGAGCCGTTCCGCGACGAAGGCCGCGACGGCTACGACACGATCGAATGGGCCGCCAAGCAGCCCTGGTCCACGGGCAAAGTCGCCTCCCAGGGCGGCAGCTATCTCGGCAATAACCAATGGCTCGCCGGCGCGCTGGCTCCGCCCCATCTGGTGGCCATGTTTCCCCGCGTTGCCTCGACAAGCATTTATCACAACTGGGCCTACTTCGGCGGCGTCTTCCGTCTCTCCTTTAACTACGGCTGGGGAGTCGTCCGCATGCCCCATCGCATCATGCAGCCCCAGTATTGGCACACCGAAGCCTATGCCCCGCCCGAACTCAAATACGACACAATTCTGCTGAATCCGCCCGATCACGGCATATCTCACTACCGCGACTGGCTCGCTCATGACAAGTACGACGACTACTGGCGCGTCGCCTCCGTCGAAGACCGCTTCGACGATATCAAGGTCCCCGTCCATACCCAGGGCGGCTGGTTCGACATCTTCCTCGCCGGCACCATCAACGGCTACGTCGGCATGAAAAAGCGCGGCGCGAAAATGGTCATCGGCCCCTGGGGACACGGCCCCAGCCGCAAGTTCGGCGCTCTCGATTTCGGCCCCACGGCAGACCGCAAACTCAGCGAGTTCGAAGACCCCTGGTTCGCCCACTACCTAAAAGGAGAAGCCAACGGAATCGAAAAGCAGCCCCCCGTCGAGCTCTTCTACATGGGCATCAACTATTGGAAAAAAGAAGCCGACTGGCCCATTCCCGGAACGACGTACGTCCCGATGTACCTGGGTGCCAACAAGTCGCTCTCCTATGACAAAACGTCCTCCGCCAGCGACAGCTTCAACTACGATCCCGCCAATCCCGTCCCAACGCTGGGCGGCAACAACTGTTGCGGCAGCCCGACCGTCGCCGGCCCCATGGACCAGCGGCCCCTCGAAAAGCGCCCCGACGTCCTCAGCTACACCGGCATCCCGCTTCCCAGGCGGTTTGCCATCGCCGGCCCCGTCAAAATGAAGCTGATGGTCTCGACCACCGCCCCGGACATGCACTGGATGGTCAAGCTGATCGACGTCCATGAGGACGGCGCGGCCTACAACATCGCCGAAGGAATGCTTCGCTGCACCGGCCCGGAATGCGAGGTCGACCTCGTCGGCACCGCCAACGTCTTCTTGACCGGCCATCGCATCCGCGTCGACATCACGTCGAGCAACTTCCCCCAATTTGCCCGGGCTCCACACGCCGGCAAGAATACCGTTTTTCACGGGTCGCACATCGTCCTGCCCGTGGTTCCGCTACCCTAGGAGACAGAATTATGCATCGGCTACTCATCCCCCTCCTGTTGGTCGGCTCCCTCTGGGCCGATGAAAAAGTTCAGGCGCTGGGCCAAAAATGGTCCGTCCCCATCGCCGCCGATTGGGAAGAGGTCGATGGCATCATGGGCCTAACCGTCGCCCGGCCCCAAACTGCGCCGCGTCGCCCGAAACAGTTCGCCCTTCTCGATGCCGGTCCCTTTGAAAAGGTCACCGTCGAAGTCGAAGTCCGCCGCCTGCAAGGTTCGTTGATCATCGTCTACGCCTATCAGGACGACGCCCACTTCAACTACGCCCATCTTTCGGTCGACGCCCCGTCCAAACAGCCCGTTCACAACGGCATCTTTCACGTCTACGGCGGAGACCGCGTCCGCATCAGCCCCCCGGAGGGCCCCGGCGGCCTCCCCGACACGAACTGGCACAAAGTAAAGCTCGTCTGGTCCGGTCAAACCGGCGAGGTCGTCGTCACCGTCGATGGCCAAACCACCGGTGCCCTGCGCGGCATCGACCTCAGCCTCAAATCGGGAAAAATCGGCCTCGGCTCATTCTTCGAGACCGCTCAGTTCCGAAACCTGAAAGTGATTAACGGGGCCTGACCCCTTCCCTAACCAAAGCTCGTCTGGAGCGGTCGTCGTCACCGCCGACGGCCAAACCAGCGGCATCGACCTCGGCTCATTCTTCGAGACCGCTCAGTTCCTTGAACCAAAGCTCGTCTGGCGCGGTCGTCGTCACCGCCGACGGCCAAACCAGCGGCATCGACCTCGGCTCATTCGTCGAGACCGCC
>JANXMS010000059.1 GCA_025354525.1 Acidobacteriota bacterium
GCCACGTCTCGCTTGGTACACCAACGGCCCGGCGCTCCCCGTCACGGCGGAATTCGCCGATCTCGATGGGCGAACATATCGCGCGGGCGACCAGATCCTTTGGGCCGTCCACGAACGCGACCAAAGCCAGATGATCCACCTCTTCCAAGGCCACTCCGGCCCCGTCCTTCACCTCGACGAGCAGAACCCGGTTCACGCCGCGATCCTGCTTTATCCCGAACGTTATTTTGAGCTCCCCTTCGATGCCCGGCCTGAGTGATTACGCCCAACGCGGCTTGCTGCAATGCAGGCGTCCCTTCGTCGATTTTGACGGAGAAATCTGGATGCCGGGAGATCCCCTTCGGTTTACGTCCGCACTTCCCGGGGAACCCCACGTCTTTCTCGATGGCACCAAGGCCGTCCTCCGACTCATCGAGTCCGATATCGAGCAAGGCGAAGTCCTCGCCCAACCGGATCTCTATTTCGAGCTTCCTCCGCTCGAGGCATGACCCCGATCGAACGGGCGCTGAATCTGGCACCTGTCTCGACAGCAAAGCTCCGTGCCGTCGACATCACCACCCTGGACGAACTCTCGGCACAAGGGTGGGCCACCGTTTGGGAGACGTTGGTCTTACATTTCCCCGACGCCAATAATCGAAACCCCGGCTATGCCCTCTTCGCCGCCGAGGCCGGAATCGATTGGCGGACGCTCTCGCAAGCACAGCGAACCGAAGTAAGGCGTCAGCAATTGCGTCTTTCCGGTAACCGAAAGCGCCGCAGCAGCGCATAATAAGAGTAATGCGCTTTGCCGCCATCTCGGTTCTCCTGCTCGCCGCGCGGTGCCTATCCGCCCAGGTGATCGAGTTCGAATCCGGCGGCCTGCGCTACCAAACTCTGACCAAGAACGGCGTCACCATCATGTACGCCCATCTGCCCGCTACCGTTCGCGAGTACGCCACCCTCCAAGTCGCCGTCTCCAACGGCACCAAACTGCCCGTCATCATCCGTCCGGAAGATTTCACTTGGACGCCCACCGCGGGCCCCGGCATTACCCCCGTCGCCCCGCGCATCGTCGTGAAGGAACTCCTCACCAAAGCCCGCCGCGACGACGTCGTTGGCCTCGTCGGCGCTTACGAAACCAGCCTCTACGGCCTCTCCCAACTCCGCTCCTCAACCGGTTACGAATCCCGCCGCCGCGCCGCTCTCGCCGAAGTCGAATCCGCCAAGTTGAAAGCTGCGGCCGCAGCCTCCGCCATCGCCTTCGTCCAAATCAAACTCGTCCCCGGAGAAACCACCGACGGCGCCCTGTTCTTCAACACCGGCGGCAAACCGATCCCGCCCGGTCTGCTCCGCGTCCTCTGTGGCAACCAACTCTTCGAGTTCACCACCAGCCTGCCGCCCGCCCTCAAAGAACGGTAGCCGCACCCTTGCCTCTACCCGTTGCATCCTAAGGCCAGCAACCTTATGCCGACTCTTTTTGATTCGCGTTCGCTCGGGACTCCTCGATCCCCAATCGCAGCGTCATGGCCCCCATGACCCGCAGCCGTGCTAATACCGATGGCGTCATCGGCGAACTCACTGCCACCCACTACACCCAGCCCGCCTCCGCCGGGCTCCTCATCATGGAAGGGACGGTGCGGGTCGCATCGATTTACTCGGTAGGCTGGAGGCGGAGTTCGCGAGACGGTGGCCCGAAGCGGTGCCGCGGGTGTACTATCTACGACCGGAACGGGTATACGAAACGGTGGGGACGGACCAGGCCGATCTGGGCCTCGTGTCGTATCCCGAGCCGACACCGGAAGTGACCGTGATTGACTGGCGGAGCGAGAAGATGATGGTGGCTTGTGCGCCGGGTCATCCGCCATGGGCGAAGGCTACGTCCGGATCCCCGGCATCTACTCGCCCGAACAAATCGTCGGCCGGAAACTCGTCACTGACGAGGTCCATGCTCCCGGCGGCCACATCTTCCTGCAGATTATGCACTGCGGCCGCATCGCCCATCCCCAGTTGCTCCCCGGCGGCGCTCAAGCCGTTGCCCCTTCGGCGATTCCCCCCAACGTCAAAACCTGGATCGACGGCGTCGGCATGGTCCCCCTCGAAACGCCCCGCGCGCTCGAAACCGACGAGATCCCTGGCATCATTCAGGAGTTCCGCCAAGCCACCGTCAACGCCTTCGCCGCTGGCTTGGACGGAGTTGAGTTCCACGCCGCCTCCGGCTACCAGCCGATGCAGTTCCTCTCCTCAAGCTCGAATCACCGCACCGACCAATCCGGTGGCTCCGCTGTGAACCGCATCCGTTTCGTCGTCGAAGCGCTCACGGCTATGGCCTCAGTTGCGGGTGCCAACAAGGTTGCCATCAAAATCAGCCCCGCCATGCCGTTCAACGACTTGACCGACGAACAAGCCCATCGAGACTTATGCAACGCTTGTAAGCGCCATCAACGGCCTCGGACTGGCGTATCCCCACGTCGCGCAGACGGCCCCTACCCCGGACTTCCACGCCGTACTCCGGCCCCTCTTCCCCGGTCCCTATCTCGCCGGTGCCGGGCTCACTAAAGAATCCGCCACCGCCTTACTCGCTTCCGGCCAAGCCGACGCCGCCGTATTCGGCACCACCTTCATCGCCAACCCCGGTCTCCCCGCCCGTTTCGCCTCCGGCTCTTCCCTGGCCACTCCCGACGCGTCAACTTTCTACACGCCGGGAGCCCAGGGATATACCGACTATTTGCCGAAGTAAGTCTCGTCAATCACGATAGGAGTTAGCAGCTTGATCGCGTCCACCTGCTTCTTTGCGATCTCCGGCCGCAGCTTTTCTTCGATGGTCTTGCGAACATCTTCGAGCCCCTTCGACCGACGCTCTTCCACCAGAATCAAGTGGTAGCCAAACGGGCTCTCCACCGGCTCTCCCACCTTCCCGATCGGCTGCGAGAACGCCGCCTGTTCAAACTGCGGAACCATCTGGCCCTTGGCAAAGAAACCCAAATCGCCGCCCGCAGCACCGGAACCAGCGTCGTCGCTCTCAGCCTTGGCCAACGCGGCAAAGTCGCCACCGCCGTCAAGCTTGGCCTTCAAATCTTTTGCCTTCGCCAGCGACTCTTCTTTCTTCAGCTCCTTCTGGCCCTCCCGCAACGGAACGCGCGAACCTTCAAAACGAATCAGTATGTGCTTGGCCTTCACTTCCTCGGCCTCGCCCTTCGTCTTCTCGTACGCTGATGTTATCTCCGCTTCGTCGATCTTCACTTTGTCCGAAATATCTTTGAACAGCGAAGACGCCAGCATCTGGTCTATCTGGAACGCCATCTGGGCCTTCGTCTTCGGATCCTGATCCATCTTCCGCTTCCGGGCTTCCATAGCCATCATTTTCAATTCGGCGTACTGCTCGGCTACCTTCCTCTTGTTCGGGCCAGACGCCTGGCTCTTGATCTGCTCCGGCAATCCGGCGAGAAATCCTTCATACTCGCTCTTGGTCACCTTCGCGGAACCAATCTGGATCACAACCGGGTCGCTCGCATTCGCCGCCACGGCGGGCTTGGCTGCCGCAGCCGGCTTCGGAGCCACCGCTGCCGCGGGCTTGGGGGCTGCCGCCGGGACGGGCTTCTCGGCAGTCACTGCCGGTTTGGCTGGCGCGGGGGCCGCCTTTTTCGGGGTCGGCGTTTGGCCGTTCACAAGCAATGCAGAAAAAAGTACGGCAGTGCTAAGTCCAACAAACTGAAAAACTTTCATCAAGGTACCTCCTTTTAGAATATCCCGAAAAGGACTAAAATACTTGCACCCGTCCGCTAAACTTTCCCTTAGAGGATCAAATCGCTAATGCAACCCGCTTCAAAAAAGCCGACTCCGGCCCGCCTCCGCGTACTTTGGCCCGACGTCTGGGCGCTCATCAAGCCCCGCCGAGCCGCGCTGGCCCTCGGCTTAGTTCTCATCGTGATCAGCCGTACCGCCGGGCTTGTTCTGCCCGCGTCCACTCGCTTTCTGATCGACGATATCCTCGGGAAGAAGCAGTACGAAATGCTCGAACCGCTCATCGCGGCCGTCTTCCTGGCCACCGCGATTCAAGCGGCCACCTCGTATTCACTCACCCAACTTCTCTCAAAAGCAGCCCAACGCCTCATCGCCGAAATGCGGGCCAAAGTCCAAGCTCACGTCGGCCGCCTGCCCATCAGCTACTTCGACTCCCACAAATCCGGAGCCCTCGTATCCCGCATCATGAACGACGTCGAAGGCGTTCGGAATCTGGTCGGCACCGGCCTCGTCGAACTTGTCGGCGGACTCCTCACCGCCGGTCTCTCCCTGTTCGTCCTCCTGTCGATCAGCACAAAAATGACCCTCGTCGCGCTGGCCGTCGTGCTCGTTTTCACGGGCGTTCTGCACAATGCGTTTAAGAAACTCCGTCCTGGCTTCCGGGATCGCGGCGTTATCCAAAGCGAAGTCACCGGCCGCCTCACCGAGTCCCTCGGCGGTGCGCGCGTCATCAAGGGCTACCACGCCGAAGAGCGCGAAGAACAGGTCTTCCGCAAAGGTGCCGACCGCCTGCTGAACAACATCCTCCAATCGCTCAGCGGCGTTTCTATCCTCTCGCTTTCGGCCACCCTACTCATGGGCATCGTCGGTGCCCTCGTCATGTGGATGGGTTCCCGCCAGATCATCGACGGCTCCATCACGCTCGGCGGCTTTGTCACGTTCACCGCCTTCCTGGCTTTTTTAATCGCGCCGGTCTTTCAAATCGTCAACATCGGCACTCAGTTGACTGAAGCCATGGCCGGCCTCGAACGAACCCGCGAGATTCTGAACGAACCCCGCGAGCAGGATGACCCGCGCCGCACCGTCGCCCTCGGACCGATCAAAGGCGAAGTCCGCTTCGAAGACGTGACGTTTCAATACGAAGAGAATAAGCCGGTTCTCCAGCACGTTGACTTTGTCTCCTCGCCTGGTACGATGACGGCCCTCGTCGGCTCCTCCGGCTCCGGAAAATCCACCACCATCGGCCTTATTGCCGCCTTCTATGTGCCGAACTCGGGGCGAGTCACCATCGACGGGGTCGACCTTTCGACGGCTGTCTTATCGAGCTATAGAACGCAAATCGGCGTTGTCCTCCAAGAGACATTCCTGTTCGACGGCACCGTCCGAGAAAACATCGCGTTCTCGAAACCCGGTGCCTCCGACGAAGATGTCATGCGCGCCGTCAAGATGGCCCGTGTCGATGAATTCTGCGAAAAGTTTCCTGAAAAGTACGAGACCATCGTCGGTGAACGCGGCGTGAAACTCTCCGGGGGCCAACGCCAACGGGTGTCGATTGCCCGCGCCATTCTGGCCGACCCGCGAATTCTAATCCTCGACGAAGCCACCAGTTCGCTGGATAGCGAAAGCGAAGCGCTCATTCAGGAGGCGCTAAATTTCCTGATGAAGGGCCGGACCACCTTCGTCATCGCCCATCGGTTGTCCACGATTCGCAAGGCAGATCAAATTCTCGTGGTCGAAGCCGGGGAGATCGTCGAACGCGGAACCCACTCCGAGCTGCTGGCCATCGACGGCCGCTACCGCGACCTCTACGAGAAGCAGCACGGCCTGGAACAAAACCTGTTCCTGGCGCCCGGCGAAGGCGATGTGTAGCGCGGCGGCCGCACTCGCCACCGCCTCCCGCGCCTGGGCAAACTCGCCCGTCATCAACGCAAACCCGTGCACCATGCCTGCGTAGTCATGGTGCTCCAAAATCGGCGAAAGTCGAGTTCTTCACCCGCGGCGGATCCACCTTCGCCCTCACCAGTTACGTCGGAGGAAGCGACCCTAAATCGCAGCCTAGCGCCCGGCAAAGGCGATCTGTAGCGCGGCGGCCGCACTCGCCACCGCCTCCCGCGCCTGGGCAAACTCGCCCGTCATCAACGCAAACCCGTGCACCATGCCTGCGTAGTCATGGTGCTCCAA
>JANXMS010000070.1 GCA_025354525.1 Acidobacteriota bacterium
ATAACGGCGACGCGAAAGGCCCCGGACGCAAGTCCGGGGCCTTTCGCGTTTCAGCGACTCGTCGCTGTCCCGGTCCAGCCCGCCGGAACCCCGGCCCAAGAGTTGCTCGCGGCCGTCGCCGTAAACGTAGCCTCAAGCTTCGACCAGCCCCCCGACGGAAGGCAGATCAGGTGTTTGCGCTCAATCGATATGCTCGCGACCGAACCCGCGGCGATCCGCAGAATAATCGGTGACAGGTAACCCGCCACATGTCCCACCGTCGTGTCGATCACCTTACACGCCTTTCCACCCGCGCTAGAACCCGTAAACGCAATACTGTACATTGAGCCCAATCCCGTCCGCCCTCCCACCGCAAATGCGATCGGCGCGACGCTGGCGTTCCGAAAGTGAACCACGACACTCGTTAAGCGATACTCCAACGCCATCTCAAGATCGGCAGCGGCGGCACCGTCCAGGAAAAGAGTCAGGAAACCGATAAGGAACTTCACGAACTCCTCCCCAAAGCCAACGACACCGTAGGCGGCAGCGCCAGCCAAAAACCCGACACAGGCATCAGCACGACTCCAATCAAAATCACAAAACACAGCGCCCACCCGAGCGAGCGGGGAAGCCGTCGTGAGGGTGCCTTCTCTAACTCGCCAATCGACAGCAGAAACCAAGCTACCGCCGCCGTAAACGCGTCCGTACCAACCGTATTGAAAATCCCTCGCCGAACAATTCCGGCAAAGGATTCAGAAAACATCACCACGCCAAAGATAGTATGGATAACCGAAACGGCAATCAGCTATAGGCCTCTTCAAGGACGAGCCGGAACCGGCATTTCAACTGCCCGCCAGCGTTCGCAATGACTCAACGAACGGCGGATACGCCACGCCCTTCTCCGTAATAATCCCCACCACATATCGATGCGGCGTCACGTCAAAAGCAGGGTTCAACACCGCAATCCCCTCCGGCGCCACCGGCACCCCATACACCTCCGTCACTTCCTTCGAAGACCGCTCTTCAATCGGAATCAAGCTCCCATCCGCCAACGTCAAATCCAGCGTCGAAATCGGAGCGGCCACGTAAAACGGCACCCCGTTCTCCTTCGCCAACACCGCCACACTGTACGTCCCGATCTTGTTCGCCACGTCCCCATTTGCCGCAATCCGATCCGCCCCCACCACCACACACCCAATCCGGCCCGACTTCAGAAAATGCCCCGCCATGTTGTCCGTAATCAGCGTCGTCGGAATCCCGTCCTGCTGTAGCTCCCACGCCGTCAGCCGAGCGCCCTGCAGAAACGGCCGCGTCTCATCCGCAAACACGTCAATCGTCTTGCCCGCCGCCACCGCCGCCCTTATCACCCCCAACGCCGTGCCATACCCCGCCGTCGCCAACGCCCCCGCGTTACAGTGCGTCAACACCGTCTTATGGTCCGGCACCAGCGCCGCCCCATGCGCCCCGATCGCCTTGCAAATCGCGACGTCTTCATCCTTAACAAGCTTCGCTTCGGTCACCATTGCCGCCACCATCTCGGCCCGGCTCCGTCCCGCCAAACTTGCATGCAACCGGCGCATCCGGTCGATGCCCCAGAATAGGTTCACCGCCGTCGGACGCGTCGCCGCCAAAGTCGAACAGATCAGCTCAAAATCGTCGTCGCTCCGCTCCACGCCAATCGCCACGCCCATCGCCGCCGCCACCCCAATCGCCGGTGCCCCACGGATAATCATTGTCTTGATCGCGTCCGCCACCTCCAGATACGTCCGGCAGGTGACAAACAACGTCTCCCGCGGCAATCGCGTCTGGTCGATCATCACCACCCCATCAACCGTCCATTCAATTGTTTCGACCATTCAGGAAAAAGCCTCCAAACATTGCAAGATTGTAAGTGCAGTGGGTCAGCGTCGCCGCCGCCGTGCCGGACTGCAACCGGAGCACACCAAAAACCAACCCCGCCACCGTCAGCAGCAACAAATGCTGCCAGCTCCACGAATACTGCGGCCCGTGGATCAACGCAAAAGGAACACTGGTCAAAATAAGCGCCGCCACCTTGCCGATGCTCCGAGCTGCCACCGGAAGCACCAGCCCCCGAAAGAAAAGTTCCTCACACACCGGCCCAATCGTCACCGCAAACACGAAAAACAAAATTCGTTGCACCGGGTCCGCCAAAAGCTCATCGATCAACGGCATCTTGACCTCTTTGGCCTGCAACACGAACCCAGCCAACCCGACAAACAGCGTCAACGCCGGTCCATAGGCCATAAACCGCCAATACTGCGGCGGCAGTCCAAACCCCAGACTCGCCCACAGCGGCTTCGCGTGCCGCCATCGGAACGCCCCCCACAACAACGCTACCCACAGCCCATAAAACAGCAGTTGCGTCGGCATCGCAATGTCTTTTACAGCTGGCTTCACGCCCACCAGCCAGTAGGTAAAAAATACCGCCCCGCCGGACACAAGCATCGCTGGCAGCATCGCCCCCAAGGCAATCACAACGTCGATCCAGCCCCAGAAGGGCGACGTCTCGGTGCTTTCCATCACGGCTTCAAAATCCTCTCCAGCGCCCGCGCCGTAAAGCTCTTCTTATGGCGGATCACCTGCTCCGGCGTCCCGGCCACCACCACCGTCCCCCCTCGCTCCCCGCCCTCCGGCCCCAAATCTACAATCCAATCCGCGGACTTCATGATGTCAAGATGGTGTTCAATAATCACCACCGTGTTCCCCAAATCCACCAGCTTGTTCAGCACGTCCAGCAACCGTTGGACGTCCTCAAAGTGCAACCCCGTCGTCGGTTCGTCCAGTATATACAGCGTTCGTCCCGTCTGCCGCTTGCTCAACTCTTTCGCTAGCTTGATCCGCTGCGCCTCGCCGCCCGAAAGCGTCGTCGACGATTGCCCCAAATGGATGTAGCCTAACCCCACGTCGTTCAACGTCTGCAGCTTCACGTTGATCGTCGGGATGTTTTCAAGAATCGGAAGCGCCTGCTCCACCGTCGCCGCCAGCACGTCCGCAATCGAATAGTTTTTGTACTTCACCGCCAGCGTCTCGGAGTTGTACCGCTTCCCCCGGCAAACGTCGCATGTCACGTACACATCCGGCAGGAAGTTCATCTCGATCCGCTTCAACCCGTCACCCTGACAAGCCTCACATCGCCCGCCCTTTACGTTGAAGCTGAACCGGCCCGGCTTGTAGCCGCGCTCCTTCGAGTCCGGTAGCATCGCGAACAGGTCACGAATCGGTGCAAATAGTCCAGTGTAAGTGGCCGGATTCGACCGCGGCGTCCGTCCTATCGGCGATTGATCAATCTCAATCACTTTGTCGATATGCTCGAAACCCAGGATCCGCGCATGCGCCCCCGGCTCCGCCCGCGAACCATATACTTCCTTCGCCAACGCACGATACAAAATGTCGTTAATCAGCGTCGACTTACCCGACCCACTAACTCCCGTAATTACCGTCAATGTCCCCAGCGGAATCTCGAGCGTCACGTCCTTCAGGTTGTGCTCCCGCGCCCCTTCCACCACGATCCGCTTACCGCTTCCAGGCCGCCGCACCGACGGCACCGCAATCGACCGCTTCCCACTCAAATACTGCCCCGTCAGCGAAGCCTTGTTCCGCTCCACCTGCTTCGCCGTCCCCGCCGCCACCACAAAACCGCCCAGCCGGCCTGCCCCGGGGCCTAGGTCGATCACGTAGTCCGCTCGCCGAATCGTATCCTCATCGTGCTCAACCACCAAAACGGTGTTTCCTAAGTCCCTTAGTTTGAACAGCGTATCCAACAAGCGGTCGTTATCCCGCGGGTGCAGCCCAATCGACGGTTCATCCAACACATACAAAACGCCCCGCAACTTCGACCCGATCTGCGTCGCCAACCGAATCCGCTGCGCCTCCCCGCCCGATAGCGTCGCCGCCGAACGATGCAAGCTCAGATAGTCCAGCCCCACCGCCAACAAAAACTCCAACCGATTCTGAATCTCCTCCCGCAGCCTACCGGCGATCAGCGTCTCCCGCTCCCCCAAACGCCACGCTTTAGCCGTCTCCAGCGCCCGCCCCACCGGCATCGCGCTCAGCTCGGCAATTGAGATATCCTTCACTCGCACCGCCAACGAGGCCGGCTTCAGCCGCAACCCCTTGCACTCCGTACAGAGCGTCGGCGACATATACTGCAGGAGTAACTCAACGTAACCCGGCCCAGCGCTCGCGTAAATCCCGTCCAGAATCTTCAAAATGCCCGGAAACTTGTCCCCCCCGTACATCAGTAACTTTTGCGTTGCCGCCGGCAACTGATCAAACGGCTTCGCCAAATTAATCTTCAGCCGCTTGGCCACCTCTTCCAGCCGGTGGTTCATCACAGACGTCCCCGATGCCGCCCCCAACCCGCCTTCCAGCAGTGGCCGACCCGGATCCAACATCACCTTGTCCGGATCAAAACTCCACTTCGACCCCAACCCATTGCACCCCGAACACGCCCCAAACGGACTATTAAACGAAAAACTACGCGGCTCCGGCAGTGGCACGCTCAGCCCACACTCCGGGCAAGCCAACTTCTTCGAGTACATCCGCTCTTCGCCGTTCACGATCGCGACGATAACCAACCCATCGGCCAGCTTCATCGCCGTCTCAATCGAAGCCTCCAGCCGCTTCTCAATCCCCGGCTTCACGAGCAACCGATCCACCACCACGTCAATCGAGTGGTTCTTCCGCTTATCCAGCGGAATGTCCTCCTCGAGCGACCGCAACTCCCCGTCCACCCGCGCCCGCACAAACCCCTGCCTTAAATATTTCTCCAGATCTTTCTTATACTCGCCCTTCCGACCCCGCACTACCGGAGCCATTATCATCAACCGCTCCTCCGTCTTGAATTGCATGATCTGCTCAAGAATCTGCGTCGTCGACTGCGCGGAAATCGGCACCCCACAATTCGGACAATGCGGCACCCCAATCGAACTGTACAGCAACCGAAGATAATCGTAAATCTCCGTTACCGTCCCCACCGTCGACCGCGGACTCCGATTTGTGGTCTTCTGCTCAATCGAAATCGCTGGCGATAGCCCATCAATCGAATCCACCTCGGGCCGTTCCATCTGATCCAGAAACTGCCGCGCGTACGGCGACAACGTCTCCACATACCGCCGCTGACCCTCCGCATAGATCGTGTCAAACGCCAGCGAACTCTTCCCGCTTCCCGAAAGCCCGGTAATCACCGTCAAAGTGTTTCGCGGAATCTCCACACTCACGTTCTGCAAATTGTGCTGCCGAGCGCCGTGAACCGTAATCCGGTCAATCATGTGCCTCTCACCCTGTCCATCTTGGCCTTAGCCCAATCCACCAACCGCTTTACCGGAGGAAAGTACTCCGCCAATATCACCAACCCTGGAATTAAAAAAATCCAGCCCGGCATGATCGGCATAATTAACCCGACGACGCCAAGGATAACAAGGCCAATTCCGGAAGCGATTCGAAGGATTGCGCGCAAAAGTGAAGCCCCCTCCTAGTGTACCAACCGAGCCATCAACCAAAGTTTCCTTCGCCCTTTCGGGGAAATCCTATTCGAGTACTGAACCGAAAGTAGTAAGGTGATAGGCCTAGTTCTATTGACCAGTCTAGGCAAGAAGCCTTAGTCTGTAGAAGTCGTGAGCGAACAACGCAAAACCAAAAGATTCGAAATCCAGTTGCCCGTCGAACTGGTACGCACCGGGAGCGAGCCTGTCTCGCGATCGGGCGAGACGCGGAACATGAGCTCCGGCGGCGTCCTATTCACGTCGGAAGCTCAAATGCCCATCGGCGATCCCATTGAATACCTAGTCACGCTTCCCAGCGCTGCCTCAGGTGCCTCAGTCCGACTCCGCTGCATGGGAAAAGTGATCCGTAGCCAAGGCGTCCGAGCCTCCGAACAAGCGACGGGCCGTCGGCCGTTCTCCATCGCGGCCACGCTTGAACGCTACGAATATATTCGTAGCAAATAACTTACTTGTATTGGGCCACAGTTTCGGCGAAACTTAAGCGAAACCACGCCCCATGAACTTAACTCTAGGCTTCCCTGATCCCACCGCCTCCCTCAACCGCCCCACCGGCCTAGACGGGGCGGTGGTTCGCTTTCAGGAGTGGATGGAGGCCGAAAACTCCCCTATCCGTTCGATCCAACACCAGTTAGCCAAGGATCCGGTCCTCGCCCCCATCCCGGAAACCGTCACTCCGGAACTTTCCCAAGCCCTCGTGAGACGCGGCATCCGCGAACTATACTCCCATCAAGCCGAAGCCTTCTCCCACGTCGAGGCCGGCCGGAACGTCGTCGTCGTCACCCCCACCGCCTCCGGCAAAACCCTCTGCTACAACCTCCCCGTGCTCAACCGCCTCGTCCTCGAACCCGGCGCTCGAGCCATGTACCTCTTCCCCACCAAAGCCCTCGCCGAAGACCAACTCCAAGAATTCCAGAAAACCGTCGACGCCATGGGCCTGCCCATCAAAGCCTTTACCTACGACGGCGACACCCCCTCCGACGCCCGCCGCGCCATCCGCGAACGCGCTAACGTCGTCTTCACCAATCCCGACATGCTCCACAGCGGCATCCTTCCCCATCACACCAAATGGGCCAAAGCCTTCGAAAACCTCCGCTACTTCGTCATCGACGAACTCCATTACTACCGCGGCGTCTACGGCTCCCACCTCGGCAACATCCTTCGCCGCCTCCGCCGCATTTGCGAATTCTACGGCTCCACCCCCCAATTCGTCTGCTGCTCGGCCACCATCGCCAACCCCCGCGAACTCGCCGAAGCCCTCTGCGAGCGGCCCTTTTCCCTCGTCGATCAAAACGGTGCCCCGCAAGCCGAAAAGTACTTCGTTTTCTACAATCCTCCCGTCGTCAATCGCGAACTCGGCATCCGCCGCAGCTACCTCCACGAAACCCGCCGCATCGCCCTCGAATTCCTCGACCGCGGCCAGCAAACCCTCGTCTTCACGAACAACCGCCTCGCCACCGAAGTTCTCACGACCTATCTTAAGGACGCCGCCGAAAAACTCCCCGCCCTCCGCGGCAAAATCAGCGGCTACCGCGGCGGCTACCTCCCCCGCGAACGCCGCGAAATCGAACGCCAAATCCGCAGCGGCGAAGTCAAAGGCGTCGTCGCCACCAACGCCCTCGAACTCGGCGTCGACATCGGCTCCCTTGATGCCATCGTCATGGCCGGCTACCCCGGCACCATCGCCTCCACCTGGCAACGCGCCGGCCGCGCCGGTCGCCGAGGCCGCCTCTCCATGGCCGTCCTCGTCGCCTCCAGCGCCCCCCTCGATCAGTACATCATCGAACATCCGGAATACTTCTTCGGTCGACCCCCGGAGTCAGCCCACATCAACCCGAACAACCTCGAGATCCTCCTCAGCCACATGAAGTGCGCCGCCTTCGAACTCCCCATCCGCGACGGCGAAAAGTTCGGCACGCTCGAAACCGCCGAACTTTGCCGCTTCCTCGAAGAGTTGGGCCTCCTCCACCACTCCGGCGAAACCTGGCATTGGACCTCCGACACCTACCCCGCCGACGCCGTCTCCCTCCGCGCCGTCACCAGCGATAACTTCATCGTCATCGACGTCACCGGCCAGAACCAGGTCATCGCCGAAGTCGACTTCCCCTCCGCCCTCACCACGCTTCACGAAAAAGCTATCTATCTCCACGACGCTCGCCAGTTCCAGGTCGAAAAATTCGATTACGTCGGCCGCAAAGCGTATGTCCGCGCCGTCGAATGCGACTATTTCACCGACGCCATCGACTACACCCAGGTAAAAATACTCACCGAATTCGATACCCTAAACCACGCCCGCTGGGGCGAAGTCCGCCTCAACCGCCAAATCGTCGGCTTTAAGAAGATAAAGTTCTATACCCTCGAAAACATCGGTGCCGGCAACCTCTCCATGCCCGAGCAGGAAATGCACACCACCTCCTTCTGGCTCCATTTCCCCGCCGTCTTCCTCGCCCGTTTCCCAGAATTCACCCCCACCGAAAGGCAAAACGGCCTCGTCGGCCTCGGCAACGCCCTCCGCGCCGTCGCCGCCCTGCTCCTCATGTGCGACCCGCGCGACCTCTCCGTCACCCTCACCGAGGACGCAACCGGCGGCCTCCGCGAATGGGAGCCCAATCTCTATCTCTACGACAACTATCCCGGCGGCATGGGCGGCAGCGAACCCCTCTTCCGCCAGCAAGCCCGGCTCGTGCAAACCGCCGCCGACCTCATCGCCGCCTGTCCGTGCGAATCCGGCTGCCCCAGTTGCGTCGGCCCGGTTGGCGAAGTCGGCGAAAAAGGGAAAGCCGTAGCCCTGAAAATCACCGCCGCCCTCCTCGAAACTGTCAAAGTCTTGTTACCAAGTTGACATCCGATTGTAACTAGGGGATCCCTAAACTGGGCATAGATGCTTCATTTCTATCGTCTAGCCGCCCTATCCGCATTCGTTGGTGCCACCCTGCTGGCCCAAGTCGACCGCGCCACCCTCTCCGGCGTCGTCACCGATCCATCCAGCGCTGTCCTCTCCAGCGCTTCTATCACTCTCGAATCGCCCGCCAACGGCTTCAGACGCGAAGTCAAATCCGCCGCCAACGGCACCTACCAACTCCCCGGCCTCCCCATCGGAACCTACACCGTCTCCGTCGCTCTCAACGGTTTCTCCACCGCCCGCTTCGACGCCGTAACCCTCGCCGTCGGCCAATCCCGCGTCCTCGACGCTCAACTCCAAGTCGGTGCCGTCTCCACCGCCGTCGAAGTCAACGCCGCCGCCACCCCCCTTGAACAGACCAGCGCCGAAATCGGAACCGTTATCGGCGAACAGCAAATCAAAAACATCCCCCTCAACGGCCGCCACTGGGCCTCCCTCATGGCCCTCGCCCCCGGAGCCGTCAACGTCGGCGAAGGCAACCAAAATTCCATCCGCTTCTTCGGTCGCCCCCGCGACGATAACAATTGGACCTTCGACGGCGTCGACGCCACCGGCATCAAAGACCCCCGCCAGGAGGGCAACCTTCGCCTCGTCATCTCCACAGATTCCATCGCCGAATTCCGCGTCAACTCCCTCCCCTTCACCGCCGAAGGCGGCGTCGGCGGCGGGGCCCAAATCAACCTCGTCTCGAAAACCGGGACCAACCAATTCCACGGCTCGATGTACGAATTCCTCCGCAACAGCGCCCTCGACGCCCGCCGCCCTTTTGACGGAACGAACCCACCACCCTTTCGGCTGAACCAGTTCGGTGCCAACCTCGGCGGACCCATCGTTAAGAACAAGACGTTCTTCTTCGCCAACTACGAAGGCCTTCTCCAGCGCCTCAGCATCTCTCGCGTCGACGGCCTCGTCCCCAGCGCCAGCTTCCGCGCCGTTACGCCCCAAGCTCTCCGCGGCATCATCAACGCCTTCCCCGTCGGCAATGCTCCCGGCCCCAATGCCAACGTCGACCGCCTCTTCGCCACTACCCCCGAACGCCGCAACGAACACAGCGGCATGGCCCGCATCGACCAGCGCATCAACGACAAACACAGCCTCTTCTTCCGCTTCGCCATGACTGACGGCCTCATCAGCGAAATCCGCAACGGCCTGCTCGAAACGCGCGATTCCAACATCCGCCCCACCAACGTCACCACCCAATGGCAGCAGATCTGGAGCACGAACCTGGTCAACGAGACGAAACTAGGCTTTAACCGTTCTGCTCTTACCCGCAACGACGTCGGCCGTCTCCCCGAAGGCGTCGCCATCCCCGGCTTTAGCTCGACCCAAGCCACCAGCTACATCATCGAAAAACCCAGCACCTACTCCATCGTCGACAACCTATCCTGGATCCGCGGTCGCCACACAATCAAACTCGGTGGCGAAATCCGCCGCATCCACCTCAACGTCGGCAACGGCACCGCCACCTCCCTCGCCTTCGCCAGCCTCGACGCCTTTCAGCGCAACGCCCTCGACCGCGTCACCCTGAGCGCCCGCCTTGATACCGTCGGCGTACGCCGCACCTTCTTCTCCGGCTACTTCCAAGACGAAATCCGCTTCAGCCCCCAACTCACCCTCAATCTCGGCCTCCGCTACGAGTACTACACCGTCTCGAAGGATGTCGTCGGTCGCGGTCGCGTCTTCGATTTCGTCCGCTGCCAAGGCTTCTGCCCCGCCGGCACCCCCTGGTTCTTCCCGGACCGAGACAACATCCAGCCCCGCATCTCGCTCGCCTGGTCGCCCAAAGCCCTTAACGGCCGTACGGTCATCCGCACCGGCTTCGGTCGCTACATCGGCCCCGGCCAGAATGACGACGTCACCGCCGCCATCGACAGCCTACCCGAGAACCTCTCTCTCTCGGCTGCCGACGCGCCCGGGCTCAGCTTCCCCCCCACCCCCTTCCTCGGCCAACTGCGCTCCCAAGGTCAAACCCCGCGCAGCGTCCAGCGCGACCGTAAGGAACCGGAGTCGATGCAATGGACTCTCTCCGTCCAACAGCAACTCGCCTTCAGCCTGGTCGGTCAGGTCGCCTACGTCGGCAACGTCGGTCGCAATCAGCTCACCCGCACCTACGTCAACACCCTCGACCCCCTCACCCGTCGTCGCCCGCTCTCCACGTTCAACCAAATCGACGAAAAGCGCTTCGACGGGAACACCAGCTTCAACGGGCTCCAATCTTCGCTGATCCGTTCCTTCTCGAAAGGCTTGCTCTTGCAAGCCCAATACATGTGGGGCCATGCCATCTCTGACAACGCCGGCTCCGGCGAAGGCGGCCAAATTCAGGATGTCACCTGCCGCGCCTGCGACCGCGGCGACGCTGACTACGACATCCGCCACACCTTCACCGCGAACACGGTCTACCAGCTTCCCTTCGCTCGCAAACGCTGGTACGGCGGCTGGGACCTCTCCGGCATCTTCACGACGCGCACCGGTCGCCCCTTCACCGTCCTTGTCAACCGCGCCGCCGCGGTCGTCCCCTCCGGCCAAGCTCAAACCCAGCGCGCCAACTACCTCGGCGGCAATCCTTACGTCGCCAACCCCTCCGCCAATCAGTGGCTCAACCCGACCGCCTTCGGCATTCCCGCCGCTGGCACATACGGCAACGCCGGCCGCAACCGCTTCCGGGGCCCCGGCCTCTGGCAAGCCGACCTCGGCATCGCCAAACAGTTCCGTCTCACCGAACGCATTGCCCTCGATTTCCGCACCGAGATGTTCAACCTGTTCAACCGCGCCCAGTTCGGCAATCCCGTCAATAACATCTCGACGCCCACCATCGGCCGCATCCTAACCACCGCCAACGACGGTGCCACCGGCACCGGCACCTCCCGCCAACTCCAGTTCATGCTCCGCCTGAACTTTTAGAGCAACTCGAACGACACTGGTTGGGAACTCGCCATTCCCAACCAGATGTTCCTCGACTCGTCCACCTTCTTAGAACCCGCCTGTACCCGCCGCCGAATGACCGATTGAAAACTCACCGTGGCGTCATACCGCCCCGGGGCCAAACCGCGAAACTCGAAAGTCCCCAACTCATCCGATACCCCCGTCCTTCGTCTCAAACGTCCCTTCCGCCTACACCACCTCGCTCCCCACCGAAACACGCTTAGAACGCCCAATCCCCCCGCACCAGATGGCGCACGCCAACTCCGGACTCATTGGTCGCGAAACCTCGTACAAGCTCGAAGCCAATTCCCAACCGTTCCCCAGCCCATAAGGCGCAAAGGTAAAGCTATTCCAATAGCTCCCGTGTTTGGCGACAATTAGAAACGGCCGAAACGACAACTACCAAAGCCGACTTGCCACCGGCGGAGGGTGCTCCCGTGGCTTCATGCCCACTGTCGGCGGTCTCGTAGCCCACCTGGGATGGCACAATGCGCTAAATCCTGGGGCTTGGGGCAAAGCCCCATCTCAACCAACGCCCAGCGGCATCTGTCGAATTCACATCAAAACACCTGCTGAAGGTGCTGCAAATGTAATTGTCGT
>JANXMS010000072.1 GCA_025354525.1 Acidobacteriota bacterium
GGGATCGCGGAACTCGGTCCGCACCTCCTCGGATTCAGTCCGCTCGAACTCGGCAAACTTAACGTCCGAATGGACGCGGCACTGAAAGGCCATGCGTATGTCAAGTCGGCCATCGATATGGCCTGTTGGGACATCCTCGGCAAAGCCTCCGGCCAGTCCGTCGCCACCCTCCTCGGCGGCACCTACGGCCCCGACTTCCCCCTCTACCGCGCCATCTCCCAGGACGCCCCCGACCTCATGGCCGCCAGCGTCGCCGGCTACCGCGCCCAAGGCTATACCAAGTTCCAGCTCAAGGTCGGCGGCAACCCCGACGTCGACATCGAGCGCATCCGCGCCGTCGCCGCCCAAATGCAACCCGGCGACGTTCTCATCGCTGACGCCAACACCGGCTGGCGCCAACACGAAGCCGTCCGCATCGCCCACGCCGTTCGCGACGTCGACGTCTACATCGAACAGCCCTGCCTGTCGTATGAAGAATGTCTCGCCGTCCGCCGCCACACCGACCGCCCCTTCGTCCTCGACGAAGTCATCGACGATCTCAGCGCTGTCCTCCGCGGCGTCGGCGATCAAGCCATGGACGTCATCAATCTAAAAATCTCCAAAGTTGGCGGCCTCTCGAAAGCCCGCCAAATCCGCGATCTCTGTGTCTCGCTCGGTATCGCCATGACCATTGAAGATACTTGGGGTGGCGACATCATCACCGCCGCCATCGCCCACCTCGCCCACAGCACCCCGCCAGAGTTTCTCTTCACCGCCACCGACTTCAACAGCTACGTCACCGTCAGCAACGCCGAAGGCGCGCCCCAACGCCAGCACGGCCGTCTGGCCGCCTCCGCCCAACCCGGCCTCGGCGTCACCCCCCGATGGGAAGTCCTCGGTCAGCCCGTAATTGCTGTCGCTTGAAGATCCAACGCCCCAACCCCAACAGCAGCAACGATCCCCCCAGAATCTTCGCCTCAAACAACCAAACGCTGCCGACGTCCTCCATCGGCAGCGCCGTAAACACAAGCGCGATCACCGTCACCGCAATCCCGCACACCGGTGCCACTCGCAACCCCGCCTTCCAAGCGCTCAGAAAAATGTACAGAAACGGAGTAAAACTCCCCAGCACCATCATCGAAACCAGCTCCTGGTAAGCCGCCCGCATCGAATCGCCCAACTGCATCACCAGCAGCAACGCCGTCCCCCGCCAGCGCCACCATCGATACATGCGGCGTCCGCCAACGCGGATGCACCCGCGCAAAAACCGTCGGCAACAGTCCATCCTTCGCCGCCGCATACGATAGCCGAGCCGTCGCCGAAACCAACCCCCCAAACTGCCCCAACATCGTGCACGTCGAAAGCACCCCAAACACCACCGGCAGCCAAATTAAGCCCATGACATCCGCCCCCGCCCGCGCCGCCTGCATCATCCCGAACATCACGCTCGTCTCCTCCGGCCGCCGCAACACCACCATCGCCAAAGTCGCACTGCTATAGATCAATACCGAGAGCATCCCCGCCATCCATCCCGCCCGTCCAATCGTCCGCTCCGGATCTTTTATCTCGCCCCCCATCATCCCCAACAACTCAATCCCCGTCAGCGCAAACGCAATCTGCGACCAAAAGTTCAACGTCGCCAAACCCATCGGCGGGGCCAAGTTCAAAGGTGTCGCCGACCCCTGCCGCAAGTACACCACGGTAGCCGTCCCCAACAACAAACACACCATTAACCACGTCGCCACTCCGCCCAAATTCTGGTTCCACCGCCCCACCCGAACGCCCACCAAATTCACCCCCACTCCCATCCAAATCGCCACCACCGACGCCCCCACAATCACCGTCCGGTTCTCGACCAACGTCGGGTCAATTGCATACGCCGCAATGCTGATGTAAGCCATCGCCGCATTCGGCAACCAACTCGCAATCCCCACCCAGTAAAGCCAAAACGCCAGAAATCCATGCCACTCTCCGAAGTCGTCCCGCGTCCAAACATACTGCCCGCCCGCATCCGGCCGCCGCCCCGCCAGCACCCCTACGGACTGCGCCATCGGCACCACAAAAAACAAACCCGCCAACAGAAACAGCGTCACCGACCCCGGCCCAGCATGGGCCGCCGTCGCCAGCCATCGCGTCCCCACGATGCACGCCACGCCCAGCAGCGTCACGTCCCGCAGGCCCAACGTCCGATGCAACTCTTTCATTCGCTACCGGATGTGTTTCCGCACCGCTGCCAGGAACTCTGCCCGCTTCATCGCCGTGCCGTGGTTAGCCCCCTCCAACACGAGCAACTCCCCCATCGCCGGCATCACCGCCTTCACGTCCAGCAACCCCGGCAAACTCGGATCCTCGCGCCCCACAATCGCCAGCGTAGCCACCTTCACGGCCCCCAACTGCGCCGCCGTCACCGCCTGGCTCGCCCGGCCCCGCGCCACCGCCGCCAACGCCGCGTCCTTCTGCTTCCGCGCATCGCTCTCCCCCCGTTCCACCTCCTCCGCCGGATACCCGAGCCGCGGAGGAGATCCGCCCAGCGTCGCCGTCAAAAATCGTTCTGGATGCGTCACCAGCAACTTTCCCAGAATCCTCGCTCCTTGCGAATAACCCACCAAATGCGCCTTCGGAATCTGCAAGTGGTCCATCAAGCCAATCACGTCAAGCCCCATCTGTTCCCCATAGGAGGCTGTTTCAATCGGCTTCCCGCTCATCCCATGCCCCCGCAGGTCCAGCGCGATCACCCGATGGTCCTTTGCCAAATCCGCGAAAATCCCGGCGTTAATCCAAGCCTGCAAACTGCCGCCGTAGCCATGCAGCAGGACTACGGCCGGGCCGCTCCCCTGCTCGATATAGCGAATCCGAACCCCCGCCGAATCAAAGAATCGATCTTCCCCGAAAAGTCCGTTCGCCAGCAAAAGCACCATCGAAACGCCCTTGATCATACGAACAAACGATATCATGCCACCCATGCACAACCTCACTGCTCCCCAAACAGCCGAGTGATTCTTCCCGCCACCAAAGCCCGAACGGACGGCTCCAACTCCGTAGCGCCAAGCCGCGCCTCCAACACTTCGCCCCTCACCATCTCAAGCCGTCCCATCACCCCGACATAATCCAAATCCTTCTCCCGACCCGCCACCAGTTTCGCAATCGCCAAATCATGCGCTTCCAGGCACCAGCCCCGCACCAAACGCGTATTCGGGCCGAACACCACCACCAGCCGCTCTTGCCAACCGCTAGGCAACACCGCCGTCTCTGGTCCTACGCCGTGAGCATAGTAACCGTACGCCTGGTCGAAAGGCGAGCCTTCCCCGATAGAGCCGTCGATCAGTTCGGCCCTCTCCGGATACTTGCGAGGGTAGACATCCGCTTCGCGCGACACCAACAATTCAGCCGCGGCGTCGGGAAATGAACCCAGAATCGACTGGCTCCCAATCACGACAATATCGTCATCATCGGATATCGTCCCCGCCGCCCGTATCACGTGTTCCAACTGCAAACGCGTCATAAATCTCCCATCGCTCCTTCGGACGCAGCACCCCGGCAAACGGACTCGACTGCCGCATCGCCCGCATCGTTTCACTGTCCTCTTGGATCAGTGCAAGTAACTTTTCCAAGGGCAAAGCCAGCAGTTCGCGCCAGCCATCCAGATACGCCCCCGACCGCCCCGCGCTCCCCGACCATCGCCGCAGATTATCCTGTGCGATACCCAGCAATTCCGGCGATGCCCGCAGTCGAGCCGCGATCGCACAATGCATCGCCAAGCTCCGAGCATCAATGCGCTCATGTCCCGAGTTCTGCATCCCACCCGAATTCTACCAGCCACTCCCCCCCTCCGTCCTCCAAGCCAAAACGGCTCTTCGCTGTTTGACGTGGGTAGAAGCGTTAGTGAAAATTCGTCGGCGGGAGGCGAGCAAGCGGACTTGGTCCCCGAAATCGGCCGTGGAAATGGCGGACCGTGGAAAGCGAGGAAAACCAAAAGCAGGTTTTCACTCTCCTCCCACCGCCCTTGGAAATCGCTACAAGGCCCGATTTCCACATTCCCACCGCCGCGACGGCGATGCTGTCGCTTCCCCGCTCA
>JANXMS010000095.1 GCA_025354525.1 Acidobacteriota bacterium
CCGAACTGCACCACCCGCCGGGCGGACTGCGTATTCGTGATCCGGCCAAAGTTTACGCTGTCGATGTTCTGATCGCCGATAAAGAAGCTCGGTGTGTTCGTCGCATTCAGCGCCTCCATACGGACGGTCATGCTGAGCCGCTCGGTAATCTTGGTCTGCTTTTCAGCCGAGAGATCGAGGTTTACAAACCGAGGCCCGCGAAGGATTCGGCGCTGCAAACTGCCCAAGGTTCCTTCGGTGGGGTGCGTGAAGCCCTGACCAGGGAATGGCGTCCGACCGTCAGCTGACGTTCCACGGCCATCAGGACCCAGTAGCCCGGCGTCCAGGAAGTACACCCCGTTGCCAACTTTCCGCACTTCCGTAAAGCCATTGAGCTGTTCATAAGTCAGTGCCGTGTTCACCGTATTGATGCCGGACCGCGCCGCCCGGTTCAACGTCCCCCGGCCAGAGTAGATTCCAAACGGTGATCCGGAGGTCAGCGTAAAAATTCCGCTGACGTTCCATCCGCCGAAAACCTGGTTCAAAACGGCGTTCTTCATGTCCCACTTCCTGTTCCGCCCGAAGGGCAATTCGTACACGCCGTTCGACTTCAAAGCATGCCGCTGATCGAACGGCGAAGGTGCCTTTTCAAGTCCTGGATTGTTCAAATCAAGAAACGGTTCGAAGCGCGCTTGCGCGTCACCTAACGTGTCGCTCAGACTTTTCGAAAATACGTAGTTGACCTGAAACTCGAACCCTTTGGTGAAGCGACGCCGGTAGTCCATCTGCAACGAGTGGTAAGTCGCATTGGAATAGTTGGTCATCATGTTGGTGCCCAGCGCATTCGGGTTGCGGTAGAAATTTACCGCCCCGTTGAGTCGGTTCACCTGATAAGTGTTCGCTAGCTCGCCAACCTGCCCCGTGTCAATCAGCGCCCGAATCGTGGTGTTCGTGAGCAAGCCACCGCTGGGGAGCGAGTTCAGAAACGGCGTCTGCTGGCTACCGGCGATGGCCGCGTTGTAAGCCGGGTTGAACACGCCGTTAGCGTTCCGCGACAAATTCCCGTTGCTCCTTGCCCGCTTGAAATCCTCGGCCAACCCATTGTTGATAATGACTTGATTGAAGTCAAAGGCCCGGAACTGCTTCGTGGCCTTATTCCCAATGTAGGAAACTTGGAGAACTCCATTCGCGATTTCACGTTGCGTACTGAAGTTCCACTGCTGCACGTATGGGGTAACCAAGTCCGGGTTCGGCAAACCAAATGCGGTTTGGGTGTTTAAAGCGTAGTTCTGGGCAAACGTGCGGGGAGCCGTGAACGTCGGAGCGGCCAAAGTCGGCAGGTTGCTGCTGATGGCTTCCGTTAGGTTGATTCGATTGGCACCCGTTGAAAGGCCTTCGCTCGTCGATACGTTGTTGTCGATCGAACGGATAAACTCGTCGTTCGGGAAGTTCACGCTGTATCCAGCTCGAATCACTGTCTTGTCGCCAAAGGGTCGCCAAGCGATTCCCATGTTTGGCCCGAAATTATTCAAGTCCCTTTTGTAATAGGGCCGCCCGGCGGAATTGCCAGCAAAGTCCAGCGTTCCCGTCTGGTCGAGCAGAGTCTGCTCCGCATTGCCGTTCTTCAAGACTGGTAAAAACGTTAGACTGTTCAACTCGGTGACGGGCGTGTAATACTCCCACCGTGTCCCGACGTGCAAGGAGAGCCGATCGGTCACGCGCCAGTTGTCGTTGAAGTAGAACGCATGGTTATCAAGCCGCCAGTTCCGTATCTGCGGGGCTCCTGGGCTAAAGCCGCCGGTCCTATCCTTGACATTGAAAGTCTGGGCGACCGAAGCCAAAATGCCCGCCTGCAGGGTTAGCAATCCTCCGCCGATGCCGAGGTCCGTGGCCCGCACTCCCGGCAAAAGCGCATTCAAATCCAGTGGGTTCGCCGCGCTCAGTCCGATGCCGTAAACCGGGGTGATTCCAGCGTCATTAAACGACTTTACGTTAATCCGTTGGCCCTGATAGCCGAACTGGAACGTATGCCTATTCTTGATCCAAGTGGCATTGTCCTGCCAGTTAAACGTGTCCGAATAACGGCCCTGCCCACGAAACGTGTTCACCGGATTCGCCACCAAGGGCAAGGCAAAAATCGCATTTCCAAAGTTCTCGCTCGTGGCGAACACGGCCGGGGCGATGTTCATTCCGCCCCGCGCCTCATTGGTCAAAGTCGGCGAGGCCGTCCATCGCCACGTTGTCGAAAGCAGCGGTGTCGAGTTATCGTTCTGCACCTTCGGCACGGTGGAGTAATCGTTGGCGAGGTCTGGCCTGTCTACTAGATCCCGGTTCCAAATGTAGCTCGCGCTGAAGCCATGTTTCGAATTCAACAGATAGTCCACTTTGAAGGTGGCGTTGTCTCGCGTGCGGTTGTTGCGAATGTTGAACTGGTAACCGCCGATGTTCAGGTGACGTCCGGCTACCGCGTTGAAGTCGCCTACGTCCCTCCGGTTGATGTTACTCCCGGCCGGAACCTTGTCCATCAGCGCCTTCGTCGTTGGATTTGCAGGCAGTCCAGAAGCCCGCGGCAAGTCCACTTGGCGTAGATTCCCTGCCGTATCGAGATAAGTAAAAATACCTTGCCGCGCCGAATCCGTCAGGATAACTCGCGTCGCTGCCTGCTGTTGGCGCAAGCGAAACGCTTCGTAGTTGGAGTAGAAAAACAGCTTGTCTTTCAGAATTGGCCCACCTAAACTACCGCCGATCTGATTCTGATTCAGAAAGGGCCTCGGCGTTCCGTTCGCGTTCGAAAACCAGGGATTTGCCGCCAAAGCATTGTTCCGGTTGAACCAAAACAATCCGCCCTTCAACTTGTTCGTGCCCGATGGGGTCGAAAAAGTCACCTGCGCCGCGCCGTTGCCGAGGGCCGGGTTCGCGTTCGACGTACTTAAAGTCACTTCGGCAACTTGATCGAGGAGCAACTGATTCGGCAAGAAATCCAACCCGTTCGACCGGATGAAATTGTCCTGGATATTGATGCCGTCCAGCGTCACGTTCGCATAGGACACCCGCAGCCCGTTAATCGTCGTGTTCGCGCGTCCGTTGGACCCAAACCCCGCCTGGGTCGACAACAACGCCAACGGGCTCCGATTCGCCGTCGGCAGCCGCGCTAGCTGGTTGTTCGTGATCACCGCGGTAATTTCGGCATTGCTTGTTTGCAATATTACGGTATCCGCCGACACCTCAACCACCGAGGACACACTCGCCACTTCCAGCTTAATCTCCGCAATCGGGGTCTCAAGACCCGCGCCCACTCGGACCTGACGCATCAGCACCTTGCTGAAGCCGGGTGCTACGACGGACAGGTCGTATTCACCAGGACGCAGTCCTGGAAGTGTAAAGGTACCGGCGTTCGTCGTCTTCGTCTCAAACTGCGGCTTCGCCGAGCCCGGCAAACTCAAAAAGACGTTTGCCGCAGCCACGGGAGCGCCCGTTTGGTCGTTAACGGTGCCCGAAACACGGCCTAAATTTTGAGCATTCAGGCACAATACGACCGTGCCAACCAAAAGGATGGTTCTAAAGTTCATAATTTCCCCAATCTGACAGATTGGAGCTAGTGTAACCTAATTCACCGCGACCACCGCCATTCCCGAATCTCCGGCATGTCCTCCCCGTACGCCGAAACGTAGGCCTTGTGCTGCCGCACCTTGTCTTCCAGCAGCAGCATGGCCGGATGTTCCAGCCGCCCCGTCCGCTTCAAAACATCCCTCGCCAACTGGAACCGATCCAGATTATTCAGCACGGTCATGTCAAACGGCGTCGTCGTCGTCCCCTCTTCCTTATACCCCCGCACGTGCAGATGGTCGTGATTCCCGCGCCGATAAGCCAACCGATGAATCAGCCAAGGATAGCCGTGAAACGCGAAAACCACCGGAGTCTCCTTCGGGAAAATCGCGTTGTACTTCTCATCGTCCCAGCCATGGGAATGCTCGGAAGCCGGCTGTAAGGCCATCAAGTCCACTACGTTGATCACCCGAATCTTCACCTCCGGCGCCAACTCCCGCAAATACGTTACCGCCGCCAACGTCTCCAGCGTCGGCACATCCCCACAGCACGCCATCACGACGTCCGGTGGCCCTTCATCCGAGGCCCACTCCCAAACCCCCATCCCGGCCGCGCAATGCGCTTCGGCCGCGGCCATCCCCAACCATTGCGGCGCAGGCTGTTTGCCGGCCACAATCACATTCACGTAGTGCTTAGACCGCAGGCAATGGTCCGCCACCGACAGCAACGTATTCACATCCGGCGGCAGATACACGCGAATTACCTCTGACTTCTTATTCGTCACGTGATCGAGAAACCCTGGATCCTGATGCGAGAAGCCGTTGTGATCCTGGCGCCAAACATGCGACGTCAGCAGATAGTTCAACGACGAGATCGGCGGGCGCCACTTCATCTCTCGCGTCGTCTTCAACCACTTGGCATGTTGATTGAACATTGAGTCGATGATGTGGATAAACGCTTCGTAGCAGGAGAAGAATCCGTGCCGCCCCGTCAGCAGGTACCCTTCAAGCCACCCTTGGCACATGTGCTCGCTCAATACTTCCATCACCCGGCCCCCCGCGCCCAGATGCTCGTCGACCGCTTCCACCTCCGCCGCCCACGCTTTATCCGTGACCTCCAGCACCGCTCCCAACCGGTTCGATTGCGTCTCATCCGGTCCGAAGACCCGGAAGTTCTTCGCCGCTTCGTTGGTCGCCATCACGTCCCGTAAAAACGAACCCACAACGCGCGTCGCTTCCCCGTCGGTCGCACCGGGCGACGCCACCTCCACCGCGTAGAGTCGATAGTCCGGTAACAGCAGATCCTGCCGCAGCAGCCCGCCATTCGCATGCGGATTCGATCCCATCCGCCGATTCCCCTTCGGTGCCAAATCCAAAATCGCCGCCACCGGCCGGCCGTCGGCATCGAACAACTCCTCCGGTCGATAGCTCTTCAACCACTCTTCGAGCAGCGCCACATGTCCCGGCTTCGTTGCCATCTCCGCAAACGGCACTTGGTGCGACCGCCACGTTCCCTCCGCCGGTTTTCCGTCCACCATCTTCGGCCCCGTCCATCCTTTCGGACTCCGCAAAATGATCATCGGCCACATTGGCCGGCCCGTCTCGTCGGCTGCCTTGATCCGCGCGATCTCATCCAGGCAACCGTCCATCGCCGCCGCCATCTTACCGTGCATCTCCTCCGGGTCCGAGCCTTCCACCAACACCGGCGCGTAACCATAACCCCGAAACAGCTCCATCAACTCAGCCCGCGGAATTCGGTCCAGCATCGTGGGGTTGGCAATTTTATACCCATTCAAATGCAGAATCGGCAGCACGGCACCGTCCCGCTTCCGATCCAAAAACTTATTGCCGTGCCAACTCGTCGCACAGGCTCCCGTCTCGGCCTCCCCGTCTCCGACTACGCACATCACCACTAAGTCCGGGTTATCAAACGCCGCCCCGTAGGCGTGCAGCAGCGCATAGCCCAATTCCCCGCCCTCGTGGATGGAGCCCGGCGTCTCCGGGGCTACATGGCTCGGAATCCCATACGGCCACGAGAACTGGCGGAACAGCAGCCGCATCCCCTCAGTGTCCCAACCAATGTGCGGATACACCTCCGCGTAGGAGCCTTCTAAATACGTGGAAGCCACCAGCCCAGGCCCGCCGTGGCCCGGGCCTATGATGTACATCATGTTCAAATCTCGCGCCACAATCGTCCGATTGCAGTGCGCGTAAATGAAGTTCAATCCCGGGGTCGTGCCCCAGTGGCCCAGCAGCCGGGGCTTGATGTGGTCGAGCGTCAGAGGCTCCCGCAATAGGGGATTATCTTTTAAGTAGATCTGCCCGACGGATAGATAGTTCGCCGCCCGCCACCACGCATCTAAGGCTGCAAAGTCATGATTCATTCTTCATCTTAGCGAAATCCTCTTCCGATTATTTCGGCTGCCCCTCCACCACGATTCGAAGCTCGTTTGAAGACAACGTTGAATCCTTCGGAATGAACTGCTTTCGGCACGAAACGACTACCCGGTACTCTCCCGGTTGAGTCATCGTAAAATAGGCCGCCAAGTCGATCGGCATAAACAATGCTTCCTGGCTTGCATCCATCGTGGACCCCGCCATGTCACTCCGCCCAGAAGTCGTTTTGCTAATGCCGAACGGCGTCAGCGCCGCACGCTCTGCGGAACTCCCCAGCGCCACGTCAAACTCGAAAAGTAGGTCTGTCCGCTGGGACTGCACCCCAACTCGTCCTGCGGACGCGTTCCGTAGCCGTAGATCGACCAGAATTGGCTCGCCGACCAGGTAGCGAACTTTGTCGCTCGCCGCCGACAGTTGAAGCGCGCCCGCGCGATTCCCCCATTTCCGCTCAGGCTCCGCCGACCAAGCCACCGCCACCAGAACCAACGTCGTCGCGAGTTTCATGTCCCCACCCTAGGCTACAAGCTCTTTGATGATCCTGCCGCCCAAGTCCGTTAACCGTCGATTCCGGCCTCCAAAATAGTAAGTCAGCCGCAAATCGTTCAGCCCCATTTGGTGCAGAATCGTCGCGTGCACATCGTGCATGTGATACACGTTCTCCACCGCTTTGTGCCCGATCTCATCCGTCGTCCCAATCATCGATCCACCCTTCATCCCACCCCCGGCAAACCACATGCTCTGGCAACGGGTATTGTGATCCCGCCCTGGCGTCTCCTGTTCGGCCGGCGTATCCGGTGTCCGCCCGAACTCACCCATATTTACGACCAAGGTCCTTTCCAACATCCCCCGCTGCTTCAAATCCGCTAGCAATGCCGCAATCGGCTTGTCCGTCTCCCGAGCGTTCTTCTCGTGGTTCTTCTTAATGTCTCCATGCGCGTCCCAACTCTGCGACGGCGTGAAAATTTCGACAAAACGCACCCCCGCTTCCACCAACTTCCGCGCCATCAAACACCGCCGCCCGAACGATGCCGTAACCGAGTCGTTCAGTCCGTAGGCTTCCTTCACCGCCGCCGGCTCGGCGTCGATCGAAAGCACGCGCGGCACCTCCATCTGCATCCGATACGCCAACTCGTAGGAATCCATGCGGGCACGCAGTTCCGGGTTGTCCGCCCGCAACGCCCCGAACGCCCCGTTCATTTTCCGCAGCGCCTCGCGCTCAGCTTCCAGCAACCCCGCTGAAACATCACCCGGCGAAGCCAGGTCGCGAATCGGCTCGCTCCCCGCCCGCAATACCGTCCCTTGATACTCGGCCGGCAGATACCCGCTGCCCCACTGCTGCGCCCCACTGAACGGAATCGACCGATAGTCCGGCATGGCCACAAACGACGGCAAGTTCTTATTGGCCGTGCCCAACCCGTAAGTTACCCACGCCCCCACCGATGGGTTCCCAGGAATAATAAAGCCGGTGTTCATCTGGAACACCGCCGCGGGGTGGTTCCCGTTGTCGGACTGCACACTCCGACAGATCGCCAACTCATCCACCCACTTCGCCGTCTCGGGAAGTAATTCGGAGACCTCGCGCCCACATTTCCCGTGCTTCTGGAATCGGAACGGACTCGCCACAAACTTCCGCGGCTTGGCGAACAGGTTCGGCTGGTCCGTCTTCTTCTCCTTCGACCAGTCCATGATCTTCCCGTTCAACTCGGTTAGCTTCGGCTTCGGGTCAAACGTATCAATCTGACTCACTCCGCCTAACATCGCCAGGAAGATACAAGCATCCGCCTTTGCCGCATGGTGCGTCCCGGCTTCAAGGTGGCTCAGCGCCGCGCTCGATAATCCAAATAAGAACTGTCGACGATCCATCTGGTTACTCCACAAACAAAAATTCGTTTAAGTTAAACAACACCGCGCCCAACGAAGCCAATCCCGCCTTTCCCTGCGCCGCCAACTTCTCGCCCTGCGCCCGCTCGGCCGCCCTCGGTGCCCGTCCCAAAACTCGCCAAAACGCCTCAACAACTGGATCCGCCGCACCCGCGACGCGCTCGGCCAAGTGCCCCGCTTCGGTCCGCGTCAAGGTTCCGTTCAAAAGCGTCAACGCCTGCGGAGCCACTATAGTCGTCAAGCGCCGCGCGCACGAAGTACTCAAATTAGGTGCGTCAAACGTCTCCGCCATTGGCAATAAAACGCTTCTTCGCTGAATCAAGTAAATGCTTCGCCGCCGCTGCTCCTCTTCGCTGGAAGGGAACCATTTGAAAAACTCAAACCCTTGAGCGATATCATCGGGCACTGAGAACATCACCGGCGGCCCGCCCATCGTCGGGTTCAATCGACCGCTGATGGACAGAATCGAATCCCGCAACGCCTCGGCATCCAACCGCTGCCAGTTCATCCGCCACAGCATTCGATTTGCTTGGTCTTTCGCCGCGTACTGCTCCTGCTCTGGATGCACGCTCGCCTGCCGATAGGTCGCCGAAGTCAGCATCAGCCGATGCATCGACTTCAAACTCCAACCCTTGGCCACAAATTCCGCCGCCAACCAATCGAGTAACTCCGGATGAGAAGGCGCATCGCCGTTTTTGCCGAAGTCGCTCGGCGTTCTCACGAGCCCTTCGCCCCAATGTCCCTGCCACAAGCGGTTCACCATCACCCGTGCCGTCAACGGATTCTTCTCCGACGCAATCCACTCCGCCAGCGCCAGCCGCCGCCCGTTGCTTCCCCCAGCAAACGGAATCTCCGCCGGCTTGCTCTCGCCCGTCACGCAGGTCAAGAACCCGGCGTCCACCTTCTCGCCTCGCGCCGCCAAGTCCCCGCCGCTCAGGACGTAAGTATCCGGCACCTCCGACGTCGCCGGCGGGGCCACATCCCGCACCGCGTACGCCGACGCTTGAAAGCGCCGCGCCAACTCAACCTCCCGTTGCATCCCGTCCCGCGTGGCGAAATAAGCCTTCAATGGCTCCCGCCACTCCGGCTCTTTCACCAGCGGCAAATCCTGCTCCAGGAAGAACAAATTCCGCGTATTCAACTTACCCAAAAACTTCTTCAGCCCCTCATCACCCGCCCCCACTTTCATCAACGAGATATAGTGTTTCTTGAGTCCCTCCCGCAGCCGGTCTAGCTCCCCTTGCGCCGCCTCGGCCGCATCCTCGTGCTGCCGCATTCGCCGCTTCATCTCTTTCGGTCGTTCCACTTCGTCGAAACCAACTGGCAGGTCCGCGATCGCCGTCCCTGCAAAAAACGCTTGTAACCGGTAGT
>JANXMS010000099.1 GCA_025354525.1 Acidobacteriota bacterium
TACCCGCCTTAATGGAGGCGTTCTGGAAACCCGAACTACCGGCCCCGTATTGGGCGGACTGCAAACTACGTTTGTCCCAGCTCAGGGCCCCGTCAATGCATTCGCTTGTCGTCGATCTCGCCGAGGCTCTATCCCCCTTCCTCGCTCCCGACATTGCTCCGGATCTCTTCAGACGTCGCGGATTTGCCCTCTGTTAAGGCAAGACTTGCTATAACTCGATCAGCGCTCGCTTTCACCACCCGCGAACTTACCCTGCTGACGCGACGCAGTTCCGCTGCGCGTCAGACCCAGCCGTCGGTTTCAACCATTTCGGAAGCACCGGTCTTCGACTCCGGCCGCTAGTCTACTGTGTCTTCCGCGGCCAGCCGACGTTCTTGAAAGCCCAGCTCTCGGCTATCCAGGCTTTGATCTCGGTCCGCAACTGGGTCTCGAAGCCTTTGTCGAACTCAGCCTTCGTTACCCACATCCGCACTTGCGCGTCCTGCCCGGCCACCTTGCTTGGCCCGATGTAGACGCAGCCCAGTTCGCGCTTGCCGTCGAGCGTCAGAACGGCGTAATTGAAGGCCTTGCGCGCCTTGATAAGGGCCGCCTCGCCTTCGAGGTCCTTTACCGCGTCGGCCATCGTAACTTTGTCATTCGGCCATGTGCCGTCGGTAAAAGTCTTTTGCAGATGCGCAATCGAGGACATATAGGCGTCATAGTCCTGCTTGACGAGTTCCGGCCCGAGCGGCGCCAATTTGTAGTTCTTGGTTTTGAGGGCCGGGGGCACTACGAAATCGGCCGCGACGAACTGAGCCATCAGGTTGCCGACGAAGAGAAAGGCGAGAGAAAGTCTAACCATTCCTCTCAGCATAGCCTGCCTATTGGCCGCACTTCTCCCGGCGAATCTTCAGCGCTTCCGGCATCCATTCCTGGAACTGGCGAATCCGGGTCGCGTTCGATGGATGAGTCGAGGCAAATTCAGCCGGCCCTTTACCGCTGCTTGCGGCCCCCATTCGCTCCCACAACCGCGGCGCTTCGGTTGGATCAAAGCAAGCCCTTGCCACATAGATGAGCCCCATGTAATCTGCCTCCGACTCATGATCCCGCGAGAACGGCAGCATTATGCCATATTGGGCGCCGATGCCCAGCGCACCCATCACGGCCATGCGGGAACGATCGTCCATATCGCTTACTGCCACCCCTGCCGCCATCGTCCCGATCTGCATCAGCTTCTGCTGCGCCATCCGCTCGGCTCCATGCCGGGCGATCGCGTGGGCGATCTCGTGACCCATAATCACGGCGAGCCCGTCCCCGTTTTTGGCCACCGGCAGGATACCCGAATACACTGCGACCTTCCCCCCGGGCAGGCAAAACGCGTTCACCTGCTGATCCGAGATCAGGTTGTATTCCCACTGAAACCCCGGGTCCTCCGACACGGCGCTGATCTTCTGCCCGACGTCTCGGACGAGTTGTGCGGCCTGCCCATCGCGGACCACCCGCGACTCTCGCATCACTTGGCGATAGCTTTGCAGCCCCAGCGCCGCTTCCTGCTCCCGGCTAATATCGACCAGTTGTTTCCGACCGGTTAACGGCACCGTCTGTCGATTCGAGAAATAGAAGTACCCCATGTAAAGGGCAGCCAAAATAATCGGCAGCAGCTTAACGCCACCGCCGATCCGTCTTCCTTGGACTCCCATACCTACCTCCGCAAAAATTTCGCCGCCAGCCCCAGTACATCGTCCGCGATGGAGCCGTCGTTATTCGAATCCAGCATGCCCAACAATCCGCCCTGCGACGAGTTCTGCTGCTTGCTCAATCCGCTCATCACCATAGTAGCCACCACGGGTAGCATCTGTTTCAAAATATCAGTGCCGATGCCCGTATTTGCCGACGCCTCGCTCGCCACCGAACGGCTCACTTCTTTGCTGCCGAAAAGCTGGCCCAGGATGTTGTTTCCGGTATCGGTTGTTTCAGGCGCGTGAATCGCGTCCGCGCTCTCCAGAAACTGTTCGGCATTCTCGCTGCCGCCCAGCATCCCTAACACGCCGTCTAGGTCGCCGGATCGCACGTTCTGTTGCATGCCGCCCATCAACGCCGGCACGAGGTGTTCCAGCGCCGAAGCCGTCTGCCCCTCGTCGAGTCCAAAACGCTGCGCAAGTTGTTGCACCGCGCCGCCACCTTGGGCGCTCATGATCATTTGCAAAAAGTCCATGCAGCTACCCTACACGCATCCCAACACTTTTGCCATTCAAAATTCGTAACAATTTTCGAACGAGCTCTACTTGAAACAGTCTGCCTTTCCAAGTACTCTAAATTTTAGGGACTTATTACCATGGATCAACTGGAACAACTGAAAGCCAAATATCAGGGTGCGCTCGATCTCATCCCCGAACTGCACATTAAGCTGAACAATCTTCACGTTGAGGGCGACAAACTTGTCCTTCGCGCCAATGCGCCGACGGAAGAGCAGGTCAACGCGATGTGGAACAAAATAAAGGAGATCGACTCCTCTTTCCCAGATCTAGCCGCCGAGATCACGGTCGATAGCAGCCTGCCGCCAGTAGCGAAGAAGTACACCGTCGTCGCCGGCGATTCGCTGTGGAAGATTGCCGCCAACCACTTGGGCAACGGCGCGAATTACCCCGAGATCATCAAAGCCAACCCTGGCAAACTGAAGGACGAAACCACGGTCATTCATCCGGGCGACGTGCTGAATCTGCCCAACCACTAAACAAGCACCGCCTCAAGGCGGTGGGGTTAATACCGGATGAGGATCGCGCTTAAGGGCCAGCAAGTTCGCCACATTCAGTCGCGAGCTGATCGGTCGCCTACATCCCACACGGTCTAGCGATTCTTGGCAACCCGCCCGTCGCGGAACTTGGTGGCCAAACCCGCGCGGGCGCTTTTCCGGCATTCCGCGATCTCCTTGTTTTGCAGCGCCGAGGCTAAAAGCGGCCCGCCTGAAAGGCGGGAGGATTACACCGGGCACTCAGAAACTAAACCAAACGATAGTATGGGGAGCATGCGCATCTTGCTCCCCTTCTTCTTGTGTGTGCCCGTTTTTTTCGCCGCTGAAAAGATCGAGCTATTCAACGGCCTCAACATGGGTGGCTGGCTGGGCCCCGATAACCAACCCGCCCGCTGCACCGTCGCCAATCGTGAGATTTCCTGTTCAAGTGGCGTCGGCGACATCCATACGAAAACCACCCACTCCAGTGCCCACCTCCATCTGGAATTTCAAATCCCCGCCATGCCCGAGCAGAAAGGCCAGATGAAAGGGAACAGCGGCGTCTATTTGCAAGGTCGCTACGAGATTCAAATCCTCGATTCGTGGGAAAATCCCACCTACGCCAACGGTGCCCTCGGTGCCCTGTACGGCCAGTCCGCTCCACTGCTCAACGCCGCCCGCAAGCCCTTCGAATGGCAAGCCTACGACATCATTTTCCACTCTACGGTATGTGACGCCGCCGGAGTCGTCGCAAAAAAAGCGACCGTCACCGTCCTCCTCAACGGCGAACTGGTCCAAGATCATGTCACCATCGAGAAGGCCACCGATTGCACTGACGGTCCGCTGCTTCTCCAAGACCATAGCGGCTTCAAGAACGCACCGAAGACCACAATGAAGTTTCGCAATCTCTGGCTGCGTCCCCTCTAATCCATGTATCAGTATCTTCTCTTTCACAAGCCCTACGGCGTGTTGCCTCAGTTCACTGACGGTTCGCCCGAACCGCGGCCCACTCTGGCCGGGTACATCGACATTCCAGAAGTGTATCCCGTCGGTCGTCTCGATCTCGATAGCGAAGGGCTGCTGTTCCTCACCGACGACAATTGGGTGAAGCATCGCATGCTCGACCCGGAGCACAATCATCCGCGGATTTATCACGTCCAACTCGAAGGCGAAATCACCGACGAGGCGCTGGGCCATCTTCGCCGTGGCGTCGCCGTCGCCGACTACATCTCCCGTCCGGTGAAGACCAAACGCGTCTCGCCCACCTATCCGCCTCGCGTTCCCGCCATCCGGTTCCGCGCGGAGATTCCCACCTCCTGGATCGAGATCACCATGACCGAAGGTAAGAATCGGCAAGTCCGCCGGATGACCGCCGCCGTCGGGTTCCCCACCCTACGACTCATTCGGGTCGGCATCGGGGAACTGGCGCTTCAAGGGCTAGCGCCTGGCCAATACCGCCATCTCACCGCCACCGAAACCGTCGAACTTCGCGTCGGCTTCCAAAGAAAACGATGAAAGTTCTCGTCCTCAACTGCGGCAGTTCGTCCATCAAAAGTCAGATTCTCGAAACCTCTTCCGGCGCCGTTTTGTCGAAGGTGACCGTGGAACGGATCGGCGCTCCAGACTCGATCCTAACCGCATTTGATGAGCAGGGCCGACGAACGCGCCGCACGCTGGTCGTGAAGAATTTCGAGGAGGGTCTCGACGCCGCGCTCAGCGCCCACTCTGCTGATCTCGGCTCGATCAACGCCGTTGGCCATCGCGTGGTCCATGGTGGCGAACAGTTCTCTGCCGCCGCCCAGATGACCACGGAAGTCGTCCACGCCATTGAGGACTTAATCAGCCTCGCCCCGCTTCACAACCCGCACAACCTGCGCGGCTTCTACGCCGCCGCCAAGCTCATGCCGCAGGCCAAGCACGTCGCTGTCTTCGACACCGCGTTCCATCACACCCTGCCGCCGAAGGCGTTCCTCTACGGCCTGCCCTACGCCTACTATACCCGCGACAGAATCCGCCGCTACGGCTTCCACGGCATCTCCCATCGCTACGTCAGCCACCGCGTCGGCGTCGCCAAAGTCATCACCTGCCATCTCGGCAATGGTGCCTCCGTCTGCGCCGTCGATAACGGTCGGTCCGTCGATATCTCCATGGGCTTCACGCCGCTCGAAGGCCTTCTGATGGGCACTCGCTGTGGCGACGTCGACCCCAGCGTCATCCTGGCACTCCTGGCAGAGGAAGGGGCCAGCGCCCACGGCGTCGAGGAACTTCTCAATAAACAAAGCGGTCTGCTTGGTCTCTCAGGCCTATCGCAGGACATGCGAACCCTGCTCGCCCAACGGGCCAGCGGATCGGGCCGTGCGGCCATGGCCATTGAAGTCTTTACCTACCGCATCCGAAAGTACATCGGTGCTTATTGGGCCGTCCTCAACGGTGCCGATGCCATCGTCTTCACGGGCGGCATCGGGGAAAACTCGGCCGCCGTCCGGGCCGAAGCCTGCGCTGGCCTGGAGACTTTCGGAATCGAAATAGACCCCGAAGGCAACGCCCTCACGGTCGGCATTGAAGGAACCATCCATCGCGGGCGCGTCCCGGTTTGGGTGATCCCTGCTAACGAAGAACTCCTCATTGCCCGCGATACCGAGCAGTGCCTGTCGTCACTCTGAGAGCAGTTTTGTCCTCGCTTCGGCCAGCGCCAATTTAGCTTCCGATCCCACGGTCGGGTAGTCGGTCGCGACTTCGAGAATTGTCTTTGCAAGGATTTCCGCCACCGCTGCCCGGGCCACGAATTTATGGTCGGCCGGAATGATAAACCACGGCGCGTGCTTGGTGCTGGTGGCTTCGAGCATCTCGTCGTAGGCCCGCATGTAGGCATCCCAGTAACGCCGCTCGGTTAGGTCTCCCAGCGAAAACTTCCAGTTTTTCTCGGGAGTATCGAGGCGTTCCAGAAAGCGCTGCTTTTGCTCTTCTTTCGAAACGTTCAAAAAAATCTTGATGATCTTCGTACCGTTGCGCGCCAAGTGCTGCTCGAAATTGTTGATGTCCTCGTAGCGCTCTTTCCAGATCGCTTTCGAGACAAGCTTGGTCGGCAACTTCTGCTTGTGCAAAATCTCCGGATGCACTTTGACCACCAAAACCTCTTCGTAGTGCGAGCGATTGAAAATGGTGATCTGCCCGCGGGCCGGCGCAGCCTTCATGCACCGCCAAAGGAACGAGTGGTCCAACTCCTCCGCCGAAGGGGCCTTAAAGCTGTGGACGGTGCAACCCTGGGGATTTAGCCCGGCCATCACATGCTTCACCAAGCCGTCCTTGCCTGCCGCGTCCATCGCCTGCAGTACCACCAAGATGCTCCATTGGTCGCTGGCGTAAAGCTTGCCCTGCGCCGTGTTGAGCATTTCGAGGTCCTCGGCCATCATCCGTTCAACGTCTTCCTGGGCGTTCTTGCCTTCGGGCTGCCACGCCGGATTATGATCCTTCAGCCGAATTTTCGTGCCCGGCTTCACGCGGAACTTTTCAATACGTTTCGGGTCGAGCATTGGTCGCCAGGATACTACACTTAAACAAGGGAATGCTTCTGCTCGCCGCCGTTCTTCTCGAAACTCTCTTGCGCCTGGTCGTTCTACAGCCTGACGTGGCCTTTGACCGTGCGCCCGAACTGCGTGCCGCGCCTTGGCGTGATCGGGTGCAGCGCGAAGCCTTTTTTGCTCTCGCCTCGAAGGATCCACCGGCGGCCCATCGACGCATCGGCTCGGTTCTCGAACGCGACTGGCTCGCCGACCTCCCCTTTACCCTCGCCCTCGAACAAGCCTATGCCCTCCCGGAAGGCCAGGGCCGTGTGCTGCTCGAACGCGCCGCCCGTCGCCAACCCGAAGCCGCGCTCCGCGAAGTGACCACCTGCCTTCGCTTTCCTTACGGTCGGGCGATTGTCGAAGCGGCCATCGCCGAAGCTCCCACCGAAGCTGCCCTTCTCGCTGCGCGACTACCGGCTCTGGCTGAGTTCGTCTCGTTCGGTGATCCCACAACGGCCGTCTTTGCGTTCAAGAAACGCCCCCCTGGAGGCTTCCGTCTCGCCGCGCTACTAGATGCCTATCGCGAAGACCCTTCCCCCTATTGGCGGCGGGCCGCCGCCCCGGAGGCGGCCGATTTCTTTCGCGTGCTGCACGAGTCTGGACTCGCTCCGCTTGGGCTGTTGAATGGTCCTCAACGCCTCACCTTGGCCGCACTCGCGCGGGCTGAAGACGAAGTGGAACTCGTCCCCGCCCTACTCGCGCAAGGCGACCCCGCGACGCTTCCCGCGCCCCTGCTCCGCCGCGTCATGGCCCTCGCGGCACACCTCGACCGCTTCGCTCGCTTCGATCAGCGGACCCTCATCGACAAGGCCTGTCAAGGGGTCACCACGCTTACCGAAGCCCTCGACGCGGCTACCATCCTGGGCGCGACCACCTACCGCCCGGCTTTGGGCGACTCCCACTTCGCCCGTTTGCTGTCGGCGGCCTCGACCGTCGGCCCGCTCGTCTTAGGGCCTTCCATTCTTGAACGGTTCGTGTTCCCAAACGACGACGATGGGGTCGAGTCCTACGATAGCTTCCGGGCCTCCTACGCGACCGATCCCGCTTGGCAATGGAAGGAATCCGACGGCGTCGTCCAGGTGTCCAGCAAAGCGAAAGGCATCGCCATCGTGGCCAATGTCCCCATGGACATCGTCAAGTTTCCAGACCGCACGCAGGACGCCGAAGATCGCCGCCGCCTGGTCGAAACGTTGCTTCCGCGCGCTCCCGAAGTCCTTGTCCATCGCGGGCATGACTATCACGTCCCTCGCACCCTTCCGCTCATCCCTCGTTCGGCCAAACTTATCTTTCTTGGCAGTTGCCGCGGCACGCAAGTGCTCGCCGATATTGTCGATGCCGCGCCCCAAGCGCAGATCGTCGCTACCCGCGGCATCGGCACGAAGGAAGTCAACGACCCGTTTCTAAAGGCGATGAATCGTTACCTGCTGCGCAGCGCCGGTCGGCTCGATTGGCCTGCCCTTTGGAAAGAGTTGCGCGTCACGCTCGGAGACAATGAGCACTTCCGAGACTACGTCTCTCCGCCCGACAACGCCGCCGCCAACTTCCTGGCTCGCTACTACGCCTACCTCGATTCCTTGTGACGAATCCCCAGTCCAAGCGTCTTGCGTGCATACGCCACACCCCGCTCGACGTGGTCCCGCTGTTGATACTGCACCGCCGTTAAAAAATGCGGAGCCACCGGCTGGCCATACAGATCTTCAATCACTACGTGCCCTTCGTACGGCCCGCCTCGCTTGGCTAATGCCAGGAACCGGGCGAAGTCCTTCGCCTTCGCCTCCGGGTAGAGCTCCCAAAACTTCGGGTCGAAGATCGGTAGAACTTGCGGAGGTCTTCCGGTGATCGGCTTCACGTAAATACGCACGCCCGTGGCCAACTCCCGCACTCGGGCCACCACCTTAACGAAGTCGATGTTGCCCTCTCCCAGCGGAACCCACTGCACGGCGATTCCCTTCGGATGCTCGTAAACTACCGAGTCCCGCAAATGCACTGTGACCGCCAAAGGAGCGAGCGTTTCCACCGATTGCAGCGGATCCTCCATCACGAACACCGGGTTGCCCGTGTCCAGATAGCTGCCCACCGTATCTGTCCCCGCGGCTTCAATCAGCCGCTTCATCTCCCAGCCCTGCAGGTCTTTGTGGAACTCCAACCCGATCTTCATCCCCGCGTCTTTTAACTCGCTCCTCACGGCCTTGAAAATCGTCAGCGCAGTCTCGGTGTGCTGTTCAATCGAGCCCGGCGGCAGATGTTCCCGATCGCTCGCCAGCAGAGCCCGAATGATCGGAGAGCCCATCGCGGCACCACGGGCGATCTCTCGCTTGAGCTTTGTGATCTCGTTCCCAAGATCGGCCGGCGTCTTCGGTAGAATCGTCCCCCCTCCCGTTTCCAGGTGGAGGTTCAGTTCCTTGGTCCGCTGGCGAACCCACTTCCAATGAGCGGGTTCGTATCTTCCAGGGTCGGTCGAATCCTGCAGGAAAATAGCGTCCAGCCGCTGGGCCGCGCAGTAGTCAAGCAATTGGGCATCGGTCCACCGTAGCGAACGCAGACAGTAGGTGTTGATGCCCAACGGGATGGGGCCTGTCATGCTGGCAGAAGCGGCGGCGGTCGCGCCGATGGCGGTCAAGAAATCGCGACGAAACATAGTAGGCTCCCAATCTAACACGGGTGTTTAGGGTGATAGACTCTCTTACATGATGGCTCGGTTTGGCTGCATTTTCCTTCTCCTCGGCGCGATTTACGCGCAAGATCTCAAGATCAATGTTGGTCCTGGCACGGGTCAAGTGCTGCAGCGCGGAGCCGACGGGCGAGCGGACATCAAGCTGGCCGGTACGGCGCAGCGGGCGGTGAATAAGTTTGTCGAAGCCCGCGTGATGAACGCGGAAGGTCCGCTTCCCGGCTTTGATTGGAAGCCACTCGAACGCGTGAAGACGACGAAGTGGGAAGGCGAGTTGAAGGGTGTGCCGCAGGGCGGCCCGTATTCGATTGAAGTGCGGATTGTGGCCGGCACGCCGGAGGTCATCAAGGATCTTTACATCGGCGACTTGTGGATTCTAGCGGGCCAGTCGAACATGGAAGGTGTCGGCGACTTGGTTGACGTCCAGGCTCCCGAAGACCGCGTTCGCAGCTTCGATCAGACGGACCGTTGGACGCAAGCCACCGAGCCGTTGCACCGCTTGGTCGACGCCGTGGACCGCGTCCACTGGCGCAAGAACAAAGACGGCCAGCCGGAAAAGATCACCGGCCAGGACCTGGAACAGTGGATGGCCAACCGCAAGAAAGGTGCCGGTCTCGGTCTGCCCTTCGCGAAAGAAATTCTTACTCGCACCGGCATTCCGATCGGCCTCGTTCCCTGCGCCCACGGCGGCACAAGCATGGATCAATGGAGCCCCGACCTGAAAGACAAGCAAGGCGATTCGCTCTACGGTGCCACGCTCCGCCGCTTCATTGCGGTGGGCGGACAAGTGAAAGGGATTCTCTGGTATCAAGGCGAATCCGACGCGAGTCCGAAGGCGATGCCGGAGTATGCGGCGAAAATGGAAAAGCTCATCGCTGCCTTCCGGCAAGACTTCTCGCAGCCGGAACTACCCTTTTACTACGTGCAGATCGGTCGTCACGTCAGCAACACCAATCAGAACGAATGGAACGCCGTTCAAGAAATTGAGCGCAAGTTGGAAACGAAGGTACCGCGCTTGGGTATGGTGCCGACTGGAGACCTTTCGCTCGACGATGGGATCCACGTCAGCACCCCGGACTTGAAGCGTCTCGGTCGCCGTATGGCCGACATGGTGACGCACGATCTCTATCCGGATGCGAAGAAGTATCAGCCTTATAAGCGGGGCCCGCGTCCCGTGAGTGCCAAGCGCGACGGCAACGTCGTGCGTGTCTTGTTCGCCGAAGTGAATGGGAAGCTCGTCACTACTGGCCGTCTGAACGGGTTCGCCATCTGCGGGGCCGACGGCAACCCACTGCCGCTTATCTTCAAGCAGCAGATCGACCCCACCGACGGCAATGCGGTGGTGCTTCACATCGGTGCCGCCAAGTTGCCCGATGGCGCGACGCTGCGCTACGGCGTGGGACGGGATCCGTACGTGAACCTCAATGACGAACTCGATATGGGAACCCCGGTCTTCGGCCCCATGGTTATCGAATAGTCTTCCCGCCCTTAGTGGCGAGCCGATCACTTTCGCCTTCCAGACGGCCCTCCATGCCGGCGCGACGAAGGTGGACGCCTCGGCCTATCTGCGGAAGCGGAGCGTGGTCCTCGACGCCGGGCTGAGCGGATCCGAGCTCCGGCGCGTCACCGTGCATGAGCTGTTTCACTTCGTCTGGTGGCGGCTCGGCAATCCCGCACGATGGGCCTGGGAAGAGTTAATCGCGATAGAACGGGCACGCGGAGAAGCCGGATGGTCCGCTGAGTGGCGAAAACAATTATTGACGGCCGCCGACCACCGTAACAAAACGCGTCGATGGCGCGAATACGTCTGCGAAGCGTTTTGTGATTCCGCTGCGGCCATCTACGCCGGTCCGGGTCAGGTGACCTTGGCTCCACGGTTTCTGGCGCGGCGACGAGCTTGGTTCGTTGCAACGTTGGAGGGGCGTCCGCTATCTATATAATCGAAAGTAGGAGTGTTGCACTTTGTATCGGTCTATCCTCATTGGCGTTTGTATGCTTGGCCTGTTGACGAGTTGTGGCAATGGCCCGGACACGGTGCGCGCGGCCGTCAAGCCGGTCAGTGCACGGAAAATGGCTGCTCCATTCAGTTTGAAGGACGCCGACGGCAAACCACTCGTGCTGGCCGACTATAAAGGCAAAGTGGTTCTTCTGAACTTCTGGGCCACTTGGTGCGGACCCTGCAAAATCGAGATTCCTTGGTTCATCGATTTCGAGAAAACCTATCGCGACAAAGGCTTCGCCGTAATCGGCGTTTCAATGGACGACGATGGTTGGTCTGTCGTCAAACCGCATATCGCCAAGACCGGCATCAACTACCGGATGACGATCGGCGACGAACAGACCGCATTAAAGTACGGCGGGGTGGACTCGCTGCCGACGACGTTTTTAATCGATCGAGACGGACGTGTGGCGGCCGTCCATATCGGATTGGTTAGCAAGGGGGACTATGTTAAAGATATCGAGCAGCTTCTCAGCGCGGCTAAGTAGACTTGTTTTCCTTGCCCCCATGCTGTTGGGGGCGCAGAACGAGTTGTTGACCGTGACCACGCAACCGGTGACCGCCAGGAAGGCCGAACCGTTTGTGGCCAAGTTGAACGTGCAACTTAAGCCTGGACTTCACGCCAATACGAACAAGCCGAACGACGAACTGCTGATTCCGCTGAAACTGACAATCGACAAGGGCGGCTTCGACGTGGTTAAAGTGGATTACCCGGTTGGAAAGAACGAAAAATACTCCTTCTCCGATCAGCCGTTAAACGTCTATTCTGGCGCGTTTCAAATTGCAGTGACTTTGAAGGCGCAGCCCGGTACGGCATCGGGACTGGCGATGGCAGGCGGTAAGCTCCGCTATCAAGCCTGTTCGGAAACCATGTGCTTTCCGCCGAAGACGGTGGATGTTCGCATCGCGGTGGACCTGCGCTGAAGACGCTTCTGATCCGACCGGGGGCAATTGGCGATTGCATCGTCGGGCTGCCGGCCCTGGAGCATTTGAGGGCCGATTACACCGAGGTTTGGGTCCCGAGTCCAGTGAAGCCCCTCATCCGGTTTGCGGATCGTGTGGAAAGCATCGCCTCGACCGGCCTGGACATGGTGGCGATTCAAGCGCCGGAGCGGACGATGGCCCGGTTGGCCGAGTTCGACCGGATCGTCTCTTGGTACGGCAGTCGGCACGAAGAGTTTCGAACCGCTGTTCGAGGGCTGCCGTTCACGTTTCATCCGGCCTTGCCGGTGGATGCGGCGGTTCATGCGGTCGATTTCTTCGCCGCTCAAGTGGGGGCGCCAATGGGTCTTGCGCCGCGAATCGCCGTGGGTGAAGTGGAGCCGCGTTTGAGCGTCGTCATCCATCCGTTCTCGGGCTCGGCAAAGAAGAACTGGCCTCTGGAACGGTTTCGGGCTTTGGCTGCCGCGTTGCCGATTCCGGTGGAATGGACGGCTGGTCCGGACGAGGACCTGCCCGAAGCGCGACGGTTCACTGATCTCTTGGAGCTTGCCCGGTGGCTGGCGGGGGCCCGCGGTTACATCGGAAACGATAGTGGAATCAGTCATCTGGCCGCTGCTGTAGGCGTGCCGGTCGTGGCGTTGTTCCGGGCCAGTAACTCGGAGGTATGGTCGCCGAGGCCGTGCCATGTTAGACTCGTCTCCGATGAGACTAGGATTTCTGCTCTGTTTCCTGTGTTCGGCCTTTCTCTCCGCGGCCGAGAAGAGGATTGATACCATCGCCGGAAACGGCAAGGCCGGCTACGCCGCCGACGAAGTCAGCAACCCGTACGGAATTGTGATCGGGCCCGACGGTGCGCTGTATATCTGTGAGATCGACAATCACGTCGTTCGTCGTCTGGACCTGAAATCGGGCAAGCTTTCGACGGTGGCGGGCAATGCGCGGAGGGGCTATTCGGGCGACGGCGGCCCAGCGACGGCAGCGTCGTTGAACGAGCCTTACGAAGTGCGCTTCGACAAGGCTGGCAATATGTTTTTTGTCGAGATGAAGAACCATATCGTTCGGCGGGTCGACGCGAAATCGGGCGTGATTTCGACCGTTGCGGGTACCGGCCAAGCGGGCTTTGCCGGCGACGGCGGTCCGGCCAAAATCGCGCTGTTGAACCAGCCGCACAGCATTCAGTTCGACCCCGCCGGAAACCTGCTCATCTGTGACATTCAGAATAATCGAATCCGCATTGTCGATATGAAGACGGGCATGATCATGACCTGGGCCGGCACTGGTGAGAAGAAGCCAACTCCCGATGGCGCACCGCTGCAGGGAACGCCGTTATGGGGTCCGCGGGCGCTCGACTTCGATTCGAAGGGCAACGCGTACTTGGCGCTCAGGGAAGGGAACAAAGTGTTCCGCATCGATATCGCGACGCGGAAACTCGTCCATCTCGCGGGGACGGGCGAGAAGGGTTATGCGGTGGGCCCGGAGCCCGCCAAGACTGCCAAGCTCAATGGGCCGAAGGGTATCTCATGGTCGAAGGACGGGGGCGTTTATTTGGCGGATACCGAAAGCCACACGATTCGTCGGGTGGATCTCAAGAGCGGAATGATCGAGACGGTCGCCGGTACTGGGGTGGCGGGCGACGGGCCGGAAACGAGTCCCCTCGAATGCAAGATGAAGCGTCCGCACGGCGTCTTCGTCGACAAAAAGGGAGTTGTGTACATTGGAGACTCGGAAGCGAATCGAGTCCGGCGGTTGCGCTAAGAGCCGTTCGACGTTGGGCCGTTTCGCTCAAGCGGCACGTCGCATTTGCAGCAGTCACTACATCGCAGACATTTTTGGCATCGATGCATCGCGCAAGCATCTTTAGTACACCAGACGCACAAATCGCGCGACGGCTCTGCGCAAATACTGCAGGCAAAGGTTACGCCCACTGGGTTCATCACTTCTCCTGCTTCGGTAGCACTACCGATCGCTTCTGGATTAAGGGCGGTTGTTTGCTCAATATCCCGCGACAACGCTGCGCCTCGGCGTCGGCCACAAGAAACTCAGCTTCCCGAACCGCTGCCAAGTCTTTCATATATTGCTCGAGAAACTCCCGATTCGCCGCGTTCTCATTGGCAATTCCCGAAAGCAAATCGCCGATTGCAGGATTCTGATATCGCTTAACACCCGCCGCTAGGGAACCCAGCATCTGCTCCATGGTCTGCAACCGAAAGTAGGTATCCATGGCGAAGGTCACTCGATTCGGATCTCGGGAAAGGCGATCCGCCGAGATTTGCAGATACTGCAGCGCTCGGCGCGTGCTCTGCAGTTGTTGCAGGTACGCGTCGGGCGCGCCTGCTTCCTTCCACGCCGCTGGATTCAACTGCGCCAATATTGGATCCAAACGATTGGCGTTCGCGACCATCGTGCTTAACTGTTTTCTTGTCTCCCACTCGGGCGGCAATCCAGCCGCTGACCCTTGCGCAAGCAGCCACCCGGCTCCCGTCACCAAAACGCAAAGTAGTCGCACCACGCCAGTCGTCCTCACGGCTTCAGTCTACAGCGGCGGTGGCGGTGGCGGTGGCGGCGGCGGCGGAGTCGCTTCCGTATCTGCCGGACGCCCACCAGCTCCGGGAATGCTCGTCGGAGAATTACCACCCCGCGGCATCCGCATCATGATGTTGTAGTAAGCGTCAGTCGCCGCCTGCATCGTCCGTTTCAGGGCTCCGCCTTTATCAAACGATTTCTGGGCCAACGGTTGGTCCTTGTACACTCGGACGTACTCGCCAGCGTTTAACATCTTTCCTTCGCTCGGCGGCAAAAGTGAATGGCGCACTTCCACTCGGCCTTCGTCGACCGTCACCAGCGTCGTCGCGTCCTCATCCTCGATCTGTACATCAAAGATGGTGCCTCGCACCGAAATCACAGCCGTCGGCGTCGTCACCCGGTTCGGATTCGGCTGGCCACCGAACTTCTGAATATGAACCTTCACTCGGCCGAGATAAAGATCCAGCAGATCTTTCCAACCGCCACCGTTGTTCCGAAATACCAAACGGGAGTTCGGGTAAACCTCAAAGGTGCTGCCATCGTTGATTTGGAAAACCGCAAAGCCATCCGCTCCGGTCACAATCGTTTGCCGCAGGTTCACCCAGTCGCCCACCCTCAGCGCCCAAGGGTAGTTATCCCGCAATATAGATACCTGCCCGCTCATCTGCAACGTCTTCGCCGACCGTTCCTGTTCGCCGGGAAACAGCGAAGGAGCCTGCGCAAACACAGCAACTGCGCCTAAAGCCGAGGCTAAAGTGAGGCGATACATCAGTTGTAGGATGGTGTGCGACATACGAGCGTTACGCCAGAAAATCTAGAGCGCCTTATGAAAGTGTATCACCAACCGGTCGAAAACCAGTTAGCCCGAAAATTGCAATGCAACTGGCGTGCCCATCCGTTACGTCTATGAAAATGCGTTGTAAATCAACTGGTTTCGTTCAGTTCAGCCGATAGATATGAGTAGAATAGACCCAGGTACTGGGTCAGTTGGCCACATCATCGCTCCCCCCATGCGTTCCACTCTGATTATCGCTCTCGCGTTACTGGCCTCTGCCAGCTACGCTTCCGCGCAATGGCGTCGGCTTGGCAACGCCGCTCTCGATCTGCAACTGTCTGGTTTGGCCACTGGTCCTATGGATCGGGTCCAGTTTCGCTCCGGCGATTTCCGGCTCTTCGCCCGCGCCGGAGCAGGCCAGTGGTACTCGACGGTCGACTTCGAAACCTGGAGCCTCGAACGTTCCGATCCTCCGGCCACCGTCCCCCCGCCTCCGATCCCGGATCGCCTCCCTGAACCTAATGTCGTCCTCCGCGCCACCACCGCCCGCGGCGTCGTCTACGCGGCCGGCCAACATGTCTGGCGCTCGGAAGACGGGGGCCGTACCTGGGCCAATCTGACGCAATGGAAACAGAGCTCTCTCCTCGGCGCTCCCGTCGCCGATCTCGCGGTGTCGCCAAACGATTCTAACGAGATCGCCGTCGCCGCCGGCACCGGGATTTGGCGCTCGGCGGATGGCGGTCGCACCTGGTCGAGTTGCAACGCCGCCCTGCCTCATCTTCCCGTGCGGCGGATTCTTTCTCTCCCCCGCGGCGCGCAAGGGGCCCGCATCAGCTTCCTTTCTGCGCAACCTGGGGAAGCCGCCGCCGCATTCGAATGGCAGCCGGGGGAACGTTCCGCTTGGCGCCCATCTCCCGTTCCGGCTCCAAACGCGGCAATGCTCGCCGCCGGTCGCCGCCTCAACGCCGTGGTCACCGTCCTTCAAACCCAAGGCGATTGGGTTTACGCGGGCGGAGCCGATGGCCGACTCTGGATCTCTATGAACCGCGGTGCCGATTGGACCATGCCGACCTTCAATCCTAACTCCGCGGTGGAAGCGATCACGATCGACGAACGAGATCCCCGCCGGGCGCTCGCCGTCTTAAGCCGTCGCGGCACTGACCCGCCCTCCGCCGCCCCCTCCGTCCTCCGCACGCTGAACGGTGGACTCTACTGGGACGACATTACCGCCAATCTCCCTGAGGTCTCCGCGTTTGGCGTTGCCGCGGACTTCGCCGCCAACGCCGTTTACGTTGCCACTCTCGGGGGCCTCTACCAGGCAGACCTTTTGGCTCCTTCCTGGGGCCGCCTCAGCGGTAAGGGCCTCCCCGATTCGCCGGTGCTCGATGTTCGCCTCGATCCCGCCGGCAATCAACTTTATCTTGCCGTCTACGGCTTCGGCATCTACACGTCCATTGCGCCCCACCGCAGCCGAGACC
>JANXMS010000114.1 GCA_025354525.1 Acidobacteriota bacterium
CGGTGGATAAGGCAACCTCAGTCAGTTGATCAGCCGCCTCGGAAAGTAAGGCCACATGCCGCGAGGGCGGAAGAGCCGTCACATAGCCAGCCAGTCCTTTGAGATTCTGTCGCGAAGAGGCGCCAGCGTCGAAGACGAGCGCCCAAGGCACTCTGCCAGACTACCAACGATTCCTGAGCTTCACCGATAAACTCCGCCCGCTTACTCCCGGCATCGTCGGCGACCTCCATTGGATCGAGAAGTCGGACCGCTTTTGGCACACCCGCTCCACCGCCACCGGCACCGAATATGTCCTAGCCAACGCTGACGCCGTGAAGCAACCCGCCTTTGACCACCAACGCCTTGCCCAAGCGCTGGCGCAACAACTCGGCCAACCGGTCAATCCAGCTCGACTCGCCCTTACGGCGCTCGAGTTCAAGGCCGACAGCCTCGAGTTCCTCTCGAACGCGGAGCGTTACGAAATCAACCTGGCCACCTATCAGTTGAAGGTGCTCCCTCGAGCTCCGGAGGCCCCGCGTACCCTCCTTTCTCCCGATGGCAAATCCGAACTCTTCGTTCGGAATTGCAACGTCTGGCTCCGCGCAAAAGGCGCTCCGAAGTCGGCTGTCCCGCTTTCGACCGACGGCTCCGAGGGAAACTACTACACGCTCTCAGCGAAGTCCTGGTCGCCGAACAGCTTGAAGGTCGCCGTCTATCGCATCCGCCCCGGTCAGAGGCGCAAAATTTATTACGTTGAATCGTCTCCGGCTGATCAAGTCCAGCCGCGCCCGAAAGACACCGTTTACCCCAAGCCTGGCGACGCGCTCGATCTCCCCCAACCCGTGCTGTTCGACGTCGCCGCGCGCCGACAAATGAACGTCGACAACGCGCTATTCCCGAACCCCTATTCGCTCTCCCGTCCCGCTTGGCGCGAGGACTCTCGCGCGTTCACGTTCGAATACAACCAGCGCGGCCACCAAGGCTACCGCCTGATTGAAGTCGACGCCACCAGCGGCCAAGCGCGAGCGTTCGTCAACGAAGAAGCCAGCACCTTCTACTGCTACTACTCAAAGAAATTCCGCGAAGATGTCGCCGACGGCCGCGAAGTCATCTGGACCAGCGAACGCGACGGCTGGAATCATCTCTACTTGTACGATGGCCTCACGGGGAAGGTCAAAAACCAAATCACCAAAGGGCCATGGGTCGTTCGCTCGGTGGCTGGCGTTGACGCCAAGGCGCGGCAGGTTTACTTCCTTGCAAGTGGCGTCGATCCTCAAAAGGACCCCTACTTCCGGCAACTCTTCCGCGTTGACTTCGACGGCTCCAACCTCACCCGTCTCACCACCCTTGACGCCGATCACAATGCCTCCGTCTCGCCCGATTTCCAATTCTTCACCGATTCCTATTCGCGCGTGGATCTGCCGAGCGTCACCGAACTCCGTCGGCTCTCGCCGAACTCGCTCATCAGCACGTTGGAAAAGGCCGATGACACAGCCCTTCGCGCCTCGGGGTGGCGTCCGCCGGAGGTCCTGACGGCGAAGGCCCGCGACGGCCAAACCGATATCTGGGGACTGATCTACCGCCCGTCCAACTTCAACCCCAACACGAAATACCCCGTCCTCGAATACATCTACGCCGGCCCCCACGATTCCTTCGTCCCCAAGCGATTCACCCCGGCGAACGCCATGCAGGCGATGGCCGAACTCGGCTTCCTGGTTGTTCAAATCGACGGCATGGGCACTTCCAACCGGTCCAAGGCGTTCCACGACGTCTGCTGGAAAAACCTCGCCGACGCGGGGTTCCCGGACCGCGTGCTGTGGCACAAGGAGGCCGCCGGCAAGTACCCCGCCTATGACCTCTCCCGCGTTGGCATCTACGGCCATTCGGCGGGAGGGCAGAATTCGCTCGGCGCTTTGCTGTTCCACGGCGATTTCTATCACGCGGCCGCGTCCTCGGCCGGGTGCCACGACAACCGCATGGACAAGATCAGTTGGAATGAACAATGGATGGGTTGGCCCGTGGGCCCGGAATACGCGGCGAGTTCAAACGTAGACCACGCCCACCAGTTGAAGGGAAAACTGTTGTTGGCCGTGGGCGAACTCGATACCAACGTCGATCCGGCGTCGACGCTGCAAGTCGTCAACGCGCTCATCAAAGCGAAAAAGCAGTTCGACCTGCTCGTGCTTCCTGGTGCCAACCACGGCGGTTGGGGCGAATATTGGGATCGGCAGCGGGCCGACTTCTTCGTCCGCCAACTGATGCATAAGGACCCGCCCGATTGGAATGCCGTGCCGTAGTTAGGTGACGTACACGTCGAGAGGGACGCCCCATTGAAGCTGGCGGACCACTTGGCCCATGTTCTGCCGGTCGATAATTACACTTTTGTAAGTGATGTCAATCATCAGGCGCAGACCCATGCGGCGAGTCGCTGCCCGCATGCCCCAGGTGTCGCGAAGGTGGTATTCAGCGCCCGTCCACTGTTCGGGCACGATGCCGTGCCGCAGGACCGGTGCGCTCGCCCTATATCCATATTTCCGCGACGGACCAAACCGTCCTCGCCAAAAAGTGGTCGGTCGACCCCCTGAATTAGGAAGCGGTTCCGGCCATTTTCCGGTGCCCTATGGGGCGTCGCCACCACCGCCAAAAGGAGCCCTGTTGCATGATCGCGGTGCCCTTGACGTACTGTCGATACTCGTAGCCGGCCGCATCCGCCACGTCAAACCGAGCCACCACTACGAACGGTGCGCCCGCGAAGATTCCTGCGCCGGCGGCATTAAGCGCGACCGACTTGAGCGGAGTCGCTCGAAACTCTTGAATTGCCATCTTACTCTGATCCTCGTCCGACGAAGCGCAAAACTTCGCCCAACTCCCTCAGACCAGCGCGGTTAATTTGCGCCCTTCGCTTCACTCGGTGGGGTGCCCGTCAGTGGTGCCCCCTTCTTCCCTCGCTTCTTGAAGAGACTGCTCGGCGTAAACTCCTGCAGCAGCGAAGAGGCAAACCCAAAATAGATGCCGCTGTTCCCCGACCGAATCCCCCCCGCCGACCATTTCTGCCCCGGCGTGTAAGTGCTCGATAACATACCCGCACCGTAGCCACCAACAATCGAGGGCCAATTGAATACTTTTTTCCCGTCTTGATTATACGTCACAAAGTTGAACGCCAACGCATGACCGATCCGCGGTATAACCTTAGTACACTTACATTGGATGTATCGCATTTCGTAATGGGCCGCCGCCGCTAACGCCTGCGAGGTCGAATCCTGTAGCGAATAGGTCAGGAAACTATTACCGTATCGCTGTCCATAGGCTCCCCAACCCTGGCCGTACTCCTCCGGCGTATTCCCCCACTGACCGAAGGCGGAGCTAATTCCCGCCCGGATGTAAGATCCCGGACTGGCACCGATCCCTCGCCACCAAACCCGCCAGCGCTCTTTCGAAGTGGGCGCACTCCAAACCATGTCCCGCGGCACCCGCGTGCCCACCATCATGTCCGACTGGGTGGGCTTTAGATTAGACGAGTCCTGCGCGCCCAGCACAAAGCAGACCATCAGAAATAGACCGAACGACCGAAAAATCAAAATAGAGTTCCCAGGATTTAGAGACGCTAACCCGCCTCCAGCGGTTACCACGGAGTTCCCCGTTGCGGCGATTCCGGCGCGGAAGCCGCAGGCCTTGACACGCGCTCTTGACCTGCCCCCCCGCCTTTGATATACCTACTCAGCCTCTTGCCCCTCGCGGGCTCCGACGGAAAAGCAGCTTCGAGGGAATCATGACAGAACTTCGTTCGGCCGCGCTCCTGGCGCTGGTTTGCGCCATCGCGCCGCTCAACGCACAACAATCCACCGGATCGATCTCAGGCTCGGTCCGCGATGCTTCCGGCCTGCCGCTCCCGGCCGCCCAAATTCAGATCAGCAACACCGCTACCGGCGTCGAACGAAAAACCCAAACGAACGAGTCGGGCGACTTCGTCCTGACGAGCCTCGACCCCGGCCCGTACAAGCTCACCGCGCAAGCGGGCGGCTTCAAAACCCTCGACCGGACTCGCATCATGCTCAGCGCCTCCGAGCGCCTCTCGGTCGGCAACCTCGTCCTGGAACTCGGCAACGTCAGTGACCGGATCACTGTAACCGCCGAAGGCCTCGCCGTCCAAACCGCCAGTTCGGAGCGTTCCGGCGCCATCTCGGGAACCCAGATCGAAAGCCTCCTCGTCTACGGTCGAACGATCACTTCCCTGATCGCCCTGCTGCCCGGCGTAGTCGACCCAGTGGGCGCGGGAGGCCGCAGCATCCTCGGCGGCGCCGCCACGAACTTCAACGTCAATGGCAACCGCGCCTCGCAGAACAACTTCACACTCGACGGGGTCACGATGACCGCTGTCGGCGGGGCCCCGAACGGCACCTTCGGCGTCAGCTCGGAATCGGTCTCGGAAGTCAAGATCCTACTGAGTAACTACCAAGCGGAATACGGCCGCCTCTCCGGTAGTAACGTCCAGATGATTACGAAGTCGGGCACCCGCGAGTTCCACGGCAGCGCCCTTTACTATAAACGTCACGAACAGTTCAACGCCAATGGCTTCTTCAACAACCGCGTGGGCGTCATCAAGCCAATCAACCGTTTCAACACCTACACTTATAACATCGGCGGACCGGTCATCCTGCCCGGTAAACGCGGCGCGAATCGCGACAAAATGTTCTTTTTCTGGAACCATGAATACGTCCCCCAGAAGACCTCCAGCGCTACCCAACAAGTCACCATGCCGACGGCCCTGGAACGGGAAGGCAACTTCTCCCAAACCGTCGATGTCAACGGCCGCGTCGTCGCCATTCTCGACCCCGTCACTCGCCAGCCCCTACCGGGCAACATCGTCCCACCCAGCCGCGTCGACCCCAATGGCAAGGCGCTCCTCAGCTTCTTCCCGCTGCCGAATTTTCTCGACGTCAACGTCTCGCGCCGCGCCTACAACTACGTCAACCGCTGGTCCGGCGAAAACCCCTTCGCACTCTACACCCTGAAGTTCGACTACAACATCTCTTCAAACGACAGCCTATCGGTCACGCTTTCGCCCCAAACCGCGAAGGACAGCACCTTCAACGGCGCCCAGATGACCGCCCAGTTCCCGGTGCTCAAAACCACCATCAACACGAAGCGCGGCAACGCCTCTATCCGCCATCGCCACATCTTCTCGCCCACCCTGGTCAACGAGGCCATGGTCGGCTACGCCTATACTTTCGACCCGCCAGAGATTACCGACGACGCGTTGAAAGCCATTCAGCGGAACACCTACAATTTCACCGCCGGCTCGCTGAACCCGGGCAATAACCCGCTCGACCTGCTCCCCGCCATGACCTTCGGCGGCGTCGTCGGTGCCTCATCGCTCAACTATGACGGACGCTTCCCCTTCAACGGGGCCCGCAACGTCTTCAACTTCAGCAACACGATCTCTAAGAACTGGGGCTCCCACGTCATCAAAGCCGGGGTGTTCGTCGAACGCCTCCGCCAACGCGATGGTCCCTGGGCCACCAACTTCACGGGCCTTTTCGATTTCGGCGTGAACGCCAACAACCCCTTCAACACGGGCCATGCGTACGGCAATGCCGCGCAGGGCGTCTTCAATAACTACACTGAAGCCACCGCCCATCCCATCTCCCGGATCTACTCCCGTGGCGTAGATTGGTTCGTCCAGGACACCTGGCGGATCACCCGCAAATTGACGCTCGACTTTGGCGTGCGCTGCAACTGGTTCGAACCGTTCTGGAACTTCAACAACCAACTCGCCGGCTTCTCGCCCGCGTTATACGATCCTAAGCAGCGCGTCCAGCTTATCCGCCCCGGCCTCGTCAATGGAGTTCGCCAAGGCGTCCACCCCGTCAGCGGTGCCACTTACTCACCCGCGCTGATCGGCTTCATCGCTCCGGGCACCGGCAACCCCATCAACGGCATGGTCATCACTTCGAAGGACTCCAGCTACCCCCGCGCCTTGAGCAGCCCTCCGTCCATCGTCCCGGCCCCTCGCCTAGGCTTCGCTTACGATCCCTTCGGCGACGGCAAAACTGCCATCCGCGGCGGATTCGGCATGTTCACCAATCGCATCCTCGGCGTCAACTCGGCGGCGATTTTCTCTTATCCGCTCGTCGAAACCCCGGTCGTTCAGTTCGGCACCATCTCCACGTTTCGCTCTGCGCAGGGCTTCACGTCGCCCCCTTCGGTCACCGGTTGGGAACGGAATATGAAAGCATCCCGCGTCATGAACATGAGTCTCAGCGTTCAGCGTAACATCGGCTACAGCACGGTCATCGACGTCGGCTACGTCGGCTCCCTCGGCCGCAATCTCGCGTGGCAGCGCAGCCTGCAGGACGTCCCGCTGGGTGCCCGCTTCGACCCCGCCAACGCCGATCCGACCAACCCTCGCGTTCCCCTCCCCGATGCCTTCCTCCGCCCCGGCATCGGTTACAACGGCATCGGCTTCAATGAAAATGCCGGTACTTCGAACTATCACTCGCTGCAAGCCACCGGTCAGCGCCGTTTCTCCAAAACCCTCGAGTTCGGACTCTCGTACACTTGGTCAAAGGCTCTCGATTACAACGACGGCGAGTTCGGCGGCATCAACACCGTCGCTCCCTTCCGCGCCTGGAACTACGGCCTCGCCGGGTTCGATCGGACCCAGGTCCTGAAGGTCAACTGGCTCTGGGACCTCCCTAAACGCAAATGGGGCTTCGCGCCTCTCCGGGTTGCGCTCAACAACTGGCAAGTCTCCGGCATCTTCACGCTTCAAAGCGGTGCCCCGCTGGGCGTCGGCTATTCGCAACTCGTGCCGGTAGACCTCAGCGGCACGCCCAGCGTCGCTCCGCGCATCCTGGTCGTCAGCGACCCCATTTTGTCAGCCGGCGAGAGGACCTTCGCCCGCAACTTCCGCACGGAAGCCTTCCGCCTTCCGGCCTTAGGGACATTGGGAACGCTCTCGAAGACGCTGCTTCGTGGCCCGGGTGTCAACAATTGGGACGTGGCCATTTTCAAGAATTTCCCCATCGGGGACCGGTTCAAATTCCAGTTCCGCAGTGAACTTTATAATGCGCTGAACCACACACAGTTCAGCGCCTTTGATTCGACCGCCCGCTTCGACGCGTCCGGGGCTCAAGTGAACGGCCAGTTCGGCCAATTCACCGCGGCCCGCGAAGCGCGCCAAGTCCAGATGTCGATTCGGGTGCAGTTCTAAGCGCGGCCGGAAAAGCTGCGGTTTTCGGTAGATACTTTTATTTTCTCGCCTTCCTTGATGAACAAGGGAACGCGAATTTCCATCCCGGTTTCGAGCGTGGCCAGCTTGGTCACGCTCCCACTCGACGTGTCGCCACGGACGCCGGGCTCGGAGTAACTCACAGCGAGTTCGACGAACTGCGGCAGTTCCAACCCGATCGGATTGCCATTGAACTTGTGCAATTCGATGATCGTGCCGCCGATCAGGAAGTCGAGCGCGGTGCCCACCATGTCTTCGGTAAGCGTGAGCGTCTCGAAGGTTTCCTGGTCCATGAAGTGCGACCCTTCACCGTCGGAGTAGAGGTACGAAGCCGGGACCCGCTGCAGGTCCGGCTCTTTGAACTTGTCTCCGGCCTTGAAGGTTTTCTCGAAGACGGCGCTGGTCAACAGGTTCCGCATCTTCAACCGTACGAGCGTCTGGCCGCCGCGCGCGGTGGGCGTGCTCACCTCGGCTTCGAGGCAAGAGTACGGGGTGTTGTCAAGCTCGAACAAAGTCCTGCGCTTGACGGTAATTGCATCAATCAGTACGGCCATGAACTCCTCAAATAACTCTTTTCAGTATAAAGGAAGCCGCCCGGTGGGGGCTTCGATCGGCCACGTCGCCTTGTGGCGGTCAACCGTGCTGGCCGCCGTGTTTCGATAGTAGCGATAGGTGGGCTCGTGGAGCCGCATCACCCGAAACTGGCTTTCGGCGCGCCGCACGAAGTCGTAGTCGTGCCAACAAACCGACCGATCCGCGGCAAACCGAAGCGTCTCAAACACCCGGCGGCGAACGAACAGCGTTCCTTGCGTGACGCATTCGTGAATCGAAAGAAAGCCAAATCCGGCAGCCACGTCTGGAGCCAGCAAGTCCTCCGGAGAGTCGGCTACCACCTCCAAACCACCCCAAAAAATGTCCACCTCGGGATGCTCGACCGCGGCGGCCAAGTGAGAACTCAAATGGTTCGGCAGGTACTCGTCGTCCGCATCCAGGAACGCGATGAAATCGCCTGTCGCCAAGTCCAGACCGGTGTTGTGCGCCGCCCCGGTTCCCCGGTTCGCTGTCCGCGAGCACAGCACGCGCGGATCCCGCGCCAGTTCCGCCATCACCTGGGGCGTAGCGTCGGTGCTGCCATCGTCAATCAGAATGTGTTCCCACTGGCCGGTCTGTCGAAGCACCGACTCATGCGCTCGCCGCAGCGTCCCGGACATATTGAAAACAGGCGTAATGATCGAAACCAACATAGTGAAGTTTCTTCTAGTTTAGTTGACCAGCGGAAGCCAGGGTTAGACTCAAGAGATGAAGGAGCTGTTAATTCTTCTGGCTTCGGTCGCTATCGCCGTCGGCCAACCGTTGAGTGGGCTCTCTGGCACCGTCGTGAACGCCGTGGATGGGTTGCCGCTGCCCGGCGTGAAGGTCTCGCCGTACTCCGGCAATCAAAGCGCCACGACGGATCCATCGGGCCGTTTTCAGCTCTCTGGTTTGAAGCCCGGCAACGTCCACTTGAATACTGAAAAGCCAGGATTCGTCCGCTCGCATCTCTCTCCGGGACCAGCCATTCGACTCGCCCCAGGCGAAAGCGCTTCCGGGCTGTTGATCCAGCTCGCGCCCGAAGCGACGATCTCCGGTCGCGTTGTGAACGCCAAGGGAGAACCGGGAGGCGCGAGCCTCTTTCTAATGGCGGCAGGGACAGATGTCGCTGTCGCCGGCAAGAATATGTCGGGTGAGTTCCGTTTGGAAGGTCTCTACGCCGGCGAATATTATTTGGCCGCACAAGCTCTAGGAACCGAACGATATTGATACCAGCGCACCTACTATCCCAATCGAACCCCAGAGAACAAGGCGGAAGTGATCAGCCTCCAACGAGTAAAGATGGACGTCGTCCTGCAAGACTCCCACAACCCGACGGTGAATGGGTTTTTTGCTGGCAAGCTTGCCCCCGGGGTCCAAACTTTTTTTGTCTGCGGCGCCCGCGAGGGGCCGCTCGTGTCGATAAGCGACTCCACTGGCCGGGATGCGAACGGTCGATTCTCGTTCACAATCCCCTCTGGTGAATATCGCGTGAAGGTGATGAGTTTTTCGCAAGAAACAGGCGAGGAGTTACTCCTCGGGTTTTCCGATTTTCGAGTGAACGAGGACGACATTGAGAACTTAGTGGTCCCCGCTTCACCTATCCGAACGGTCCGGGCAAAACCGCGATGGGCCGTCGATCGCGACGTCGTCGAGAGCAACGTCGTCGTCCGTCAGCCGGTTGCCCTTCCGCCTTACCGCTTCACCCTCCCGACCGCGGCGTAGAGTCGCCGCACACCCCTATCGCGTCGCGATCACCCCGGACGGCGAGACGCCCGCCTACTCGCTCGGCCAAACCGGCAACGCCGTTGGCTTCGCCCACGTCGCCCAACGCAAGTTCATCCGCACCATCACAACGCCGAAGCACGCAGGCCCCAATCCCGCGCTGACGCTCGATTAATCCCCCCTCGACACCGTATAATCACAGCACCCACTAGGAGATCAGAATGGCTTTCAATCGGCGTCACTTTTTCTACGGCAGTCTACTTGCCGGCGCAGTTCCCACCGGAGGCTTCGGCAGCAGCCCGTCCCTTAAATTCATGGGCTACAAGTCGCCCAACGAAAAGCTTAACTTCGCCGCCATCGGCTCCGGTGGACAAGGTGCCAGCAACATCCGCGCCGCCTCCCCCACTGAAAACATCGTCGCCCTCTGCGACGTCGATGACAAACGCGCCGCCGAAACCTTCAAAGCGTTCCCCAAAGCGCCTACCTACCGCGACTTCCGCAAAATGCTCGACAAGGAAGCCAACAACATCGACGCCGTCATCGTCGCCACCCCCGACCACATGCACGCCACCGCCGCCATGTGGTGCATGGAGCGCAACAAACACGTCTACGTCCAAAAGCCCCTCGTACGCACCGTCTGGGAAGCCCGCCAAATGCGCGCCGCCGCCAAGAAGTACGGCGTGGCCACGCAAATGGGCAACCAGGGCTACTCGAACGAAGGCACCCGCCAATGCGCCGAAATGATCTGGAACGGCGAAATCGGAAACGTCACCGAAGTCCATGCCTGGAGCGATCGCCCCATCTGGCCGCAAGGCATCACCGAAATCCCCAAAGAAACACCCGTCCCGTCCACCCTCGACTGGGATCTCTGGCTCGGCGTCGCCAATGCGCGCCCCTTCTCCGACGCCGGCCTCGCCAAACCGGACCGCTTCGGCGGCTACTTCTATCTCCCCTTCAGTTGGCGCGGTTTCTTCGATTTCGGCGCCGGTGCCCTCGGCGATATGGCCTGCCATATCCTCGGTGCCCCCAACATGGCCCTCCACCTTTCCAAACGCAAAATCGTCGGCGTCGAATGCGTCAAAAAGGAAGGCACCAGCCCCTTCCAATTCCCGAAATCCTGCACCCTCCGCTTCGATTTCGCCGCCTATGGCAACATGCCCGCCCTCAAAGTCTTCTGGTATGACGGCATGAAAGAAAGCCCAAAAATCGCCGGCGTGCCCGATGGCGAATGGGTCGGCGACCCGCCCTCCGTCCGCCAAGCCGGACCCCGGCCCAACCGCCCCACCCGCTCCGCCACCGCCGACTTCCGCTCTCCCGGCCGCGTCTATAACGCCGCCGACTTTGAAGCCCTGAAAGCCCCCGGTGCCGAACTCGTCCGCCCCACCCCCAACGGCAGCGTCTTCCTCGGCGACAAAGGCGTGCTGACCACCGGCACCTACGGCGAAAACACTCGCCTCCTCCCCATCGAAAAGATGAAAGGCTACAACATGCCGGCCCCCCTCCTCACCCGCTCCCCCGGCCACATGCGAGACTTCATCCGCGCTGCCAAAGGCGGTTCCCCCGCCTGTTCCAACTTCGACGTCGCCGCCCCCTTCGTCGAATGGATGCTCCTCGGCGTAATCGCCCTTCGCCACGAAGGCAAGCTCGAATACGACCCCGAAAAAATGCGCATCTCGAACAACCCCGAAGCCAACAAACTCCTCAAACCCACCTTCCGTAAAGGCTGGGAGTTCCACACCGTCAAGCTGTAAACTCTGAGATCCACCATGCGCGCCCTTGCCCCCCTAGTCCTACTCGCCCTTCCCCTGCTAGCCCAGCACGGGCGCTACCTCAGCGACTCCAATCACCCGTCCATCGGTGACCCCGTCGCCATCGCCGCTGGCACCAAACTCTTCATGGGCTCTTGTGCCGGCTGCCATGGCCCCGATGGCGGCGGCGGCGCCCGCGGGCCCAATCTCGTCCGCCGCTCCCTCTGGCACCCCCTCAGCGACGACGCCATCTTTCAAGTTGTCCGCAAAGGCGTACCCGGCACCGACATGCCCCCCACCAAACTCGCCGACGACCAAACGTGGAACCTCGTCGCCTTCATCCACGCCCTAACCGGCCCAGCCAGCTCGAACCCCGTCCCAGGAGATCCCGCCGCCGGAAAGGCCGTCTATTGGGGCACCAAAGCCGGCTGCGCCAACTGCCACGCCATTCGAGGCCAAGGCGGCAGCATGGGCCCAGACCTCAGCAACGTCGGCGGCAGCAAACCCCTCGCCGTCATCCGCGAAGCCATCGTCGAACCCGCCAAGGATCTCTACTACCTCGGCAACGAAGCCGCCACCGTCGTCCTCAAAAACGGCCAAACCCTCCGCGGCGTCGCCAAAAATCGCAGCAATTACTCCATCCAACTCGTCGACTCCACCGGCGTCCTCCATCTCCTCCAAATGAGCGACGTCAAAAACCTTACCCTCTCCGCCTCCACCCCCATGCCCACCGACTTCGCCACCCGTCTGTCCAAAGTCGAACTCCGCGACCTCCTCGCCTACCTCGCCGCCCAGGACGCTCGCGCCGCCGAAAGCAAAGGTTCCCCGCAATGAATCGCCTTCTTCTCCTCAGCCTCATAACCGCCCTCCTCGGCACCGCCCAGGTCCGCCATGAAGACCTCGCCAAAGGCCCCGGCAACGACTGGCTCACCTACTCCGGCTCCTACAACGGCTGGCGCTACAGTCCCCTGCCCCAGATCACCGCCGCCAACGCGAAAAACATCGTGCCGAAGTGGGTCTACCACGTCCCCGGCACCCGCGGCCTCCGCAGTTCGCCGCTCGTCTACCAGGGTGTCCTCTACATCACGAGCGGCAACTCCATTCACGCCGTCGACGCCCGCAGCGGCCGCCTCGTCTGGCAGTACGCCGACCCCCGCGCCAAAGAATCCGGCCCCAACCGCGGTGCCGCCATCTGGGCCGATAAAGTCTACTTCACTACCTCCGATAACTATCTCACCGCCCTCAACCGCCACACCGGCGCGCTCATCTTCAACAAAAAGTTCGCCGACGTCGAAAAAGGCACCACCTCCACCTCCGCCCCCGTCATCGCCAAAGGCAAAGTCATCGTCGGCAGCGCCGGCGGCGACGGCGGCATGCGCGGCTTCGTCATGGCCCTCTCCGCCGACACCGGCGCCGAACTGTGGAAGGCTTACACCGTCCCTGCTAAGGGCGAAGAGGGTGCCGAAACCTGGGGCAATCTCCTCGAATGGGGCGGCGGTGCCGCCTGGCTGTCCGGCACCTACGACCCCGAACTCAACACCCTCTTCTGGACCACCGGCAACCCCTGGCCCGATTACAACGGCAGCGTCCGTACCGGCGACAATCTCTACACCTGCTCCCTACTCGCCCTCGATCTCGACACCGGGAAGATGAAATGGTACTTCCAATTCACCCCCCACGACACCCACGACTGGGACGCCCAATCCTGGCCCATTCTTGTCGATACCGAAATCAACGGCCGCCCTCGTAAAGCCGTTCTCCACGCCAACCGCAACGGCTTCTTCTACGCCCTCGACCGCGTTACCGGCGAATTCCTCCGCGCCACCCAACTCATCGACAAGATCACCTGGGCCAAGGGTATTGACGACAAGGGCCGCCCCATCATCCTCCCTAACAGCGAACCCACGCCGCAAGGCAACTGGGTCTGCCCCAGCGTGAAAGGTGCGACCAATTGGATGGGTCAATCGTATAGCCCCAACACCGGCCTGCTCTACGTCCTTACCCTCGAACAGTGCGGCATGTACTACCGTTCTTCCCAAGATCCCCAGCCCATGAAGAATTTTTCCGGCGGCGGCGCCACCGAAGAGGGCGGCCAGGTTGTCCTCCGTGCCCTGGATCCTAAGACGGGCAAGCGCGTCTGGGAATACCCCATGACCGGCCTCGGCCGCATGTGGACCGGCACCGTATCAACGGCTGGCAACGTCCTGTTTAGCGGAGACGACGACGGCCACTTCGTCGCCCTCGACGCCAAGACCGGCAAGAACCTTTGGCACTTTAATATCGGAGAAACGCTCGGCGCCTCGCCCATCACTTACTCCGTCGACGGCAAGCAATACGTCGCCATCGCCTCGGCCTCCGCCGTGTACTCCTTCGGACTTTTTGAACCCGTCATCGGCGTCGATCCGCCCGTCATTGAATTCAAAAAGGAAGGCCTCAACTAGGCCGACTAGTCGTTGGCAACTCCCCGCCGAAGCGCATGTATGTCGTCTTTCCGGTCACCGAGCCGCTCGATATCGAACACATCCCCATCGCAATGTCCGCGAAGTAGACGACGGCCGCCACTCTCCCGTCCACCAGAAACGCCCCGTGGATCATCCCCACCTCCGGAATCTCCACCAGCGTGCCGCTTAGCTGAAAACGACTTTTGCCGCCCGCTACCTCGTAGGCCTCGCCAATCATCTGCAACAAAGCCCGCGCCCGCAGCGCGCTCAGAACTCGCCCCAGCGTCTTGAAGTCTCCCTTCTCGACAAAATTGGTGAAGAAGTAGTTCTGAAATTCGGAGAAGTCGGTTGCTGCAACCAGCCTTTTCTTCAGCTCATTCGCTTCCTTAATCGTCATAGGTTTCCACCGCCTTGGGCCATTATGCCGCAATCTCCCCCCTGTATTGCGAGCAGGTCCGGTCATCGTATCTGCCGGGCTACAGCAAATCTTGACTTAATAGAGGTCATATCCGCGACGTCTGAAGAGATCAGGAGCAATGTCGGGAGAGAGGAAGGGGCAGCGAGCCTCGGCGAGATCGACTACAAGTGCATGCATTGACGGGGCCCTGACCTGGGACAAACGTAGTTTGACGTCCGCCCAATACGGGGCCGGTAGTTCGGGTTTTCAGAACGCCTCCATTAAGACGGGTATCGCTCTAGCGCAAATCTTGACTCAACCGAGTGAATATCCGCAGTGTCGGAAGAGGTTTTTAGCAATTTCGGGAGAGATGAGGGCGAGGGCCTTGGGGAGAGCGACGTCAAGAGCAGCCACCGACCTTGCCATGAGCTGGCGCAAACGTTGTTTGACGACCGACCATCAGGGCTCGATCGGGTTGAAGTCCGGGGAATAGGGAGGGAGGTATCGTAGCTCGGCACCGGTGGCTTCAATCAGTTCTTTTACCCCCTCTACTTTGTGGGCGGAAAGATTGTGCATCACCACGATCTGCCCGGTCCGCAATGTCGGGCAGAGCACTTCTTTGAGGTAGGTCAGAAAAACGTCGCCGTCGGTAGCCGATTCGACGGTCATAACCGCTTGCCATCCCTTGCCAAGGCTCGACCGGAAGGGCGATTAACAGCGAAGTCAAAAGAACTCGACATCGATGTTATTCTTGCTGCGCAAGCCCTATCTTTCGGCGCGCCCGCAAACGATGTTGTCGTCGCGACGACGAACGCGAAGCACCTATAGCAAGTCTTGACTTCGCAGAGGGCAAATCCGCGACGTCTGAAGAGATCCGGAGCAATGTCGGGAGAGAGGAAGGGGGAGAGAGCCTCGGCGAGATCGACTACAAGTGCATGCATTGACGGGGCCCTGAGCTGGGACAAACGTAGTTTGACGTCCGCCCAATACGGGGCCGGTAGTTCGGGTTTCCAGAACGCCTCCATTAAGGCGGGTATCGCTCTAACGCAGTTCGTGGCCGCAAAACACTGGAGCAAGATTCTGCCATGAGATAGCAGAGAGGAGAAGGCGTTTCAACCGGAAGTTTGTAGGAACATTGATCTCCGCTTTCCGGTTTCTGCACTGGGAAGTTACAACGCTTCCGCCAAAGTCGAGAACCGTGTCGAACTCTTGGAGTTGTGCCGGTGATAGCAGATCCCTTATGGGAACGGTCCTTTTGACGAGAGCCGAAGCAATTCGGGAGACGTTGCTCGCAACGGCAAGAGGCCCGACGGCCGAGACGGTCCTATCGAAAAGGATAACGAGGGCGACACGAATTAGGTCTGCTACCTTGGCCGGTTGGCGAGCTTCTTCAGGGTGTCGGTGCCGAGGGTCTTGCGGACGACCTTGGCGAGGAGGGCGGGGTCTCCGTCGGCTCCCTGGCGCTGGATGGCTTCGCGGTACCTTTCCTGACTATCCGCTAAATGCAGCGGGGTTTCTCCTTGGGCGTTCTTGGCGTCGAGGGGGGCACCCTTGGAATGCAGGAACTCCAGGAGTTCGGGCTTTCCTTCGATCGCGGCCAAGTGCAGGATCGTTTGATTTTGACGGGCCAAGGTGATCGCTTCGACCGGGTCGGGGATCTTGTCCCGCGGGCTCCAACGGGCGTTGACTTGGGCTCCGCGCAGTACCATCTCGGGGACTATCGCCATGTCCGCGGCGAGTACTGCGACGGAGAAAGGCGTGTGGCCATCCTTACGATGGAGATTGGGGTTGCCCCCGCTGTCGGCGAGGAGGCGGACTAGTTCGACGCTGTTCGAACTAGCGGCTATGTGCATGGGGGAAGAGCCGGGCGGGGCGGGGTTTATTCGCACGTCGCCGGCCGGGCCGCCGGTGGGGTAGACCGTTTGGCGGTTGGGGGCGGCTCCGGCTTTGAGGAGACGTTGGACGAGGACGAGCGCATCCTTCAGGTTGTCGGCTGCGTCTACGTCAGTCCCTAGGGCTAGGGCGGCGGCGTTTTGGCCGTAGGCCCCCTTCTGTCGAGTGCCGCCGCGGGCGGCCTTGGCTACCGCCAACGCGGCTCCGTGGAGAGGGGTATAGCCGGCTCCGTCCACTACTTCCACCGTGGCTCCGCGGTCTAGAAGGAGATTGGCCATGGCTACGTTCGGGCCGAAACGCTGGGAGCTTCCGGCGGTGGCGGGGCCTCCCTTGCCGGGGACGAAGACGCCCTTGGGTTGATCCCACTTGTAGAGGGCGGCGAGGAGGGGGGTGGTGCCGTCGGCGGAGGCGGAGTTGACGTTGAGGCCGGCGTCGAGGAGGGTTTTGGCGGAGACGAGATCGTTTTTTTGGACGGCGAAGAAAAGGGCGTTGAGGCCGCCCTTTTTCGCGATGTAGTCGCCTTCGTTGTTCCAGGGGATGCCGGTCTTGCCGAGGGTGGCGGTGGTGGGGATATAGATGGTGTACTTGACGTCCCAGGTGGTCGTAGTCGGGCGGATATCGGCTCCGTATTCGAGGAGCAGGCTGACGGCGGCGGGATTTCCGGCCGCCCACATGAGAGCCGTTTGGCCGTACTTTTTGTCGCGTGCGTTGACGTTGGCTCCTTTGACGAGGAGGAGCTTCATGAGGTCAGGGCGACCGAGGCGGGCGGCGGTCATGAGCGGCGTTTCGCCGTTTTCGCGGGCTAAGTTGGGATTGGCGCCGTTAGCGAGCAGTTGCGTAACTAAGGGGGTGGCGCCATTCGTGAGGGCGAGGGAAAGGGGACCGATGCCGAGTTCGTTGGCTCGATTGGGGTCGGCGCCGGCTTGGAGGAGGAGGTTGGCGATGTCAGCGTTGGCGCGGAGGGCGGCCCAGGCTAGGGGAGTGGAGCCGTCGGAGTCGGGTTCGTTGGGGTTTGCCTTTTGGCGGAGGAGTTGTTCGACGGCGAGGCGGTCGTCGCCGCGGACGGCATCGAAGAGGGCGCTGAGGAGGAGGAGGGCAGGCAGCATGTTGGGTTAGACCTCGAGGCGGTTGAGGCGGCCGGTGCTGTCGCCGAGTTTTTCGGTGGGGACGCCGACTTTGTCGAGCATGGTGAGGTAGAGATTTGTCAGCGGAGTTTCGTCACCGGGGAATTTGAGATAGCGGCCGCCGGCGATGCGGCCGGCGGCTCCGCCGGCGAGGATGATGGGGAGGTCGCGCTGGCTGTGGGAGGTGGGGACGCTGAGGTTGCTGCCGTAGAGAATGAGGGAGTGGTCGAGGAGCGTGGAGTTGCCTTCTTTGATCGCGTCCATTTTGGCTAAGAAGTAGGCGAAGAGGCGGGATTGGTCGATGTTGATTTTGGCTAGGGCGTCGAGTTTCTCTTTTTCAAAGTTGTGATGGGAGATTTCATGGTGGCCCATGGAGATATTGAGATGGGGGTAGTTGATGGAGGTGGCTTCGCGGGCGTAGAGGAAGGTCCAGACGCGGGTGAGGTCGGCTTGGATGGCGAGGGTTTGGAGGTCGAACATGAGCTTGACGTGTTCGACCCAGGAATCTGGGACGCCGGCGGGACGGACCATATCGGGGAGGTCGGTGGGGCGTTTGCGGGAGGCGACTTGGATGCGCCGTTCGACGTCGCGGATGGATTCGACGTACTCGTCGAGCTTGCGGCGGTCGGGGGCGCCGAGTTGGAGTTTAAGTTCGTTGATGCGTTCGGTGACGGCGTCGAGGCTGCTGCGGTCGGCGGCGTCGCGGGCGGCGGCGGCGGCGGGGTCGATGCGGCCGCCTTCGCCGAAGAGGCGTTCAAAGACTAGGCGGGGGTTGGATTCAAAGGGTAGGGGGGTGGTGGCGGTTTTGAAGACGGGCCCGATGGGGGTGCCGCCGCCGTTGTTATTTTCCGCAGCGAGTTCGAGGGAGGCGAAGGGGGTTTCCTTGCCGAGGGTTTGGGCGGCGAGTTGGTCGACGGAGATGCCGACTTGGACCTTGCCTTTGGTAAGTTCGACGCCGGTGAGGAAGGAGGCGAGGGCGCGGTCGTGGAAGCCGGCTTTGGAGCGATCTGGATCGGAGGAGAGGCCGGAGCAGATGACGAATTTTTCGCGATGGGGGGCGAGGGGAGCCAGGGCTTCGCTGTACTCATAGGTCGCGCCTTCGCCTTTCGGCCGCCAGCGGGCTTGGTCGACGCCGAGCGGGTAGATGACGAAGCCGAGGCGACGAACTGGGGCGGCGGCGGTGAGGCGCTGGGCGACCATGGCGGGGACCATGGCGTCGAGGAGGGGGAGGCCGAGGGCGATGCCGGTATTACGGAGGAAGGTGCGGCGGGGGAGAAATTTCTTTTGGATAAACATGGCTTTAGGGTCGCTTTTGGAAGGGGGCGCTGTTGACGGTGGCTAGAATCAGATCGTGGAAGCGATGGCCGTGGGCTTCCGTTTGGCGCATGATAGCGCGGATGGTGGGTTGGTCGCGGGGGTCGAGTTCGCGGCCTAGGGCGTAGGTGAGTAAGCGTTCCAGAGTGGCTTGGACGAATTCGTCGGAGCGATTGAGGAGCATGGTTTTGAGGCCTTGGGGGCCGTCGAGTTCGGTGCCGTTGGAGAGTTTGGACTTGGCGTTGATGGGGCCGCCTTCGTCGGCTTGTCGCCAGCGACCGATGGCGTCGTAGTTTTCGAGGGCGAAGCCAAGGGGGTCAATGCGGTCGTGGCAGGAGGCACAATTTGGGTTGGCGCGATGGCGTTCGACTTGTTCGCGGGCGGTGAGTTTGCGGCCATTGGCTGGGGTTTCGTCGAGCGGGGGGACGTTGGCGGGCGGGGCGGCGGGGGGCGAGTTGAGGAGATTGTCGAGGATCCATTTGCCGCGGAGGACGGGGGAGGTGCGGGTGGAATGGGAGGTGAGCAGGAGAATGCTGCCTTGGGCGAGGAGGCCTCCGCGTTCGGGGTGGTTGGTTACGGTCACGCGGCGGAAACCGGGGCCGGTGACGTTAGGGATGCCGTAGTGGTTGGCGAGGCGTTCGTCGAGGTAGGTGTAGTTGGCGCGGAAGAGATCGAGGACGGGGCGATTTTCGCGGAGGAGGCTGCTCAAGAAGAGACGGGTTTCGGTTTCGAAGGCGGAGCGGAGGGCGGTGTCGTAAGCGGGGAAGAGTTCGCGGTCCGGGGCGATGGTCGAGAGGGCGGGTAGGCCGAGCCATTGGGCGGCGAAGTTATCCACCAGGTTGGAAGCTCTCGCGTCGGCCGTCATCCGGCGCACCTGTTGGGCGAGGACCGCAGGTTGGCGCAACCGGCCCTGGTCGGCGAGGCGCAACAGTTCTTCGTCGGGAGTGCTTGCCCAAAGGAAGTAAGAGAGGCGCGATGCGAACTCGTGCTCGCTGACGGGCCGCGCGGCTGCCGAGCGGGCTGGTGTCTGGGTTGGTATCCGGGA
>JANXMS010000118.1 GCA_025354525.1 Acidobacteriota bacterium
TTCGGATCGTTAACTGACGAGTATTGGGATTAGACCCGGCGCATTGAACTAAAAGTTTGACCCCACCGCCGCTGAACTCGTCTGGACCAGCTTCATTAGATCGAACGCCGACCTGAACAAGGCGGTCGCCGCAACCGAGCAGTACATCCGCGACCAAGTCGGCGACGCCCGGTCGTTCTCCCTCGACAGCCCCAAGAGCCGCGAGCCCAAGCTCAAAGCCCTACGAGCCGCGCGCTAGGATCGATTCCAGAACGAATGCCACGGGAACCACAAGGACCATTATGAACATATCCGCAGTCGTGTCCGACCCAACAATCATGACAGGAATTCCGTGATTCCAAGCAATCCGTGTGCCGCTCAATAACCTCAAAACGAGGCTATGACGTTTACCGGAACCTCAAAATGAAACTGGCGTAGCCGGGGCATTCCGGGCGAAGCATACGTATTCGCCGAAATCGCTCGGTTATTCATTTGGATCTCCGCTTCCGCTGGACCAGTGAAAGCGCCGAAACCCCTTGCATACAGCACGTTCGTTCGCCCCGATACCGGCAGCGTTTGCATTCCCCAAGCAGCGCGTTGATTTGACCTGCCCCCCCGAACCCAACCTGCGCCGCTTGTCACGGTTTTCAAGAACGCCCGATTGCTGATGCCCGAAAGGCCCGTTCTGGGCAGTTGACAAGGAGCCGCGCCCGATTCTGAGCCGATCACGGCGTGGCCGGAAATCTAGGCCAAAGGTCGATCATTTTAATCCATCACTTGGCGAGGTTCTCGATGCATTCGGCGAGGCGAACCATGGGCAGAGCGCCCGGGGGAAGGGTGTTTATATAAAGTTCGTGCCGACCGCTTGCAATCATAGAGAGCTGGTTTCTCGTTTCGATTCTGACGGGTCCCGATCGCTACCGACTCGGTCCTCGGCGTCACGCTTCCAGGTTGAGGACGTGAGCCGAGAAGGCAGGGTTAGCTGGGGATTTGAGGGATTAGGGCAGCCGGCCAAATGCTTCGGTGCTCGGCCTCCGTGGTTCGATTGAGGAGTTGTTCTGGCCGCCGTGCTTTCCGTATTTGCTTACGCGGCGCTGATTCCGCCCGCAATCGCTATTGGTGGATCTTGCGGAGACGTCTGCCGCCGCGGCGTAATGTCGCCAGCGTGAAACGGCCATTCGTCCCTGTGCCCGAATGCGCGGTGCGTTCTTCAGCCCGTGTTCCTTGCCGACCGCCATCAGTTGTTCGACGCCGGGATTCCGGCTTTCGCCCATCACCATAGAACGCTGCTCCCCGCCGGGCCAGTCGGAAATCGTCAGGCCGTCGGCCGAAGCAAAGACCCACGAATATACGTCATCCAACAGGAAGGAGAAATGTTCGGATTGAACGTTGCGATTGTGGGCCACCACATTGAAGCACGCCAAAGCGTAGGCCTTCTCCACCTCGGCGATGTTCCTGGTCAACGCTATAGCAAGTCTTGACGTAACAGAGGGCAACTCCGCGACGTCTGAAGAGATCCGGAGCAATGTCGGGAGAGAGGAAGGGGGAGAGAGCCTCGGCGAGATCGACGACAAGCGCGTGCATTGATGGGGCCCTGAGCTGGGACAAACGTAGTTTGCCGTCTGCCCAATACGGGGCCGGTAGTTCGGGTTTCCAGAACGCCTCCATTAAGGCGGGTATCGCTCTAGAACTACCAGCAGAATCAGTGTGTAGTCAAGGACGGGGACGCGGTGATCAGCATGCATTACGCCGGACAGGCTGTGATGGTAACGGCTTTGTCGCGCAGCCGGTCAAAACGCTTCAGTCCGAAAAGGATGCGGCTCCGGTGCGGTAGGGCAACCCTTGTCGTCCTATGGCCGATTGCAAAGTGAACCCGATGGGCCGTCCTTCAAAGGGTCGCCAATGAGAAGTAGTCTATGATGAAGGGCCGAGTATTTTATGAGGACCGACTGACCTGCTGTTCAACAGGCCATCCGCAAGGCGGAGAGATGGTGTCGCCATTGCGTATCTACCATAGATCGCGCGGGGCAAGGATGTAGAGCAATTGGCCCAAAAGACAAAAACAACTCGGCCATCTTCCAACACGCTGCCGAAAGCGTGCACCGGCATCCAGGGTTTGGACGAAATTACGGGGGGTGGTTTGCCCCGTGGTCGCCCCACACTTGTTCGTGGAGGTGCCGGTTCCGGAAAGACACTGTTTGGGCTGGAGTTCCTGGTTCGGGGTGCTACCCAATTCAATGAGCCAGGCGTGTTCATGTCGTTCGAGGAATCGAACCCGGACCTGACCAAGAATGTCGCCTCGCTGGGGTTCGACCTGGACCGGTTGGTGGCGGACAAGAAACTGTTCGTAGACCACGTGTCCATCACACGAAGCGAGGTTGGGGCAACCGGCGACTATGACCTTGAGGGCCTCTTTGCGGTCGACGGGGTGGGGGCGCAGCGAGTCGTCCTGGATACGATTGAAACGCTCTTCGGGGAACTGCCAAACCCAGGCATCTTGCGCGCCGAAATTCGCCGCATGTTCAATTGGCTTAAGCAAAGAGGCTTGACCACCGTGATTACCGCTGAACGGGATCAGCCCGACAGGCTCACGCGGCACGGTATTGAGGAGTTTGTCTCAGACCGCGTAATCCTGCTGGACCATCGTATTCGGGAAGAGATCTCGACTCGGCGCTTGCGCGTCGTCAAGTACCGGGGCTCGACTCACGGCACAAGCGAATATCCATTCCTCATTGATGACCAAGGCATTTCAGTACTGCCGATCTCCTCATTGGGCCTGAACCACGATGCGCCTGCCGAACGGGTTTCGAGTGGCATAACCCGGTTGGATGGCATGCTGGGCGGCAAGGGCTTTTATCGAGGGAGCAGCATTCTGGCATCTGGCACGGCGGGAACCGGTAAAACCACGATTGCTGCCTGTTTCGTAGATGCCGCCTGCCGTCGCGGTGATCGCGCCCTGTTTTTTTGCTTTCGAGGAATCGCCCCAGCAGATCGTCCGCAATATGCGTTCCATCGGCACCGATCTTGAGCCATGGGTCCGCAAAGGGCTTCTGCAATTCCATGCCGCGCGTCCGACGTACGGGGGGATCGAACAGGTCCTGCTGCTGACCCATAAACGTATCACTAGCTTCAAGCCCAGCGTCGTCGTGGTGGACCCAGTCACCAATTTGCTTATGGTCAGCACCCAGAACGAAGTGCGGTCAATGCTCACGCGGCTGGTAGATTTTCTGAAGACCCAAGGGATAACTAGGATTTTTACGAGTTTGACTGCGGCGGGGTCCTTGGAAGCCAGCGAGGCGGACGTCTGCTCCCTGATGGACACTCGGCTATTGTTAAAAAACATTGAGGTCGGAGGAGAGCGGAACCGCGCGCTCTATGTGCTGAAATCGAGAGGCATGGAGCATTCCAACCAGATTCGCGAATTCGTGCTCACGGACGACGGCGTCAGACTGCTGGACGTCTACCTTGGAGCTGAAGGGGTGTTAACTGGTTCCGCCCGCGTGTCTCAAGAAATACGCGAGAAAGCGGTGGTGACGTTTCGCCGGCAAGAACTGGAGACGCGGAGGCGCGAACTGGAGCGCAAGCGCCAGATCTTCGAGGCCCGCATGGTCATGCCGCGGGCGGAGTTTGAGGCGGAAGAAGAGATCCTTCAACAGACCATTTCCGAATCGGAATTACTGGGGGAGGAGGTGGTGCAGGACCGCGGGCAAATGGTGCTCAGCCGACAAGCGGACTCATCGTCCTACAAGAAGGAGGGACGCGCAAAGGTTGCGCCGACGCATTAGATGCTGACAGCCAAGACAGACATTCGCGCGCAGCGTCGCAACCTGGACCTCCGGCAGCAGCCTACTTTCAGTCATCGGCCCCACAATGCGGGCCAGACTCCTGAGTCGAATCTTGTGAGGCGTGGCAATCCGATTGCCATGGTCGACCTGAAGCAGAATCCGCCATTGGCGCGCGCCGAACAAATCGTTGCAACGATCATGGGAGGCGCGTCGAACGGCGTGCTGCTGTGTTTTGCCTCAGTTGAAATCGGAAGAATCGGTTAACGAGAAGTGCCGGGTAGTCGAAGAGGTCTTTTGAGCGAGACCTTGAAGAAAGAAAGACGGCATTGGAGCGCTGACGACAAGATCAGCTGTCAGTCGGCCTGGATCTGCAAAGGTAAACTGACTGAGTTCAGGAAGGTCAACATGTCCGCCCCGAAAAAGAACAGCCCGGCAGGAAAACGGAAACCCGGATGGGAGGGGGAATTGGAGCAGTCCAGTTCCGATTCTAGCGAGGCACGGTACGCCTTGCGGTTGTACGTAAGCGGATCCATGTCGAAATCGGCGCTGGCTGTAAGGAATATCAAGCGGATTTGTGAGCAGCACCTAAAAAACCGGTACGACCTGGAAGTCATCGATATCTACCAACAGCCAAATCTCGCCATAGAAGAGCAGCTTGTGGCGGTGCCCACGCTCATCAAACGGTTCCCGCTCCCGCTGCGAAGGCTGATTGGGGACTTGTCAAACCTGGAAAAAGTGCTCCACGGACTGGACCTGAGAATGCCGGAGTGACCTTTGGATAAAGGCGGAAAAAGCTCGGTTGACAGAACGAAAGCAGTCTGCTCGCAGAACGTGGCGGCTCTTTCGCGCCGGGACTTGGTCGCGCGCCTAAACGAAGCCGAGGAAACTCTCCGTGCCATCCGTTCCGGCGAAATAGATGCCATTTTTGTTAACGGCCAGGGTGGAGAGAAAGTGTTCACGCTTCAGGGTGCCGATCATACCTATCGTCTATTCGTGGAGAGGATGAACGAGGGTGCCGCTGTTCTCAGCCTCGACCACACCATATTGCACTGCAACGGTGGCCTTGCGCGCTTCTTCGGAGCGGAGCTTCAGAGCGTTATCGGTTCTTCCCTGCTGGACTTGGTCTGGCGTGAAGATCTTCTCAAATTGGAAGTCTTACTCCGGCGCGCGGCTCAAAAGAGTTGCCGGGGCGAGATCCGTTTGCAATCCCGAAAGGGCGCGCCTGTGTCCGTTCATCTCTCCTTGAATCCTCTTCAACTGGACAGCACGCAGGCTGTCTGTCTGATCGCTTCGGACCTGTCGGAGATCAAGCGCGTGGAGCAGGCACTGCGTGCTTCCATCGAGCAGTTCCGAAATCTCGCGGCGCACCTGCTTTCCGTTCGAGAGGAGGAGCGGGCTCGCATATCGAGGGAAGTCCACGATGAACTAGGGCAGTCGTTGACTGCGGTGAAAATGGATCTCTCCTGGCTGGCGGGACAGCTGCCGCAAGGCAACAATAAGATGCTCACCAGGATCCGTTCCACCGAGCAACTGGCCGACAGCATAATCCATTCCATACGCAGAATTTCGACGGAGCTGAGGCCCGCTGTCCTGGATCTGGGTTTGGCCGCCGCTGTGGAGTGGCAGGTTCAGGATTTCCAGGTTCGATCCGGCGTTCGCTGCAAGGTCCGGCTGCTCATTCGGGAGGTGGTTCCGTCGACCGCTTCTACCGGCATGTTTCGAATTTTCCAGGAGACTTTGACGAATGTCGCGCGCCATGCCAAGGCTACGAGGGTCGAGGTCGTCCTCCAAAAGAAAGGGGGCCGACTCGTTCTGTTGATTCACGATAACGGCCAGGGCTTCGATCAGGCGGACGCTTCACTTTCTACATCCCTAGGCCTTCTGGGAATGCGGGAACGCGCGGCCATTCTCGGTGGAGAGGTGAATATCTCGAGTGTTCCGGGAAAAGGAACCACGGTCACGGCCTGGATTCCGCTCCCGTCATCGGAGGAATACGGAAACCTGCCATGATACGAGTGCTGATCGTCGATGACCATGCTATTGTTCGGCGTGGCTTGAGAGAACTGCTTGCCGATGAGTTCCAAGGTGCCGAATTTGGAGAAGCCTCCGATGCCCGGCAGGCGTGGGAGGAGCTTCGGGCAAAAAAGTGGGATGTCGCATTACTCGACATCGCCCTGCCAGGAAAAAGCGGCTTGGATCTTCTCAAGGAAATGAAAGTGCAGTGGCCCAACCTCCCGGTGCTGGTGCTGAGTGCCCATCCGGAAGACCAGTTTGCCGTCCGCGCCTTGAAGGCGGGCGCAGGAGGGTACATGACGAAGGAATGCGCTCCCGAAGAATTGGCGAAAGCCATCCGCAGGGTTCTGGCTGGGGGTCGATATGTAAGCGCCGCTTTGGGGGAGAAGCTGGCTATGGGCGTAGCAAAGGATCTCTCGTGCATGCCGCACGAAACGCTCTCCGATCGCGAGTATGAGGTCATGTCCTGCATCGCCTCAGGAAAAAGCGTCAAGGAAATAGCCGAAGAACTATCACTTAGTGCAAAAACGATCAGCACTTATCGCGCACGGGTCCTGGCGAAACTCGGTTTGAAGAATAGTGCGGAAATCGTCCAACATGCAGTCCGAAATGGTTTGGTCATTTAGACGTCCCCAGTGTAGGACAAGCACTGACAGGTTCTAAGCTAGCGGCCTACAAAAGAATCAGCCCGGGGCCGATAGAAAGGATCGGAAGCAAGGCTTATACTTTAGATGGTAGACAGCTCGATCAAGTCTTCCAGTAAACAAAAGAGGGTAGGAAAATGAAACGTTTGATGTGGTCCATGATATTAGTTCTGGCAATAAGCGCCAGCGCGAGCGCATTCCAAATCGGCCCGATGCCGGTGAACCTAGGCCAAGCTGGTAATTTCGCAATTCTTAGCAAAACCGGAATCACCAACGTTTATGCATCCTCCGTAAAGGGAGATGTCGGAATTAGTCCGATAACCGGCGCAGCTCTCCTCCTCACGTGCGGAGAAGTGACGGGGAAAGTGTACACCGTTGATGCGGCCGGTCCTCTTCCTTGCTCGGTGATTGACCCCACCCTCCTGACTTTGGCCGTGGGTGATATGGAGGCCGCGTACGATGAGGTGGACCCCATTGGCTAGACACGAAAGTAAGTGAGTCTTAAGTGTATCGAGGGGCTGATTACCGAGACCAGGATGACACAGTTGGTCACGATTAGGTAAACTGTTTTCCACCTGAGTGGAGGATAGGGCAACGCTG
>JANXMS010000127.1 GCA_025354525.1 Acidobacteriota bacterium
AGTACTTGACGTATTTGCTACTTGAACATCCAACTAGATTGTCAAAGATCTAAGCAACTCCGCAATCGATTCCAAGCCTCTAAGACTCAAAAAGAACTGCTCATCGCCGGCCTCGAAAGGCTTTTCAGCTCCCTTCACTAGTAATACGCTTTCGCGCACTCTCTAGCTTCCGGTTACCAAAACTCGGGAAACTTGTATTACTTAACGTAGAAGCTGGAGCTGATGCTCACTCGCTTTGCTTGCCCACACCAAGTGTTTGCGCTCTCGCTGTTTTACCCTGGGCTGTTTGGCTGTTGTCGGCGTTTCGTTACTACAACGCTCTAAGCTTATCAGGTTGTTTTTAACTTTGCAAGAGATTTTTTTCGGAGCGCAGAGGCTGCAAAAAACTTCCAACTGCGGTAACGAGTTCAGAGGCTAAACCGACCCTAGAACCTTTAGATTCCGTTTCTGAGTCGCTCGCCGTTCTGATTGGCTCGCATTCACCTGACTCAATTAGAATAACAATCCCGTGACTGAAGCGCAACCCAATTGATCAATTTCTTGATTGGCCCTATCGACGTTTCTTTAGAGAGGGCGTTCCGATTCGTTGCAGCGTACGTTCGGCGGCTTTCACTCCCCAGTATTGCGCTTCTTCAAAGATAGAAAACCCGCTAAGGTCAGCGTGAGCGAAATAGAGACCGGGGAGACCTTGGCGGAGGCGGCGGAGGTCGGTGGATTGGCGCAGCCCGACGACGGGCCGACTCATCGCGTGGCCATTGCGAAAGACATCGACCCGTTCAATAGACTCTTGGATGCGGGGATGGGGGCGGGTGAGGTCTTGCACCACGCGGTCTTTCCAGGTCGGCCAGTCGGTGGCGAGAAGTTGGCGGCGGACGCCGCGGGGGTCGGCTCCGGTGAGTGCCCAGTAGTGGGTCCAGACCGTTTTTTCGACGCGGGAGCGGAGGCTCTGGTGGGTAGCGGAGACGTAGCCGAGCGTCGGGGACCCGTATACGACGTTGTCCCAAGCGATATCCCCCGCTTTGTCGGGGATATGATCGAGGGTGATATTGGAGACAAGCCAGGGGGAGTACGATAGGGCGGGGAGAGGGGCAAAATCCTCCACAATATAGGGGGCGAGGTAGGTGGGCGCGGCGAAGATGACGGTATCGGCCAGCCAGACCGACTTTTCGCTGGTGACTCTCCAGCCGTTGCCTTGGCGGGCGATGCGTCGGACGGGTTGGTTGGGGAGGAGGTATTTGGCGAGTTTAGCGGTGAGCTTACGCAAGAGCCACCCATTGCCTTCAGGCCAGGTGAGCGGGCCTTTCTCTTCGTGCTCCCGGGCCGCGAAGTAATGAATTCCGGCGAGGGCGGAGATTTCGGCGATTCCGGCCCCGTAGTCGTCGCGGGTGGAGTAGTCACAGAACCAGCGCAGATAGACAGAGCGGAAGCCCTCGCGGTCGAGCCAGGCGGCGAAGGTGATTTTGTCGAGTTCGTCGACGGCGGGACCTCCATTCCCTTCCCCTAGGGCGAAAGGAATGGTGAAGGCTCCGGTGGCTCGAAAGGCGGCGACGCGTTCGAGGAAGCGACGGTAGTCTCCGTGATCGGCTTGGGTGGCACCGATTTCTGGTTCGAGCCCCTCCTGCCAGCGACCGTGAATGAAGAGCCGCTCTTGGGGAGAGTGGCAGAGGAAGCGTTCGTTCCATTGGCCATCCTGCCAGGCTCCAAACTCGGTGAGGATTTCGCGGACTAGGGCGGATTCGGCGTTGGGCACGGGGATGTAGTGGGCACCCCAAGGGTAGGCGCTAACTTCGTTTTGCCCATAGCGCGAGTTCCCCCCGACTTCTGCTTCCATTTCAAGCAGGACGAAATCATGGAAGCCTTTCTTATCGAGCCACCAAGCGGCGCAGAGGCCGGCCATGCCTCCACCGACTATAACGACCGGAGAGCGGCGGGAGGAGGTTGGCGGGGTATAGGCCGCTTGATCACGGAGGCGATGGCCGCGTTCCTGGGATTCGAAGACGAAGCCGCCGGCGATAGGGCGGTCGGTTTTTCTGGCGAGACCGATGAGGGCAGGGGCACCGAGTAGTTGGGTGACCAGTTGTCGCCTAGTGGGCATGCGGGCTCCTGAGCTTTTGTAGGGTGGCGATGGACTGGAGGGGGCACCGTTCTGAGGCGGGTGCCCCCTTGGATGGGCAATGGATTCCGTCGACAAGGAGGGACGGCGCGAGGGGTGTTTGGGTGGTTCGAGAGATCGGCTTGGCGCAAAGCGGGCGGGGGTGGATGCGGGTGCGTCGGCCGGATGGCGCGGGGGGTGCTTGAGTGGTTCGAGAGATCGGCTTGGCGAAACGCGGGCAGGGGTGGATACGGGTGCGTGGGGCGCATGGCGCGGAGGGTGCTTGAGTGGTTCGAGAGATCGACCCAACGAAGAGCGGGAACGGTTCGATGCGGGTGCGTGAGGCGGAGGCGCAAGTGGTTCGCGGTGACGATCCGATTTTGGAGTTGCTCACGGGCGAGCCGGGACGGCGACGTCGAGGCTTTATGCGGTGAGAGGAGCGCTCGGGTTGAACTGGGGAGTTAGTGAGCAATCTCCCGCCACTCCTTCTCGTAGTATCGAACGAGCGCCTGATCGTTGAGCCGATTCGCCTCGGCTGGCACTTCGGCCATGTCCTGAGGGAAAACGAAAAGCTGGGGAAGGGTCTTCAGATCGAGAAAACGAAGACCTGCGGGCAGGGTCGCCGGCGGCTTATAGTCTCCCGCGCCGGCGAGAATGTAACCCCATTCGCCGAAGCTGGGAACGTAAACATGATAGGGCCAAGTATGGAAGCCGGCTTGCCTAAGAGTATTCGCAATTGACCAGAAGCTTTGCCGGGCAAACAGAGGACTGGTGGACTGCACGACGACGCGACCGCCGCGCGCGACGTGTCGCGAGAGGAGACGATAAAACGCTGTCGTGTACAGCTTGCCGAGAGAGTAGTTAGTCGGGTCGGGGAAGTCGATGACGACGAAATCGTAGACTTCCTGGTTCTCGTCGAGCCAAACGAAGGCATCCGCATTAACGACCTTCACGCGGGGATTGGAGAACGCTTCGCTGTTGAGTTTCTTGAGGAGGGGATGCCGGGTGAACAGGTCGGTCATCTCGGGGTCGAGATCGACGAGGGTCACGCCTTCGATGCCGGGATACTTGAGAATTTCACGGACAGCGAGGCCGTCGCCGCCGCCGAGGACGAGGACGCGCCGAGGCGCATCGATGGAGGCGAGGCCGGGGTGGACAAGAGCCTCATGATACCGGTACTCGTCGCGGGAGGAAAACTGAAGATGGGAGCTGAGGAAGAGGCGGAGATCATCCTTCCACTTGGTCAGCACGATGCGCTGGTAGCGGGTGTTGCGGGAGAAGACGACGTCGTCGGCGTAGATACTGTTGTCGGCGGCTTCGGTGATTTGATCGGCGAAGGCCATGCCGACGCCGAGGGCCACAACGACGACTGCACCCGAGACGCGGAGCATGGGGGCGGTGCCGAGTTGAGCGCGGAAGAGATAGATAGACCAGACGGCGACGCCGGCGTTAACCAGGCCAAAGAGCAAGGCGCTGCGGACCATGCCGAGTTTCGGGACGAGGACGAGAGGGAACAGAAGTGACGCGCCGAGGGCACCGAGGTAGTCAAAGGTCAGGACGTTGGCGACGAGGTCGGTGAACTGGAACCGCTCCTTGAGGATGCGCATGAGGAGCGGAATTTCCAGACCGACAAGCGTTCCGATGACCATGACGAGGCCGTAGAGCAGAAAACGGAACCCTTCGGTGTAGGCGAACGAGAGGAATAGAATCGACGAGGAGAAGCCGCCGACGAGGCCGACCATCAGTTCGATCGTGATGAACCGCGCGACGAGGTCGCGATGGATATACCGCGACAGCCAACTTCCGATGCCCATGGCGAAGAGGTAGCTGCCGATGACAGTAGAGAACTGCAGTATGCTATCGCCGAGCAAGTAGCTGGCAAGGGCACCAGCAATCAACTCATAGATCAGGCCGCAGGCCGCGATGAGGAAGACTGAGATGAAGAGAACAATTGCCACGAGGGCTCGGGTTAATGAACGGCAGCAGCAATGATGATGCTGATTCCGAGCATCAAGAAGCCGACGAAGACCGCCGCGGCCATATTGTGTTTCTGGAAGATTTCGGCGCCCAGCTCGCCGGGCGTGGCCTTATCGATAACGAAGAAGGCGACGATATAAATCACTATGCCGAGGGCGGCATAGATGACGGCATTGACAAAGTGATCGAAGCGGAATTCCATAGTTTGTTATTTCCCCCCGAAGTATCGGGCATGTCCGGCGTAGTGGGAGCGGTAGGCTCCTGGGTTGTTGCGAACGGATTTGGGGACGCCTTCCACCTTGTCGTACGGGGTGAACGGGGACCAACCGGTGAGGCTGGAGACGGCAAGCCCGCCGGCGACCAGCATACTGTAGGCCATATAGATTTTGCTCATTATTCGTCCTCGCTACTTAAACTGGAAGAGGCGGAACCGGCCATGCTACTTTCGGCCCAGCGATTAGCCGCAAAAGCACTGGCTCGGAAGCTGACCCCAAAAGGTGGAATCGGCGGCGGAAAGAGGCCGAGGCGGCAGCGAAAATGGAACGAGATCCCGCGCCCAAAGTGCGCTCGGAAGGGGATGCTGGAGTTAAGACCGGCTGCGACGGTTTCGGGTTCGATGCGGAGGCAGGGGAGTCCACCGGGAAGGTTGGGTGCCCGGAAAAGTTCGCTCATTCGTCGTCCTCGCTGCTAGAGCTGGAAGCAGCGGAGCTGCCGGTACTACTTTCGGCCCACCGTTTGCTTTCAAAAGCGGCAGAGCGGATGCTGGTCCAGATAGGCGGAATCAGCAACAAAAACATACCGAGGAAGTAGCGGAAATAGAACGGGCGACCCCGAACGATGCGCACCCGGAAAGGGATGCTGGATTTGAGACCGCTGGCGAAAGCGGGATCGGTTTCTGGTTCGACGCGGAGATAGTAGCGGCCGCCGGAAATTTTGGGCAGCAGAACCTCGTCGGTACGACCGCCTTCGGCCCAACTGCCGTCGGAATCGGTGCCGGAGTAGTAGCTTACCTCGCGGCCGAAATCGAAGGCTTGGCCTGTCTCCTCGTTGATGAGGGCCATGCTGAAGTAGACCCATTGGTTGGCGATATCGGCGTTAATGCCGACTTCGACGTTATCGTTCTTGCCTTCGAGAGTGAAGGGTTCGGAGACGAAACTCTTTTCTCCGGTCGAAGTGGAATTGACGACGTAGGTTTTATCGAGGACCGTTTTGCTGGGGGCTAAGATGGCGAAGAAAACCATCAGGCAGAAGAGAAGGACGCACATGGCGCCGTAAAAAAGCCACGAGCTGCGGACGCGACCGACGTAGGGGGACGGCTGAATGGAATAGACGCCGATAGGCGGGGGGCAGGGCGTTTTGACTTGAAACGCCTGCCAAATTTCGGTCCCCGGGGTGTACTCGCCCTGGCTCCAGGCGACCTCGTTTTCGGTCGTTTCCGACGAAAGCATTTTTGGCGGTTTGACGTAGTCGGCGGTATCAACGGCTTCACCTACTTGGACCATCCAGGGGAACTCGCCGATGACGAACCAGGTATAGGCGCGGGCGGTTTGGAAAGCGCGATAGCTCTCTCCGGCGTAGGCCATGCCGCCCGCCCCGGTGCCGGCAGGGAGGGCTTGGAGCGGCGTCACGAAGTTCCAGTGGTTATCGTATTCGCTGAGGTAGCGGAAGCCTTGGTAGGGATTCCAGAGAACGTACTCGCGCCAGAAGTAGTTTGTACCTTCGACGTTGATGCCGCGTTGTTGGAAGCCGATGGCTTCCCAGAGGACGCCTTTGAGCTTGCCGCGAGAGCCGAGGGGGATCACTGGCTCGATGGTCATGGCAGCCTGCCAAGTGCCGATGATCTTAAGCTGCGGATTGGTCGCGTCGATGGTGCTGCTGCAATAGCTGCAGATGACGCCGGCCGCGGCACCGAGAGCGCGGAGTTCGATCTGCGAACCGCAGTTGGGGCAGTTCAGCGCCTTTGGCTTGGGGACAAGGCCTTTGCGGGGAGCAGCGGGATTCATGCGGTGGGCCACCCTTCAAACTCTTTAACATTCTTGAGCTTCAGGCTATCGAATTCTACGAACTGGCCGAGGAAGAGGAGGGGCGGATTTTCCGAATAGTCGATGGTCCCGAAGCGGCCGTCGCTCGTCCGAAAGTCCGCAAAGCGGCACTTTTCTTTATCGTAGGACGTGAAGGGAAGTTCGCCTTCGGTAGTCTCGTACATCGCTTCGGTAATCACGGTGAGATAGAGCGGAACGCCGTGCTGCGCCATCGTCAAGCCCCGATAGAGTTCGGCTGGGGTAGGCGGGGCATCGGTGAAGCTGTTCGCGAAAGAGATGGCGTATTCGGCTTGCGCGTCGGAGAGCCAGCCGTTTGAACCGTCCGAGAAGTACAAATGCCATTCGTTCCAGGTGCCGAGATCGTAGCGGTAGACGATGCGGCCGATGACTTGGAAGGACTTATCGTTAAAGATGCCTTCGGTCCCGATTTGAATGGGCGAGATATCAATGGGCAGGTCCGCGGCTTTTCCGACAAGGGCGAGGTTAATGTCGTTGCGCACGAGGATGGACTTGCAGTAGTCGCAAGTGGTTTGGACAGCGCCGGACCAGCGGAATCGAATTTCCGCTCCACAGTTCGGACAGTTGGCGTTGCGTGTACTCATCAGTTGCCGTAGTGCCTCTCCAATTGGCGCACCCGCACTTCCTGGGCTTTAAACGTTTCCTTAAGATACGACACAAAATCCCATTCCGGGCGAGCCTTACAGCAAAACACGTTGAGGCAGAGGCTCCCGAATTCGGGGAAGGTATGGCAAGCGAGGTGAGATTCGGCAAGCAGGCATAGACCCGTGATTCCGCCGGGGCCGGGAAACTGATGCCATTGCGCCTCCGCTACCGGGTGCAGCGACAATTCGGCGATGAGGTCAGCAAAGAGGGATTGGAGAGTATTGAGATCCTTGAGACGCCCGGCTTCGCAGCCGAGCGCCTCAATCACCCATTCACATCCGGAAACGGTCATAACCTGAGACTATACCGCAGGTTGAGGGGATCCACATTCGCCGCAGAATTTCGCGGCGCGAGGAATTTTGGTACCGCAGTTGAAACAGAATTTTGTTTCCCCTTGCGGAGCGGCGGGGGTGCCCGTCGGAGCAGCGACCGGGACGGCGGCGACCGGAGGAGGAGCCTGGGGCGGTGGCTGCTGTTGCTGGGGCTGTTGATAGGCCTGTTGCATCGCCCCGGTCATCGCTTGAGCCATGCCGTAGCCAGCGCTGAGGCCAGCGCCGATGCCGGCGATGCCCCCTTCGTTGGCGGCGGCGATGGGGATCGACTGCGCGACCTGGAACTGAGTATAGCGGCCCATGTCGCCGATCATGTTCATCGAAATCCGTTCGTCCAGGCGCTTCTGAAGCTCTTCGGGAAGGCTGAGTTCGCGAACGACGAAGGTATCGAGATGAAGTCCTAGATCGTTGAACGACGGCTGGAGAGCGGCCAGAATTTGCCCGCCGAGTTCGACCTGATTGGCGATCATGTCGAGGAATGGGATGCCGCTTTGGGCGAAGGCGTCGGCCATGCGACTGATGACGATATCGCGGAGTTGGCCTTCCAGTTCAGCGGCGCGATAGACCTCGCGGGTGCCACTTACCTTGAGATGAAAGGTGCGGGGGTCGGCTAGATGCCAGGCGTAGACGCCATTGCCGCGGACGCGTACGGCACCGAACTCCTTATCCCGGATCGTGATGGGATTCGGAGTGCCCCATTTCTGGTTGAGCTGCTGCCGCGTACTAAAGAAGTAGACGTCGCTCTTGAAGGGACTTTCGAACATTTTGTCCCAGTTCTTGAGGTTGGTGAGCAGCGGTATGTTCTGCGTCGTCACCTTGTAGGTTCCGGCGGTGAAGATGTCGGCCATCCGGCCTTCGTTGACGAAGGCGGCCATCTGCGATTCGCGAACGGTCAGCGATGCCCCGTTCTGGATTTCCATGTCCGCCATGGGAAACCGGTAGGAGAGGACGCCGTCTTCATTCTCGACGTACTGGAGTACGTCAATGAATTGTTTCTTGATGAAGCCGGACACGCCGGAGCTTTTGAGAAAGTCGTTGATACCCATTAGGAATTTGACCTGTGCTGAGTATAACGCCACGCGGCAAGCAAAAGTTTCAATTACGCAGCAGTGGACGTTCTCGCCAATTTTCTGACACGTTCGGGCTCTGATTCATCTGACGGCACTCAATCACGGATGCGTGGGGACATTAGAGTCCCTCAGAGCAGTTTCAAACACGACAGACCCAACCTCTAGAAACACAGAAGCCCAAGCGCAGTTGATCGTGTTATCTTTACCCCGATGGTTTGGGAATTGTTTTTTGCATTTTTATTTCAATTCATCGGCTTATCGTCGCTCGTCTTCCTGTCGTGGGTGATTGTGGCGTTCTTTAGCGCAGCAAAAAAAGACCCCCGCCAAGTCACCAAACCCACACTTGAAAATGCGCAACAGTCCGTCGAGGCCGAACGAATTCCAAATGAGCGCCTTCAAGAGGCCAATCGGCAGGCGGAACTAAAATCGCAGCAAGAGGCGATTCGGCGTCTTAAATCGATAACCCAAAGGAATGCCCTAAATTTTGACTTCTTCGAAATATTTCGTCGTGAAGAGGCCTAAAACGGTGCTCGACGCGAAAAAGAATTTGAGGTCTGGCGATCAAAGCAACCGCCGAATCGACTGGCGACCATGTCAGACGTTGAGCAAATGTATGCGTGGGAGGCGGACAAGGCTGCACATTCTGCATGGCTCGCGGCACAGGAAGCCAATCGGCAGGCAGAACTAAAATCGCAGCAAGATGCGATTCGGCGTCTTGAATCGATAACCCAAAGCAATGCTCTAGTTTCTGACTTCCTCGAAAAACTTCGTCGAAAAACGGGCGAAAACGGTGCTCGACGCGAAAAAGAATTCGAGGTCTGGCGATCAAAGCAACCGCCGAATCGACTGGCGACAACGTCAGACGGTGAGCAACTGGATGCGTGGGAGGCGGACAAAGCGGCTCATTCTGCCTGGCTCGCGGCAAGCGAGAAGCAAGCGCAAGATGCCGCTATCAGAAAGGCCTCTTCGCTGTTTGGTGTGGGTAAGGTCGGGCGTGCGGAAGGGGGTATTCGGTTCTCGGAGGCGTCGGCGAGGATAGAATCTCGAAGGGATGAGGAGCGTGCGAGTGAGTCGGGTTCGCTTCTTTGGGGTTTTATGGTTAGAAACGACAATATCGCCGTCGCGGCGGTGGGAATGTGGAAATCGCGCCTTTTTGCGATTTCCAAGGGCGGTGAGAAGAGTGAGAAAACCTGCTTTTGGTTTTCCTCGCTTTCCACCGCCCGCCATTTCCACGGCCGGTCTTGCGGGCCGAATGCTCCTGCCACTGTAGGCTACCCTCATCACTGGCGATCTTGCGCCGGCTCTTCTACCCACACCAAA
>JANXMS010000135.1 GCA_025354525.1 Acidobacteriota bacterium
AAGAATCCACTTGTAATCAACCATATAGCGCCCCCAAGGCAGAAATTGTATGCGCCGAAATAACGCATCGGGGTACCCGCCCTGCGACCCGGGCATCGCCTGTCCATTGGAAAAGCGAACCCAGAACAAAACAATCCGAGACAGCGAATAAGCCTCTTGTAATGAATCATATAGCGCCCCCAAGGCGGAAATCGTATCCGCCGAAATAACGCATCGGGGGCACCCGCCCCGTAACCCGGGAACCGCCGGGAACCGCCGTCCGAACCCTCCCGTTAGCCCAGAGGCTAAAGATGGCCGGTAAAGGAAAAAAGGAACCCAGCTTCGTCCTTCCCCTCGGCACCGTCAAGCTGCCGACTTATCAGCAACTTATGAGCAAGATACAACTCCCGCCTCCGCCAACAACTCTCCACTCCGACCCCGGCTGCCACCAAATCCCACCGCTACCCCCACCATGCAAACAAGCGAATTCCGCATACCCGCTCATACCCGCCCACTGCCCGCATTAACCTCGATCACCCGCTTCCGCCCGTCATCCACCAACACAATCTCACTCGTCGTCCGCTGCCCGCCATTCTTCACCACAATCTGATACTCCGTCCGCCCAAAACGAAACGTCAATTCGAACCCCGGCCAATCCGCCGGAATCACCGGATCCATCCGTAACTTGCCCCCCCGCAGCTTAAAACCCAAAACCTCCTCCAACCACACCCGATACATCCATGCCGCCGAACCCGTGTACCAAGTCCACCCCCCTCGCCCCTCCTGGCCCGCCAACGAGTAAACGTCCGCCGCCACCACATACGGCTCCGTCCGATACACCGCGCACTCCTCCGCCGTCCGAGCATGTTCAATCGGGTTCAGCATCTGCAGCAGTTTCACCGCCCGGCCCCCATCCTTCAGCCGCGCAAACGCCATCGCCACCCACAGCGCCGCATGAGTATACTGCCCGCCATTCTCCCTCACCCCCGGCGGATATCCCATGATGTATCCCGGATGCGGAGTCGAATGCTCAAACGGAGGCGTAAACAGCAAAACCAACTTCTCCTTCTCGCGCACCAAATACTGCTCCACCGCTGCCATCGCGGTCTCCGCCCGCTTCGCCTCCCCCGCTCCGCTGATCACCGCCCACGCTTGGGCAATCGAATCAATCTTCGCCTCCCCACTCGCCTTCGAACCCATCGGCGTCCCATCGTCGAAAAACGCTCGCAAATACCACTCCCCGTCCCAACTCGTCCGCTCCACGGTTGCCGCCAACTCCTTCGCCCTCTCCCCATACTCGACCGCCAACGCCGCCTCGCCCCGCTCCTCACATATCTCCCCGAACTTCTTCAATACGTCAATCAAAAACCACGCCAGCCACACGCTCTCCCCCGTCCCCTTCTCCCCCACGCTGCTCATACTGTCGTTCCAGTCGCACGTCCCCATCAACGGCAATCCATGCGGCCCAGCCGTCGATCCCTTTTCAATCGCCCTCCGGCAATGCTCAAACACCGAAACCTCATCCATCGAAACGGTCGGCAGCGAGTACACCTCGCCCTCCTCTTCCTTCAGCAACGCACCGTGCAAAAACGGCGTCGTCACATCCAAAATGCCCACATCGCCTGTCACCTTGACGTACTGGCACACCGCAAACGGCAGCCACAGCAGATCATCGGAACACCGTGTCCGCACCCCAGCCCCTGATGGAATGTGCCACCAATGCTGCACGTCTCCTTCCGGAAACTGCCTCCCCGCCGCCCCCAGAATCAACTCCCGGGCAATCGCCGGCGCCGCATACACGAGCGCCAAAGAGTCCTGCAATTGATCGCGAAAACCATACGCCCCGCTCGATTGATACAGCGCCGTCCGTCCCCACACCCGGCAACTCAGCGATTGATACAGCAACCAGCGATTCAGTAGGAAATCCACCGACAACACCGGCGTCTTTACCTGAATCGTGCCCAACAGCGTGTCCCACCAACTCCGCGTCTCCGTCAGCCCCGCCTCCGCCGCCCCCACCTCCCGATACTTCCCGCTCAATCTCCTCACGTGCTCCGCATCATCCCCCTGCCCCACTACATACACCACCGTTCTCTCCTCTTCCGGTCCCAACTCAAACTTCGTCTGCATCGCGCTGCACGGGTCCATCCCCGCTCCCGTCCGCCGCGACAGCGCCTCTCGTTGCATGCCCGCCGGCGCCTCAATGCTCCCACTACGCCCCAAAAACAATGCCCGATCGCCCGAATACGACGTCGGCTCTGGCGTCATCGCCGCGAACGCCACCCGGCCCCCATAGTCCGCGTGGTACGCGTTCCGCAGCGTCAAAATCTTCGCCTGCTCGTCCCACGCAGACACAACATGCATCTGCGTCGTCTCTCGCTCCCCACCCAACACAAACTCCGTATACGCCGTCACCGACAATCGCCGCCGACGCGAAGACCGATTCTTCACCCGCAACCGCTGCACCCGCACCGGGTCCGCCCCGTCTGCCCGCACCGGCACGTACGTCAGCAGCGTCTGCTCCAACCCATGACTGTTGTGCTCAGTCTCCGAGTACCCTTGCCCATGCCGTGTCCGATAAGCGTCCAACTCCCGCACCGGCAGTGGCGTCGGCGTCCAATACACTCCGCTCTCCTCATCGCGAATATAAATCGCCTCCCCCGCCGGATCCGAAACCGGGTCGTTACTCCAAGGCACCATCCGGTTCGACTGGCTATTCCCATACCAGCAAGTTCCACTCCCCGATTCGCTCACCGTCGCACCAAACACCGCATTTGCCATCACGTTGATCCAGGGCAACGGCGTCTGCGCCTTCGGTCCCAGATAAATCAAATACTCGCGCCCCTCCGCCCCAAATCCGCCCAGCCCATTGAAATACGGCAACTCCAAAAACGGCAAAGGTTGCGAAGGCTGCTCCACTCCCGCCTTAATCCGTAACTGCGGCGGCATCGCCACCCCCTCCGGAGGGCTGCTCAACTGCTTCGATAACGTTCCCCGTCCCGCTCCCAACGCCACCTGCGCCACGGCGAGAATTAAATTCAGATCCTCCGCCGGAATCTGGTCAGCCTTCAACAGATAGCCCCCTCCGGCCTTTTGAATCCCCGTATGCAACGAATGCGCCTCCACCAACCGCAATAACTGCTGCTGCAGCGGATGTTCATAACTGGCCGGCTCTCGATTCAAAATCACCAGATCAGCCTTCAAACCGTGCAAACGCCAATACGTATGCGCCACCAACAACTCCCGCACCAACGCCAGCCCCTCCGCATCGTCAACCCACACCACCGCCATCGGCAAATCACCGGAAATCCCATAAGGCCAAAGCCTCGCCTGCGGCAGATTATTCCGCCGCAACCGATCCATCGGCGCCCGTAACCGCGAGTTCGGATAAATCATGTGGCTCGCTAACTCCCCAAACCGCATCGCCGCATCGCTGCCGATTCCCAGATAGCGATACTCAAGCTGCGCATGCGACCACGCCAGCTCAAACGCACGGCTGCAAACGGCTACATCTCTATACTTCCCCACCAAACGCATCAACTCCTCACGACTTCCCGCCGCCATCGTCACAACCGAAATCTGCGTCCGTTGCCGCGGCGCAAGCGTCAACCCCTGCCTCATCACAAACACCGGATCCAGCACAAAGCCCTCCGTCTGATCCAATGCCAGCAACGGAGCGCGCCACGTCCGGCCTCGGCCCAAACACCGAGCCCGGTCCGTTTCGTACTCAAACAAACCTTCCCCGCCCGCGCTCAGCACCATCAACTGCGCCACAAAAATCGGTTCGTCCTCGGTTGAACGTAGCCGCCGCCAAGCCAACAGCGCCCGCAACTCCGGCCGTGCCTCCGTCTCAATAAACATCTTGCTGAATGCAGGATGCGCCCGGTCCGCCTCATGCACCGCCAAGCTCAGCTCCGCCACACTGGTCACGGAAATGTTTCGCCCCCGTGCCCCCTGGTTCACAAGCGTGATCCGCCGAATCTCCACATCGTCCTCCGGCGATACTGTAACGTCCATGTGGCTCTCAATCCCCAACTTAAACCGCTTGTACTCGGCCCGGTCCGCGTTAAACGTCGCCGTATACCGCGGGTCCTTCACGTTCAATGGCTGGTGCGTCGCTGACCACAGCGTGTCGCTCTCCTCCTCGTGAAAGTACACAAAAGTCCCCCAGTTGTCCCGCGTCGTGTCCGCCCGCCAACGCGTTATCTCGAACTTCCCCCACCGGCTATACCCTCCGCCCGTGTTCGTCACCATCAACGCATACTGCCCATTTCCCAGCAAATGCACCCGCGGAATCGGCGTGTCCTCGTCAAACACCCGATACTCCGGCATCGACGGCTCGGTCACCAACCGAACCGCCAAATGGTCCGCTGGCCGATGAACCAACATCGAAGGCACCGGCGGAATCCGTTCAAACAACAACGGCTCTACCGCCTTAATCCGCCTATCCGCATGGAATCGCTCGCGCATCACTCCCTGGTGCAGTACGTTATTCAAGGCCATCAGGCTCATCCCTTGGTGGTGTGCCATGTACGCATAAACAATCACCCCGTTCCCGCCTTGCCGCTCCTCTTGTCGGCTGTAGTCGAGCGCCTCATAAAACCCCATCTTGCCGTACATCCCCACCTTCATCAGCCGTTTAAGATTCTTTATCGCCTCTCCGGGGTTTATCAGCAAAGCCAACGCCGTCGCATACGGCGCAATCACCAAATCGTCCTCCAGTCCCCGCTTCAACCCCAACGATGGCACCCCAAAAGCGTGGTACTGATACGTCCGGTGCGAGTCCAGACCGCTATGCGCCGACTCCGAAATTCCCCACGGCGCCCCCCGGTCTTTCGTGTACGCAATCTGCCGCTTCACCGCCTCCGCGCATGCATTCTCCAACAACGAATTCCGAAAACTCCGCATAAACAACATCGGCATCAGATACTCAAACATCGTCCCGCTCCACGAAAGCAAAACCTGCCCGTCCGCCGACGTATACGGCCGACCCAGAGCCAGCCAATGCTCCGCCGGAACATCTCCCTTCGCAATTGCCACCAAGCTCCCTAGCCTCGCCTCACTCGCCAATAGGTCATAGTGCGACGTGTAATTAACCGGCCCCCCCACCTCGTACCCAATCGCAAACAGCCGACGGTGTTCGTCGTACAGAAACCGCATATTCGTCCCACTCGCCACGGCCTCACAGCGCTCTCCCAACCGCTGATACCGGCCCAATAACTCCTCTGCCGCCCGCTGAGCCCTCTCGTACTCCGCCCGCAAGTCCGTCACCCACGTCGCCAAGCCAGCCGAAATACCCGCCGGAATCTTCGACTCCCCTAACGTTTCGCTCAATAGGCTAATCTCCCGTCGTGCCACCGCGCCCCAAGACGGAAGTTTCATCAAAATCTGACGTCGCTCGGCAATCACTTGCTCACCCAGCGGTTCCAAAAACTCATCCGGCGGAGCAGCCAATAGATCCAACCAATGCAAATATTGGTCCCCGTGCCCAATCCAACTCTCAATCTGCGTCACCAGCCGCCGATACCAGTAAGCCCGCTCGCCGCTCGACCCCTCGCTCCATCGCAGCGACTCCGTCAAAGTCCGCACCGGCTCCACAGCCAACCGTATCCGCCCCAAAATCGCGATCCCTCCCTCCGCTGGCCCCTCTTCAAACAGGCCCCGCAATACCCCCAACGGTACCCCCGTAATGTGATCAGGAGGAAACCGCTCCGTAATCACCGCCAACGTATCCGCCAACCCGCTCAGCGCACGCCCATCCAACTGCGGTTCGCCGTCGATCTCCCCCGCCGCCTGCACCAATACCCACAAACTAGCAATCAAGTTCCCGCTATCTACAGACGATACATACCGAGGAGACAACGGCAGAAGCGTCCGCGTATCGTACCAGTTCAGCAAATGCCCCTCGCAAGTCTCCAGCTCAGCCAAGGTATCCATCGTCGCCCGGCATCTCTCCTCCAGCCCGCCCGGCGTCAGATATCCAAAATCCCGCGCCGAAGCCGCCGACATCAGCCATAGTCCAATATTGGTCGGCGAGGTCCGATGGGCCACCTCGATATTTAACGCCTCCTGCGAATTGTCCGGCGGCAGCCAGTTGTGCTCCGGCCCCACTAAGTCATCAAAATACCGCCAAGTCTCCCTCGCCATCCGCCGAAGAAATCGCTGGTCACCTCCCTCGATCCGCCCCGCCAACCTCACCGACCGCCGTTGCGACCGAATCCAATACTGCACCGCCGGTGCCGAAATCCAGAGCACCAAATACGGAGACCACGCAGGCTCCCAAAAACTCCCCCGCAGCTCCAAAACCAAACTGAACGCCGCCGAAACGCCGTAAATCATAAAAAAATGCGCCCGATACGGGTCCATATGCAGTCGTGCTGCTTCGTCGGAAACCTCCGCCGTCTGCCATTCCAGCAGGTTTCGCTTGCTCACCCGCAAACGATAGAGCACCCGCAAAATCGCATCCACCGAAAGATAGGCCTGATGCGGCAAAAATGCCGCGATCACGATCGCTCGATTCAGGTCGCTGTTGGCCTCCCGCCAAGCCTGCGAGTCCCCCCGCCATCGCGCAAACGCCCGGTCCACAATCTGCAAAAACAGCGGCACAATCGGTACCAGCGCCACCAACCCGCTCGCCGCCGCCGGTGCCGCCCGCCAACTCCAACTCAACATCAGCAGCAGCAACGAAGCCGCAGGAACTAAACTCCTCCGCAAATTGTCAAAAATTTTCCACCGGTTGATCAGCGTCAGCGGATTAGCAACGAACCCCCCTACTCCCGGTACCCGCGGCCATATCCACGACGCAATCTGCCAGTCCCCTCGAATCCATCGGTGCTGCCGCTTCCCATAACTCGTGTAATCATTCGGAAACTGTTCGAATAATTCCACATCCGTCGCCAGCCCCACCCCCACGTAACAACCCTCAATCAGGTCGTGGCTCAGTAACCGCTGCTCTGGGAATCGTCCCCGCAGAATCTTATCGAATGCTCGAACATCATAAATGGCCTTCCCATGATAAATCGCCTCCCCAAATAGATCCTGATACACATCCGACACCGCTTGCGAGTAAGGATCCGTCCCCCGCGCATCCGTATACAGTCGAGTAAATCGAGTCGCCGTCGCCGACGGAAGTGTAATACTCACCCGCGGTTGAATAATCGTGTAACCCCGCACCCGGTTACGCCCGTCCGCCGTCAGCACCACCCGGTTCAAGGGATGCGCAATCGTCTCCACCAATCGGCGAGCGCAGTCGTGCGGAAGCTGCGTGTCCGCATCCAGCGTGATTACATAACGGATATCACGCGGCAGAACTCCCACCCGCAGTAACTCCCCGCTCCCGTCCCCCTCGGCCAGGAACTGATTCAGCTCCTCCAGCTTCCCTCGCTTCCGCTCCCATCCCATCCAACGGTCTTCCGTCTCACACCAAACCCGCGCCCGATGGAACAATAGAAACCGCACACCCCCATGCCGAGCATTCAATTGCTCCACCAGCTTCATCGCCAGCCCCAGCAGCCCGTCGTCCTCCGGCATCTCCCGTTCCTTCGCATCCGTGAAATCCGACAGCAGCGAATACCAAATGTTCTCTTCCGGATTCGAAAAATACCGCACCTCTAACTTTTCCACCTCCCCCTGAATCGAATCCGGTGTCAGCAACATCATCGGCACCACCACCAGCGTCCGACAATGCTCCGGAATACCCTCCACAAACGACATCTTGGGCAACACCCGCGGCGGCAGCGTACTCGTCAAAACCAGGTGCAGTAAGTACGTCGCCAGCTCACTCGCCGGAAACAACGCCAGCACGCCCAGTAACAACAGCACGCCCTCCGAAGCCAGCCCGGCCCGATACGCCACCACGCCAAACGACGCCGATAAGGCCGTCGTCAGCACCACCAACGTCCCTATATACACCGCCGTCGGGTACCGTCGTAGAAATCGTAACCGCCCCTCCCTCCAAGTAATTCGACAATGCAACCGCGCCTCCAACTCCTCCCTTCCCGCGTCCAACAGGTAATATCCAAGGCACCTTTTGCAACTATCCTCCTCCCCGGCCCGCGCCAATTTAATCACCTCGCGCGCCACCTCCAGTTCCGAAGCCTTCGAATGGCGCGCCACCGTCTCCACCGCCTGCCGACACCGATCCCGCGTCGCAAAGTCGCTCCGCCCATGAATCCCCGCCGGGTCCTCCTGCAGAATCCGCTCCATCCGGCTCACCGACTCCACAATCTTCGGATACTGCAACTCCGAAAGCTCCCGTAAACTCCCAATTGCCCCCGCAATCAACATCAAATCGCTGGCCTCATCGGCCTGCTCTCGCCGAATCACATCCACCAAACGGTGCCCCGTCGTCTCCTGAATCCAGTTCTGAATCGGCACCAGCGCCGACTCCTCCTGGTGCAGTTGCTCCCCTAACCGCTCTATAAAGTGCGGAGTTATCGCCTCGCCCCGCCGCCCCAACTCCGCCACCATCTCGTCGAACTCCAACGGCGTCCGCTCCGCGGCGTTCAAAAACCGGTCCGCCCAAAAATCAGCTGACTCCTTCTGGTGCTGCCGCAAACTCGCCTGCTCCGTCAGTCGTCGTAGCCGCTCCGCCAGCACAAACCGCAGCATCAGCGGAAACACCCACAGCTCCGCAATCGTCAGCGGAGACCTTTGCTGATACCCGTTCAGAAAATTGACGATACTCTCCTCCGTCAGCCGATGCCCCGTTCCATCAATTAGCTCCGCCGCCAAATGGTAAACCCGTAGCCGCACCCCACAGCGGTCATCCTTCAATACCGGCAGAATCTTGTTGTGATTATCTGGCAGACTATGCCGAATATCCGCGATGTTCGAACGAATTAGATACGAGTTGTCCAGCAACCACTCCGCCGCCGGCGATACCCCGTACTCAAGCCGGGCCGCCTCCGCCAAGTCCACCCGCGACCGTTCGATCACCTCCTCGCACTCCCGCAGAAGCGGAAGCAACGACTTTGATCGCGTCCGCTTTTCCAACTCGTGAACCGCCGCCAACTCCGTCGCGCACTCCCCCAAACTTGCCGCATTCGCCGGCTCGCGCCGAACGCCCGTCCCGGTCGACAACGTCGCAGCTCCAGTCAGCGGTCGGGTTGCAAACACCGACGGGTGGCCCGTCCGCCGCAGCACCGCAATCACGTCCGCCGCCCTCCCCTCCGTCGTCTCCACCACCACCAAGCTCTCGCCCGGCAGCACCAAACCCCGAAAGCCCCGCAGAGCGCCGCTCGGCAAACCCAGCCCCAGTCGCTGGGTGCCATACCACCCGATCCAAAACCCAATCCCCGCCGCCACCACCAACCCCCACTCGACTACCCCTAACGCCAGCGTCGCCACTACTAACAACAGCGCCACCGCCGCCCCCAAAGCGCCCCTCTCCCGCGGACCCGTTCCCAAATGCGAATACTGCAATCCACCGTTCAGCGATCGATGAATCACCCCCGAACGACGAAAGCCGCTCGTCCTCGCCTCTCCCAGCGCGTCAACGCTGTGCTCCTCACTCCTGTAAAATCCTAAAATATAACGGGAAACTCGCGGTTTCCCCGCTGCGCGTCGCAAAGAAGCCATTCAATAGTCCTAGCCGTTTCCGGCAACTCTCAAATAGAAGAGAGGACTACCAACCCCAAACTGTTACGCCCTACCGGATCGTCATCTTCCCCAACGCCTCGCCCCCAGCCGCCAACTTACTCTCACCCGATTTAAACCCATTTAGCTCAAAAATATAAGCCACAATGTCAGAATAAGTATCCCCCGCCATCGAATCCAGAGCCGCCGGTGGCATCGTCTTCCGAGCTTTGTCATAAAACGCCTGCACCGTCCGCTCCTATCAGCTGCCCCCCCGCCAGCGGCGTCCCCAACATACGTCCCATGGAACACCGTGGCCCCCTTTTCGCCGGTTCCCGCAATTCCACTTGAACGGTACTTCACCTTCAAGGAATTTCCAATGCGATACTTATTGCTCTCAGCGCTCACCTGCGCCTGCGCCTTCGCCGCCATCTCGCTTCCGCTCGAAAAAGGAGTGGCCGTGGCCACCTGCTTTCCAGGCTGGAAATCGATCAACCCTCCCGTCATCAACCTCGACTCCCCGGTCGTAGGACTGGTTGATGTTCGCAACCCCGCCAGCACCACCACCGGAACCAACTGGCAACCCGACATGTTCCATAACGAGACGAGTACTGCCCCCGTCAATCAATGGACCGCACGCCGCATGGGCCTCGTTTTTGGCATCGCCATCGATAAACGCGGCAACATCTTCGTCGCCGCTAGCCGAATCTATGGCATCCAAGGCATTACCGGCGACACCGCACCCGGACTTTGGGGCAGCGCCGGTTCCGGCGGCGTTTATCGCATCGACCGCGCCACCGGCAACGTCACCGATTTCATCACCACCAACAATGCCGCTTCCTACACTACTGCCGGCGGTAACTCCAACAAAATCCCCAACACCGGCTCCGGCCTCGGCAACCTAGCCTACGACAAGAATACCGAGCAGCTCTTCGTTACCAATTTCGAAGATGGCAAGATCTATCGCCTTTCCGGTCTGACCCAAAACACCGGAACGATCGCACCCGCTCCCTACGATCCCTTCAACCCTGACGATGGCCTCCCTGGATTTTCAGATCCCGGACTAAAACCAGGCAACGGCAATCAGATTGGCGAACGCATCTGGGGTATCGGCGTTTTTAATGGTCGCGTCTATTTCTCCGTCTGGGCAGAGGATGTCGGTCGTTTCGGCCGCGGCCTCACGAACTCAATTCACTCCGTCGCCATCACAGCCGCGGGAACCCTAAACGGCACCACTCTTCGAAAAGAAGTGGATATACCGAACATGCCCGGCCGGCCTTGGTCCAACCCGGTCTCCGATATCGAATTTTCCTCTGGAGGCCGCATGCTCGTGGCCGAACGCAGCCAACTTGATCAAAGCGTTCCCGCCAGCGTCAACGATCTTGTCGACATCGGCCAACAAGCCGCCCATCGTTCCCGCGTCATCGAGTTCAGGCTCTCCGGTCCTCTCAATAATGTCTACACCCCGTTCCTCAATCCTTTGCATATTGGCGAAACCAGTTGGGCAGCGAACTCAAATTCCGCCGGCGGGGTCGACTACGGCTACCTCGAATACGACAATGAACTTGACCAGCTAGCTGGATGTGAAAAAATGATCTGGGCCTCGGGAGACTACCTCCGCAACACTCCCAATGGCCTCATCTACGGGCTCCAAGGCACCATCTCCGGAGTCAACACCCCCTCCACCGCCGACGATTACTTTATCGACCTAAATGGCGTTCTCGGTACCCAGGACAAAGTCAAGATTGGCGACGTCGATGTCTTTCGGGATGATTGCGGCTCCGACGCGATCACAGATGTCCCTTCGTCCTATCTCGAGTGTGTCAACGAAGGAACAGGCAAATACAATCTAAACATCACCGTCGTTAACAACAACGCCGATCCGGTTTCAGGTGCCGTCGTCTTACTTCCCAACGGCTCCTCCACGAACGTAACCTTTAATCCTCCCCTCGCGCCCGGCGCCACAACCACCGTCTCCATTCCAATCACCATCGGCGCACAAACCACCGGGAGCCTCCTCACCTTCGTCTTTCAATTTCACGGCAAACCACTCCCGCCGCCCCTGACCTATCAGTTTTGCGATAAACCCCTTACCGTTTCCGTCCGCGTACCCGAGTGCGGCTGCATCACCGCCACCCTCATTCGCATCGGAGTCACCGGAAGCAGCCTCGCCCTCTACATCAAAAATCACGTCGTCGACCCCAACGCCACTTTCGTTACCATCAACTCCCTCACTCCGGGCATCACGATCACCCCCGGCTCTCTCAACCTGTCAATTCCCTATGGCGGCACCGCCCTAATCCCAGTCAACATCGCCCCGGCTCCCGCTGTCGGTGCCTTCGTCAAAATCGCCATAACGCTGCACGGGAAGAAACTGGGCAACGGCTATTTCGAAAGCTGCTGCATGGAAGAAGCCGAATATCCCATTCCCCGCCAAGTCGTTAACACCACCATTGGAGGCGTCTACGGGAATGTCTTCCTCGATCTCAACACCGACCTTCGGCTCGACCCCCGCGAACCGAGGCTCCCAGGCATCTCTGTCACCTACATTCCCGAAAAAGGGGAACGGATCGTCGTGCGCACGAATGACTCCGGCGAGTACTTCATTCCGCTAGCGGGCGAGGCCGTCAGAGCACCGTATACCTTGGTCGCTGACGCATCAAACGCTCGCCAACGTTGCTGCACCGTTCGCTCCTTCGCTGCCGTTCCTGGCGGAGTCCCGCTCGGTATCGTCAACTTCGCCGTCGCTCCCATCGAAGCCTCGGTTACAGCGCCCGAAGGTCTTCCCGCATCCTCCGATGTGCTCGATCTCGAAGCGCCCGATACCATCGGCGGTACCGGCTCTTCCGCCATTCGCTATTCCGTCCCCACTGGCCTAACCACCCTCCGCCTGCTCGACAGCGACGGCAACGATGCCGGAACCATTGCTCACTCCCACCACGAGGCGGGTGACTACATCGCCATCATCCGCAGCCACGATTGGCAGCCCGGGATCTACACTCTCGAGCTGTCCATCGCCGGTGACTCGCAACAAAGAGTCGTCTCGGTCCTCCCCTCCGCACCGCCCACGCCGTTCTCCGCTGCAAAACAAGCCGGAGTTACTCTCTTCCGACTCCCCACCCCGGGTGTTCGGTAGCTCGGCCCTTCGGCCCCAACCCGGAAGGGGAACTCGCATTCCCCTTCCAGACCACCTCTTCATCTAAAGGAATTCCCATGCGTCGCCGAAACCTCTTTTCCATCCCCTTCCTCTCCTCACTCCACGCCGGAACACCAACCTCGCGCATGGAGCGCCTCGCCGCCTTTCGCAATCAGTCCCTCACGCGCCTCCTCGCTACCGACGAAGCGCTCCAGTTTCCGAACGGCGACGAAATCGCCTTTCCCAACTTCATGGGCTGCTACAGCAAAGGCCTTCCTCACCTCCCTAACGCCAACCCCGATCCAGTCGTCTACTCCAACTATCGGGACGCTCTGGAACAAGGCACCCTCGGGGCGATCGAAACAGTTCCCCTCGGCGGTAGTGCCCGTTTAGCCTGTCCGCTAGGCGCCCACTCATTTGACCTGACCGGTCTCGATTCCTGCCAGTTTTCCCTCCCGCCAGCGCCCTCCCTCGCCTCCGCCGCTCATGCGGCCGATCTCGTTGAGTTGTACTGGCGCTGTCTGGCTCGCGACGTCCCGTTCTCGGACTACGACACCCACCCCCTCCTCGCCGCCGCCGCCCAAAGTCTCTCCCGCTGCTCCGCCTATAGCGGCCCCCCTCCCTTTACTCACCTCTTCCGAGGGTCCACTCCCGGAGACCAAGTCGGCCCCTTCGTTTCCCAGTTTCTCTGGCAGTCCATCCCCTTCGGCTCTTCCTTGCTCCCCCAGCGTTGGCGAACTTTTATCCCCGCCCGCGATCATCTCTCTACTCTCGCCGAGTGGCTGCCGGTTGCCAGCGGTTCCACCCAAGTAGCCCCCGCCGAATGGCGCTCCCAGCCTCGCTACATCCTCACCCAACGAGACCTCGCCGTCTACGTTTGGAAGGATTTTTCTTTCCAAGCCTTCCTCAATGCGGCCCTGATTCTCCTCGACTGGGGGGGAGCCGCCATGTCTCCTCAAAACCCTTACCGCCTTACCAAGGCCCAAGGAGGCTTCGTCAACTTCGGCGGACCAATGGTTTTGGATTTCGTAGCAAGAGTTGCCAACGCCGCCCTTCGCGCCTCCTGGTTTCAAAAATGGCAGGTCCATCGTCGCCTCCGACCCGAAGAAACGGCCGCTCGCCTCGACGCGGCAACCCGCTTCGGCCAGCCCACCTTTCTCCATTCCGATCTCCACGCCGCCGACGTGCTTCCTTCCATCGAAGCCAATTACGGCAGCCGCTTACTGCCCCAGGTCTACCCGGAAGGTTGTCCACTGCACCCCTCCTACCCCGCCGGTCACGCCACCATCGCCGGTGCCTGCATCACAGTGCTCAAAGTGCTCTTTAATCCGGATGCCACTATCCCTCGCCCACTTGAACCCACCCCGGACGGCCAACAACTAGTGCCTCTCACCCACACAACCCTCACGATCGGAGGCGAACTGGACAAGTTGGCCAGTAACATAACATTTGGCCGCGACTCGGCCGGCGTTCACTATCGAAGCGATGGTGCCGCCGGTCTCCGTCTGGGCGAACAAGTAGCCCGAGCTATGTTGGCTGATCTGCTTCCCGGGCTCCCCGAAGTCGCCGCCGGGCGTTAAACTTTATGCCTACCGGATCGTCATCTTTTCCAACGCCTCGCCCCCAGCCGCCAACTTGCTCTCACCCGCCTTAAACCCATTGAGCTCAAAAATATAGGCCACAATGTCAGAGTAAGTATCCCCGACCAACGAATCCGGAGCCGCCGGTGGCATCGTCTTCCGAGCCTTGTCATAAAACGCCTGCACGGTCCGTCCAAACCACTTACTCTTGAAATACTCACCCGCCAGCGGCGTCCCAAACGTTCCGTTCGTCATCGTACTTCCGTGGCAAACCGCGCAGTTGGAATTGTAAGCCGTCTTCCCCGCCGCGCTCTGCGCCGCCGTAAACTGCGGCGCAATACCACCCGCCACCACCTTCGGCTCCTCTTCTTTCACCTCGCTCACCGGTCGCGTCTCCTCCAGCACCACCCCCGTCCCTTCACCCACATAAGTAAACGCCAAAATAGCCCCCGGATTCTCCATCTTCGTCGTCGTCCCCCCAGCCATCGTCCCCGCCAACCCATCCGGATCCGTCGCCACAAAAATCGTCTTTCCATCCGGGTTCACCGCCGTATCCCGAAACCGATTCTCCGATTGGAAGAACCGCGAAATGAACCCCGCCGCTGACTTCCCGTCCGCCTTCAACGGCACCACATACAACGACCCCCGCTTTAACGCCGTCACCAGCAAAACCCGGTCCCATCCCATCACCCCCGTCCCTTTCGATTGATAGTGCTCCACGCTCGATACCGCCACCGTCGGCCAGCAAATGAAATCGATCCCCTTGCACTTCGGATCGGCGAAATTGAATCCGCTCGGCACCGAAAACAAAGTAGCCAGCGGATTCTGCATCTTCTTCTTGAACGCCGATTCCGGCTCCCGCGGCACCGACGGATGAATTGCCAAATCGCTGAATCGCAATTGCGAGCAAGGCGTCTTCGCCTCCGCCCATCGCGCATACTCATACCCATTCCCATCCTGGAACCCCGCCACATTCGGCCACCCATAGTTCGATCCCTTCTTCAGGATGTTCACCTCGTCATCCGTCTTCGGCCCCTGCTCGGACTCGTACAACGTACCGTCCGGCCCAAAATCGATCCCCTGCGGATTCCGATGGCCATACGTAAACACGTGGCTCACCACCCCGTTCAGCTTCGGGTTATCCTTCGGCACCGTTCCATCCAAATTCAACCGCAGCGACTTCCCCACATACGAAACAAAATCCTTTGCCGCCAACTCCTGCTGCGTCGGCAACCGCTGCGCCTCCACCGCCAAACACACATTCCCCAACTGATTGTTCCCCTGGTCGCCCAGCGTCAAATACAGCTTCTTATCCGGGCCAATCTTCAGCCGCCCGGCCACGTGGTCATTGCCCGCCGGCAATCCTGAAATCACCGTCACCGGCTCTCCCAGCGTCCCCTTCGCCGCGTCATATTTCAGCCGCAAAACCTTCGCATAAAGAAATCGATACCGGCTCGTCGGGTCCTTCACACTTGGGTCCGCCCCCTTCCCCTCGTCGACGTACGTATACGCAACGTACACAAAATCATTCCCCGTGCCCTTCAAAAGTTCCGGGTGCAGCGCCATCCCCAGCAGCCCGTCCTGTCCACCCGGCGCGGAAACTTCGTTAATCGTAATCGCGACGTTCTTCTCCCCTGTCGCCGGGTCAATCCGCGTCACCCTCTTCCCGGTCCGCTCGGTCACCCACAGCTTCCCGTCCGGTCCCCAAGCCACCTCCCATGGCCCCGCCAGTCCCGAAATCACGACGCGCTTTCTAAACTCCTTAGTCCCGCGAATCGCGGTCTCCGGTCCGTTTTGCGCCCAAACGAACCCAACGGAAAGCAAAGCCACCAAGCTCAAGGAAGAAAATTGCAGAAACATATTCACCTACGATTCTACCCGCCTACCGCGGCGGCGGCGGCCCTCCCCGCATTGCGTCCAAATCCCGACTCAACCCCTCCCGAATCTGCGTCGGTGCCAACTCTCCCGTCTTGTCGACGTTCCAGCGCGCAAATCACCCTACAACCCCCCCCCGAAACTCCTCCCGCTCGCCCCTCAGCAGTGAACCCTCATACTCCCCAAATCGCCATGTACTCTTTCTCAAACCGGCAGCGCATCTGACCCTTCCCTGAGTCCCTATTCTCCCCGCAGCGCCATCACCACATCAATCCTCCGCAATCGCCTCGTGGCCACCCAAATACTCACCGCTGATAACACGACCAAAAACAGCCCCGCCCCCCCACAAACCGCCAAATCAACCTCCCCCGCTCCTGCTAGTAAATTCCCCAACACCCATCCCCCCAAGCGAGCCCCCACCATGCCGGCCCCGGCCCCCGTCACCACCACCAGCAAGCCCTGCCGCAACAACATGCTCCGCAGCCGCATCGGCGTCGACCCCAAAGCCATCCGTACCCCTAGCTCCCGGGTTCGCTGCGCCACAGTAGAAGCCACAATGCCGTACACCCCAATCATCGCCAACACAAACGCCACCCCCGCGAACAGCCAAACAGCCGTGCGATAAAACTTCGGTCGTGCGAACACCTCATCCAAACGCTGCTCCATCGTCTTCACTCCAAACACCGCCACCCCCGGGTCCACCCCTCGAATCGTATCCCGAACCAACGCCAGGGAATCCTCCGCCCGGCCCTCTACCCGCGCCACAATCGTCGAGAAAAATCCCCCCGGAGCCACCGAAGGTATGAAAACCTGATTGCCTCGCGCCAGACTTGGGTCTGTCTCATACTCCATCCCCTTCACCACCCCCACAATCCGCGACGGAACCCGTCCCCGCACTGTCAATTGATGGCCCACCACCGCCGACGGACCGCCAAAACCCTCAGCAAATCGCTCATTAACCATCGCCACCGCCGCCCCACTGCGCACCTCCGCATCCGTAAACTCCCGGCCTTGCAAAACGGTCGCTCCCATTGTTTGAAAATACCCCGCCATTACCGGAACCACCGTCGAATTCCGCTTCGCCCGCCTGCCATCCAGCCCAAACGGTCCGCCCATGAAGCCGTCGGCGTACAGCGGTAAAAACTCCGTTGCGCTCGCACTCCGCACCCCGGGCAACGCACGGACCCGCGCCACCGCCTCTTCAAAATAGGCCAGTTGATTATGCCGCGTCCCTTCCAACGAAACATTCACCGTAACGACCGACGTCACTTCGTAGCCCCTCTCATTCGCCATCAAGTGCCAAAATGCCCGTCCCAGCGACACGGAGGCGACCAGCAGAACGACCGTTAACATGACCTGCGACCCCACCAAAATATTCAGAACCCTCCGTGTCCCCTGCGGCCGTCCCCTCCCTACACACAACGCCGGGCAAACGCCGAAGAACACGCCGCTCCCCACCGAAAGCAGCATAGTAAACCCGAGCACCCGCCCATCCAACAGCGAATACGCCTGCGCCGCCAGCGGTGGAGGCTGCACCCGCGTCGCCAACGAAACCGTCAAACTCGCAACCACCATCCCCGCCACCGCACCCAAAGCCGAAAGCAGCAGACACTCGGTCAATATCTGCTGCATCAACCGCGCTCGGCTCGCTCCCAGCGCCGCCCGTATCGAAAGCTCCCCTGCCCGGTCCGCCATTCGCGCCATCAACAAACTCGCTACATTCGCGCAGGCAATCAGCAGAATTAGTCCCACCCCAGCCAATAGCAACATCGACCCCTCCTTCGCCGGTCCCGCCAATCGGTCTTGCAGCGATCGAAGCTCCCGTCGCCTCCCCGGCTCCCCTGTCGGCTCAGCTTCGAACGCCGCCCGCGCCTGCCGCCAATCCAGTCCCGGCTTCAGCCGCGCCACCGTCTCCCATCCATTGTTTCCCGCCGAAAGCTTAGCCGGCCTCCAAACCACCGCGCCACCCGGGTAGTCAAATCCTGGAGGCGCTACCCCGACAATCGTCAACTCCTGCCCGTCCACCCGTATCGTCGAACTTACGGCCCCCCGGTCACCCGCGAAAGCTTGCTGCCAAACCCCGTAGCCAATCACCGCCACCGCATCGGCGTCCTCGTCCGCCCGAAAGGCCCTGCCCACCACCGGATTCACTCCTAATACCGAGAAGAAATCTCCCGCCGTCTGCGCCACATGAGCCCGCAGCGAACCCACGTTAGCGTCGCCCTCTTCCACCAGCGCGGCATCCGCCAAATACGAACTCCCCTTCCGCCACTCCGCGAACTGCGTCGCGCTGTCATGCGGCGGGATAAACTCCTGCGGCGACATCGACGCCAATCGCCCCGGCTCCACAAACGGCAGGGAACGCAGCAACAACGCGTTCACCACGCTGAAGACTCCGGTGCTCCCTCCCATGCCAATCGCCAGCGCGGCCACCGCCAGCCCCGTGTGCTGCGGCCGCCCGCCCCAAAGCCGTAGCGTATGTCGGGCGTCCTGCCCCACCTCCCTCGCGAACTGCGCAGGCACCGAAACCGCCAAATCCCCCAACACCCGCCCCCACAGCCCTGCCCTCTCCCACCCTCCCGTGCATTCCTCCAACTCATCCCGAAAAGCCCTCTCCATCGGGCCGCCATAGCTCTCGCGAAACCCCGCCGGGTAAAGCCGTTGCAGCCACCGATAAACCCGCAGCGAACGTCCCGCCTCAGGCATGGCTCCGCCCCCCAAAGGTCGCCGCCGCCAGCGCCACCAACTCCCGCATCCGCGCCGCCTCTGCCTGCGCCACCTGCTCCCCGTAACGAGTGATCCGGTAATACCGTCGTCGCTCGTCGTCCAAGTGGGCATCGGGGCGGTCCCCCGACTCTTCAATCAGCCCCGCCTCCAACATCTTGCCGATCGCCCCATAAAGCACCCCCGGCCCCATCTTCAGCTTCCCCCCGGTTCGCGCCGCCACCTCCCGCTTTATCCCATATCCGTGGCGCTCCCCGGCCCCCAGCGACAATAAAATATGGAAAAAGGAAGGAGACAGCGGACCCATTTCCGCCCCGAACGATCGATCATGAAGTGACATACTAGTACATCATACGATGTAATCGTGGCGTCGCATCCGACAGCTTAGGCCTTCGCCCTTGGTATACTCATTGTAGATACATGCGGACATCAACCCAAATTGCCAAGTGGGGGAACAGCTTGGGCCTACGCCTGCCTAAGGCTGTAGCCTTGGAAGCCAGGATCGCGGAAGGCGACACCGTGGAAGTGTCCGTCAGGGACGGAGAGATCGTGATACGCGCCGCCCGCCCTGCCTACTCCCTGCTCGAACTCGTGGATCAGATCACTCCAGAAAACCGACATGGCGAATCAGACTGGGGCAAACCCGCAGGCCGCGAACAATGGTAGTTCGGCCCTACGTCCCCGACACGGGCGACTTGATATGGGTCACCGTCGATCCCGAGGCCGGACATGAGCAAGGTGGTCGCCGTCCGGCGCTTGTCCTCTCGCCGCGTCAGTACAACGTCAAAACGCAGTTGGCGCTAGCCTGCCCGATTACATCAAAAGTCAAAGGGTACCCTTTTGAAGTCGAAGTTCCGCCTGGCGGAATCATCACCGGCGTCGTCCTTGCTGATCAACTGAAGAACCTCGACTGGCACGCTCGCAATGCTACTTTCGAATCTAAGGCACCTCTCGGCTTGGTCACCGAAGTCCGCGAACGAATTAGGCCCCTTTTGGGCTTCTAACGCCCGCCCCTCCGTACAAACCAAGCCCGCATCATATTGCCCTATTGACATCAATAATGGCCTACCGCATGATTATGACTAACGACCATGCGGACAACACTCGAAATCGACGATGATGTCCTGGACTCCGCCAAGGCGCTGGCCACCGCCCGTGGCGGATCAATCGGCAAAGCTCTCTCCGAACTGGCGCGCCGCGGTCTCTCGGCCCGGACTCCCCTGACCTCCCGCCATGGGTTTCCAGTCTTTCAACTCCCCCAAGGATCGCTTACGTTTGGCTCTGACGATGTCGCGGAGGCACTCCAGCAAGAAGATCTGGCAGTCGGCAGCAACTTTCTCGAACCCGCAAAATAGAAATGTCGGCCTTTCTTTTGGATGTGAATGTTCTGCTCGCCTTGGCTTGGCCAACCCACCTCCATCATGGGTCCGCCCATCGGTGGTTCGCCCAACATCACGGTAGCGGCTGGGCGACGTGTCCCATAACCCAACTGGGATTCGTCCGGATCTCGATGCAACCGGCTGTAGTGAAAGTGCCGCTCCACTTCGCCGATGCCATGGACGCGCTCAGTCAAATTGCGGCGAGCCCGCAACATCGCTTCTGGCCAATGGATACCGGCCTAGCCACCATCCATCCCGACATCCGCCTCCGCATCGCTGGCCACCACCAACTAACCGACGCCGCACTACTCGATCTCGCCATCCGCAACGGAGGCCGCCTAGCCACCTTGGACCGAAAAGTCAACGCGTTGCTACCCCCCAGCTCAACTCATCAATCCTCTGTCGTCACCATCCCAACCTAGCTCAACGTCCAACAATAGTACCCGCCAGCACCGTATCCCCTCGCACGAAAAACGAAATCCCCGGGCTCACCGCCGGCAGCCCCATCCTCGCCCGCACCCACGACCGCCCCCGATCCTCGGAATAGAAAATCCCCTCCGCCACCCCCGCCCAAACGATATCTCCCCCGGCCTCCAACTCCCAAATCGGCCGTCACTGGCCGTATCGCCCGCCCTCTTCGCATAGAGCCCCGCAAACACCCGATCCCCCACCGCCGCCAACGCGAAAATCTGCGCCGCCGCCGGAAGCCCCGCCGCTCCACTTTCCCAAGTCCGTCCCTCATCCCCCGACACCAAGACCCCGTCCCCCTCTGTCCCCACAAACAACCGCCCCCGATCCGCCAGCAAACTCCGCAACCGCTTCACTGGAAAACCCAAACTCCGCCAACTCCATCCTTCGTCCGCGGAAACGAAAAGTCCTTCGCGATGCGTCGCCGCAAACACGCTCTTTCCGACCGTCGCCAACCCCACAATCCGCCTCGCCACCCCGCCCATCTGCGGCCAACTCCGTCCGTCGTCATCCGATACATAAATCCCGGCATCCGTCCCGGCCAACACCGTCTTTCCGACCGCCCCAAACGCATTCACCCGGGCGTTCCCCAATATCCGCCCGCACCCAACTCTTACCGCGGGGAAGATGGCGTGAACCCCTGAGCCCTCACCCGCCTGCACCAAAAGCCGAGTCATCAGCCCATCGTACAAAACCCCAAATCGCTAACACCCCTGACGCTACAATCACGGTATGGCGACCACGCGATATGTCTATTGGCAGGATCGCGTCCAATGGCTCGGATATTTTGACGAATTCCCGGATTACCTGACGCAGGGCGACACGCAAGAGGACCTTCACGATCACCTGAAGGATCTCTGCCGCGATCTCACCAGTGGTGCCATACCAGGCATCCGACGCGTCGCCGAACTCGGCCTTTCTTCGTGAAACGAACGGACCGGCTGACAATCCCCAATACTCAAGTTTCTCGTCCCCCCACGCCAACCCCAAACTTGTAAGATAGGTCCCATGCCCGCTCTCACCCGTCGCCAAGCCCTCGGCCTCCTCGCCGCCCCCCTCCTCGCCCAAACACCCTCCAAACCCAATTTCGTCTTCATCCTCGTCGACGACATGCGCTGGGACTCCTTCAGCTACGCCGGCCACCCCTTCCTCAAAACACCAAACATCGACCGCATCGCCCGCGAAGGCGCCCAGTTCACGAACGCCTTCGTCACCACCCCCCTCTGCTCCCCCAGCCGAGGCAGTTTCCTCACCGGCCAATACGTCCAAACCCATGGCGTCGTCGGCAACACCCTCGCCGGTACCCCCATCAGCCACAAACTCGAAACCTTCCCCAAACTCCTCCACTCGAGCGGCTACGAAACCGGCTACTTCGGCAAATGGCACATGGGCAACGACGCCTCTCCCCGCCCCGGCTTCGACCGCTGGGTCTCCTTCCGCGGCCAGGGCGTATACAACGATCCCCCCCTCAACATCGACGGCCAGGAATCCAAGCCCACCGGCTACATCACGGATATCCTCTCCGACCACGCCGCCCAGTTCATCGAAAAATCCCGTTCCAAGCCCTTCTGCGCATATATCGGCCACAAAGCCATCCACGGCCCCTTCACCCCCGCCGAACGCCACAAGGATCTGTTTAAAACCGAACCCATCAAAGTCGCCGCCAACGCCGCCGATGACCTCAAAGACAAGCCCGCCCTGAAAGAAATCAAGCCCGGCGGCGGCAGTCAAGACGAACTCATCCGGAACCAACTCCGCTGCATCGTCTCGATCGACGAAGGTGTCGGCAAGCTCCTCGCCTCTCTCGAAAAGACGAAACAACTCGACAACACCGTCTTCGTCTTCACAAGCGATAACGGCTACTTCTGGCGCGAGCACGGCCTCGGCGATAAGCGCTGGGCCTTCGACGAGTCCATCCGCATCCCCCTCCTCATCCGTTATCCCAAGCTCCTTAAGCCTGGCACCAAAATCCCCGCCTTGGTCGCCAACATCGACATCGCCCCGACGTTCCTCGATCTCGCCGGAGCCCCCATCCCTTCCCAAATCCAAGGAAAATCGCTCCGCCCCGTCCTAAAGAACCCCAAGGCCAAGGTCCGAACCGAACTCTTCTGCGAGTACTTCCTCGAAACTCAGTTCCCCAAAACCCCCACTTGGCGCGCCCTTCGTTCCGAGCGCTACAAGTACGTCCACTACCCGGAGCTAAAGGGCGCCGACGAGTTCTACGACCTCCAGAAGGATCCCGGCGAAATGAAAAACATCATCGCCAACCCCAAGGCGAAAGCCTTCCAGGCGCGTCTAGCGAAACCAGGCGTACCCACCGCCTAGGCTTCTACCGGCAGGCCCCGGAACACGCAAAACAAAGCCACGACCGCCTCGACACCCAAATCCTTGGAACGGATTTCCATCAACACGATCTGGCCCACGGCCCCAAGCGACTTTCGGTGCTATCGAAAGCGATCTCGTCCAATTCGCCCCATTGCGCCAGCCCCGTGTTAGCGTATGGAACAGGGAACGTATGGTTGGGACAGTTCAAGAGATGTACTGTTATCCTGTCAAATCAATGTCTGCGGAGTCCCGGCAATCCGCCACCGTTTCCTGACACGGTTTTGCAGGCGACCGGCGGTGGGCGTTCATTCGGCCCGGGATGGAACGTAGCGGTTTCCCGTGACTCACCATTCGAGAGAAGCGAGGCTTTTGGCGCTATCAGCCGCGCTTTCAAAATCCCGACGATGTTGAACGGTCGAAAGCGATGGTCAAAACACCGGATGGTGCCGACCTTGAAGTCGCGGACCCCCAACTATAGCAAGTCGTGACTTAACAGAGGGCAAATCCGCGACGTCTGAAGAGATCCGGAGCAATGTCGGGAGAGAGGAAGGGGGATAGAGCCTCGGCGAGATCGACGACAAGCGAATGCATTGACGGGGCCCTGAGCTGGGACAAACGTAGTTTGCAGTCCGCCCAATAC
>JANXMS010000148.1 GCA_025354525.1 Acidobacteriota bacterium
GCCGCTGCTCCAACCGCTGCAACGGGTTGGCCGATAGATTCCGCCCCTGTTCGAGCAGCCGATCCACCTCGGCCAGCGTCATCAGCGCAAAAAAGAGTAGTCCCCACATGACTCTATTCTGACGTACAATCCGTCATGCTCGCTCTGCTCCTGCTCTTCGCCGACCTCACGCTGCTGCACAACGACAAGCTCGAACTTTCGGTTCAAAACCTTGGCGGCGCCTTCACCAAACTGCGGTTGCTGGCTGACCGCGACGGGACGAACCCGATGTGGAAGGGCAACGGCAACTACTCCGGCCACTTCCTGTGCGTCGATGGCTTTGGCCCCACTTCGCCCCAGGAGCAGGCCGCCGGTCTGCCCGGCCACGGCGAGGCGGTCCGCCAATCGTGGACGCAGACTTTGCCCGGCACGTTTGAAACTCGGCTGCCGCTGTTGCATGAAAAGATCACTCGACGGATTGAGCTGTTGGCGGGCGAACAGGTGATCACCGTCGAAACAACGATTGAAAACGAACTTGCCTTTGACCGGCCGATTAATTGGGCCGAGCACGCCACCATCGGCGCGCCGTTTTTAACGCCGGGCAAGACGGTGGTCGACGCGTCGGTCGGGCGGTGCATGACCCGTCCAGACGCCAAGGGCGGCCCCAAGGCAACTCTCGCGGCCGGTCAGGAGTTCACTTATCCGAACGTGCCGCTGCTCAAGGGCGGCACGCGTAGCCTTCGCGCGGTGCCCGCTGGGGCCGACTCGCTCGACCATGTTGGCTGCACCATTGACCCGCAACGGACCCACGGCTTCGTTACCGCCATTCATCTCGAAAAGCGCTTGGTTTTCGGCTACTACTTCCCCCGCGCCGACTACCCTTGGCTGCAGGAGTGGCTTAACTTTCCGGCGTCGGGCCAACTCTCGCGGGGGCTCGAGTTCGGCACCCAACCGTTTGACGTCTCCCGTCGGGAAGCCATCACTTTGAACAAGCTCTTCGATACCCCCACCTATCGCTGGCTCCCTGCCAAATCGAAGATTTCGGCGAAGTTCGTCATGTTCTACGCCGCCGTCCCTCCGGGCTTTGATAAAGTCGACGACGTCCGGCACGAAGCGGGCCACTTGGTGCTGTGGAACGAGGCCACGAATCAGAGCGTTCGCCTAGCCGCTCAAAAAGCACCTTAGTCACTTTTTCCTGTTTTCCTAATTTCAAAGCAAACTATCGTCGGGTAGACTCGGGCCAAGTCGTAATGGAGGTCCTTGTGCGAAAGACTATCTTTGCCTTTCTCGTTTGTGTCGTTGCCGCGTCGGCGGCCAAGCGCGACTTCGTAACCAGCGTTGAAGGGGCGGCGGAATTAATCCTGCAGCAGATTCCGCAGGAGCCGGAAGGCCCGCGCCGTCTGGTCTATCTCGAAATGTTTCTCGAACGGTTCCCGCAGCACGAATCGTTCACGTGGGCGCTGAGTGAAGCGCAGCCAATTTACTTAGCGGCCAAGGATTTCGACAAGGTCATCCGCGCCGCCGAGGTGTTGTTGAAGGCCGATCCGGAAGACGTCTACGCCGCTCAGAACGCGTTGCAGGCAGCGGAGGCCAAAGGTGATCGGGCGCTGGTTCACGCGTGGGCCGAACGCGCTGCCCGCTCGGGTCGGCTGGTCCGTTTGGCACCTCCTTCGGAGGCCACCGATTACGCCCGCCAGTCCCGAGATATACGCGGAATACATTCTTTACGCTCCGGCCCTCCAATCGACTGACCCGAGGGTTCTCAGCGCCAGCGCCGATCAGCTCGAGAAGGAGAACGCTGCTTCTTCCTACCTCCCGCAACTGCGCGCTCGCCTGTTTCAGGTCTATCGACAAACCGGGAACATCGGAAAAGCGCTGGTCTACGCCGAGGCCGTGCTGCGGTCGAACCCCGACCAGCCGGAGATGCTGCTGTTTCTCGCCACGCACTACTACGACGGCATGAAGGACAAAGGCAAAGCGATGCTTTACGCAAAGCGCCTGGTCGACCCGCAAACCAAAGCCGACTCGGCGAAGGTGGCTCTTGGCCGCGTGATCCTCGGCATCATTGCCTCTCAGGACGGCCGCTATGGCGACGCGGACAAGCATCTCCGCGCCGCCATGCCGTTGATGGAACAGCATCCCGCGTTAAAGGGCGAAGCGCTCTATCACCTCGGCTTGGTCAACTATCAAATTGGCGACCCGCAGCAGGACATGAATCGGATTCAGGCGGCCTATAAATTTCACGCGCAGAGCGCTTCGGTCAGCGGTCCGTATCAAAATCTAGCCGCCAGCAGCGCGGCTGGGAGCCGCACTTAAAGTAGCCTAGTGGCCACCCAGCGCTGGCGAGGGAATCGCCGGGGCTTTCGACCCCACGCTCGAGGGCGAAGCGCTTTAACTATCAGGACATGAATCGCATTCAGGCGGC
>JANXMS010000158.1 GCA_025354525.1 Acidobacteriota bacterium
CAAAATCACCGCAGAGAGCCGTTGTTGACTGATGGCTACGCTTTCTCGAGTTTGCAACCATCCCCGCAACTCGGTAACTTGCTTGCCGATCTGCACGCCAAGGCGTTGGCGGATCTCCGGGGTCAGACGGCTGGGAAAGCCGCGGGGTTTTCCGGCCGATCGCGAGGAACTGCCGGTCTCCCGCTTGGTTTTCCATATTCTCTCGGCCCAGGCCCGGCTTACCTGAAAAGTTGCCGCCAATTTCTTCAGGCCAGTATTCCCGCTCTCATAAGCGGCAACAAACTTTGAGCGCAAATCGTCTGAGTAGGCTCGTGCCATATCCGTGCGTCGTCATAACTCCCAGAGCGCCTCCATTATGTCAGGATTTGCTCTAATCGTGGCCAAGTAGGTCATCCGGGTGTCAATTACCAGCCACTCATTACACCTAAGACTCACTTACGTTCGTGTCTAGCCAATGGGGCCCACCTCAGCCACCAGCGCCGCCAAAACCTTCCTCGTCACCGCCGAAGACATCGCCGCCGAAGGCCTCTCCCTCGAAACCATGCAAGCCGAACTCCAGAAATCGCCTGCCCGCCAAACAATCATGTTCATCAACGCTTGCCGCAACGAACCCGGGCAGCACTGGCACCGTAGTTTCATCCGCCTGGATATAACCTCCGTGTAGCCGCGACGACCGGGGCAAGCAAGTCACCCACGCGCATTATCCACCCACACAGGGTCACTCGACTGATCTCCATGCCCGCGTCGCGCAGGAACATCGCGCTCTGCCCATAGAGCGGAAGGTGGTCACAATATTTGGCAATTACGGCATCGATCACGACCCGATCACTCGCCAAACCCTTCTCGATGATCGGAGCCGGCACCGGAGCGGTCACCACGCCCGCCAGTCTTGGCGCGAGCAGCGGGTAGCACAACTGAACCTCTCGGCGGCGGCGCTGAAATGCGGCGTCCGGAATCGTTGAATATGCTGGGACTTTCGCTCGCACTGAACCTGATCGCAAACAACAGCCGCTTCCTCATCCTGTCGGCTGGAGCCAGCCCAATATCGGCTCGCGCGTGTTGTCACTGACCGAACGGCGGAATGGGTGAGATGGCGGGAGGGGAGGGTAGAGCGCGGACGAGAGTTTGTCTGCGGGGTTGGCGGCGGAGGAGGTGTGGGACTAACCCGACTTTCGCAGTTAAATGCCGTTTTTGCCTGTTTTCGACCGGAAACAGGGATTAAGTCCAGTATTTGCAAAGCGGAGTTTTGAAAACCGCTCTGGTGAAGACCTTCCCCCTAGTAATGGTCCAAACATTCTGGCGTTTTGCTGTTTCCATGTTTTCGCGGCTAACCAACCGGAAAAAAAGAACCGACGCCTGATCTCGGGCAAAACGGCTCAGCCGACGGTCCTCTACCTCGGCGAAATCAACGATAAACAAGAGGCTACGTGGCGAAAAACCCTCGCCGTCTTTGACGAAGACCGACAAGCCTCCCGTAATCTCAGCCTGTTCCCCGAAGATCGAGAGATTCCAGTCGATACGCTCGACTCGCTGCAAGTAACACTAGGGAAAATGACGTTACATCGCCCTCGCCTCTTCGGAAGTTGCTGGCTTGGAGGTGAGTTATGGAATCAATTGGAACTAGACAAGTTGTGGCAGCAGAAACTACCCAGCGGTCGAGAAGCTGTGAGTCGGGAGAAGCTCCTCCTGTTGTTAGTCGTCAACCGACTGGTGGCTCCCTCCAGCGAGTTCCACGTTCACCGGCGGTGGTTTCTGTCCACCGCGATGGATGAATTACTTCAAGTGGATTTCACCGTCGCCGAAAAAGACCGTCTCTATCGCTGTGTGGACCGACTGCTCGATCACAAACAGGATCTGTTCGTTTGGTTACGGAAGAAGTGGTCCGACCTGTTTCATGCCGATTGTAAGGTCTTGTTGTATGACTTGACCAGCACCTACTGCGAAGGAGAAATGGAAAACAATCCGAAGGCCAAGCGGGGGTACAGCCGCGACGGGAGGCCGGACTGCGTGCAGGTAGTGATCGCGCTGATTGTCACCGCCGATGGTTTTCCGTTGGCCTATGAAGTCAGGAACGGAAACACCATCGATTCGACCACGCTAAGCGGGTTTCTCGACAAGATCGAGAAGACCGATGGCAAGGCCAAGCGAATGTAAGTGATGGATCGCGGGCTCCCGACCGGGAGATTTCGTATCTGGTGGGAACACCCAAGAGCCGGATTAGCAAGCACGAGAAGCTTTGGCTCGAACTGCCCTGGCACTAAGTGCGTGACTCGGTCGAGGTGAAGCTGTACCAACAGGACGGGGAGTTGTATGTGTTTGATGGGCGACAATTAGGAACCGCTCTCGATGAGCTTCACCGGCAAGCGCGGCTGTACGGGAACTTCTTCCTGCCCTGCTTTAAAGTCAAATCGAAGACGCGCGTGGGTGCCAAGGTGTCTAAGAAGTACGAGCCGCCCGCGACGCCGTACGAGCGACTTCTGACGAACGCGCGAATGACCGAGCCGCGGAAGGTCGCGCTGCGGGAGTTGCTGAGTGACATTCGGGTGATTCAACGTCGCCTTACAACGCTGGAAGTATCCACCAGCAGCGCTCAGGTCGACGCGCCCGAGCCAAACATAGATCGTTTGTGGAAAGCCTTGCCACGGCATGGAAGGCTGGCGAAGTTCGCCCGACCCACCGAAAACCGACGACGGGGCCGCGCCCGTGGCGCACTCGCCTGGATCCGTTCGCGGACACGTGGGTCCTGGTCGAGCAATGGCTAAACGAGCAGCCCGACACCAATGCCAAGGAGCTGTTAAAGCGACTGCAGCAGGCCGATCCGACGATTGCGGACAATCTGCTGCGGACTCTCCAGCGGCGGGTCAGCGAGTGGCGCACCATGGTCGCCCGGCGTCTAGTCGTTGGTGCGTTCGCCGCTACGCCGGAAGCCGAAAAGGAAACGGTCACTTTGTGATGGGGGCTCGGCCCCCAACCCCCCGGGATTTGCCGCGTTGCGAGCGAGCAGGATTGCCGACGCTCCGGTTCCATCCCTGGAGAGCTCTATCCTCCGCTTGGGTAGCACCAGCATAAGCGGCAAATCCCTTTGGAGTTCAGGGTAAACTTTCACGATCCAAATGAGGTACCTCAACCCGCGACAACTACAATCGGGTAACCTATCCCCGTGAGGCAACACGCGGTCGTTTCTAATTGTCGCCAAACAGACGCGATTGTGGTGAAGATTCGGGAGATGGGCCATGTACGCAATAAGGCGATCTACGTCGTGATTGGTGTGAACATGGAAGGGAATAAAGAGGTTTGGGGCTATGGGCGGGTCCGACGGGAACCAACGCCGAAGGGGCGAAGTTCTGGTTGCAGGTCTTGACGGAGTTGCGAAACCGGGGCGTGGCGGATATTTATATCGCCTGCGTGGACGGTTTGAAGGGGTTTTCGGAAGCGATTGCGACGGTATTTCCGCAGACGCAGGTGGGGCTTTGCATCGTCCACCAAGTGCAGGGGATGGTTGAACTACGTGTCGTGGAAACAGCGTAAGGACGTGGCGGCGGATTTGCGGCCGATCTACTGCGCTAGCACGGTGGAAGAGGCCGATCAGCGGCTCGAGGAGTTTGCCACAAAATGGGATAGGACCTACCCGACCATCAGCCAGATGTAGCGGCGGAACTGGGATCATCGGACGCCGTTTTTTGCTTATCAGGCGGAGGTTCGGAAGGTGATTTATCCGACCAATGCGGTGGAATCACTGAACATGAGCTTGCGCAAGGCGAGCAAGACGCGTGATTCGATCCCCCATCAGGATGCTTGGCGCTGGAGCACATTGCCAAGAAGTGGACCAAGCCGGGGAAGGATTGGAAAGCGGCGTTGCAGCGGTTTGCGATTTTGTTCGGTGACCGGATTTCCACCGTAGGAACTGAACTGACCGCCAAGTGACGTGAAGAATCGGAAGAACATTTTCGGGTTTTCCTAGGGATAAAACTATAATTGTTTACACGAAACGCTTGACACACCCTCTCGCCATGCCGCCCAACTTGCGCCAAGCGGAACGACACTCAAAATTGATTCCGAGGAAGGAAAATTGTGTCACTAGGCCTTTTTTCAACCTGCAAACCGTCGGGAATGCACAACTTCCGACAAAATGGTGGAGAAGATGAGATAGAGTAAAGAGAACTTATCATGCGAACTCTACTCCTCTTCTTACTCGCCACGTCGGCGGCCGCCCAACCCCAACTTTTCCTCCTCCCCAACCTCTCCAGTATCACCCCCACCGTCACCCCCTACACCCTCAACCCCTTCCTTCCCTTTACCACATTTCAAGTTCAACCCGGTGCCACCAACTTCTTCGTCCACCCCGACGGAACGAAATACTACTCTATCGCCCGCACCCCCAACGACACCCTCCTCGTCCTCTCCTCCGCCAATCCCGCCACGGTCCTCAGACGCCAAAACCTCGTCCAAGCCGAAGCCAGCGCCCTCACCCCCAACGGACAACGCCTCCTCATCCTCGGTGCCTCCCTCTCCATCTTCGAAACCGCCAACGACAACCTTCTGGCCACCCTCCCCAACCTCAACGGCATCGACCTCGCCGTCAACCGCGACTCCACCCGCGCCTTCATCCTTAGCGCCAACAGCCTCACCGCCATCGACCTTTCGACCAACGCCGTCCTCCCCAACCCCCTCACCTTTATCGACACCCCCGTCGCCGTCGCCACGGGCCTCAACGGTCTCATCTACGTCTCCACCACCAACCACATCTACGAAATTGATCCGCGCTCGCTCGCCGTCCGCACAGACATCCCCGTCAACGCCCGTCCCGGCCGCCTAGCCTTTACGCCTGACGGCCGCTACGCCGTCGCCACCAACCTCACCCCCATCACGGGCACCTGCGCTCTCCTCATTGACCTCGCCACCCGCACCGTCTCCAGTACCTTCCCAACTTTCCAAGTCATCCTCGACTCTCTCACCGTAGTCAGCAACAACCGGATCTATGCGACTTCCTCTCAAACCGCCGCGGTCTACGAAGTCTCCATCAGCCCCTTTGCCATCAACTCCAACTCCTTCTCAAATGTCCGCGCCGTCGCCGCCACCCTGGAGCAGCCCACGCCGCGCTCCACGTTCGTCCTTACCAGCACCCAACTCATCCGCCAAGACAACACCGCCAATCCGCCCACTTCCTGGGGTCAACTGACCGGCCCCGTTAACCCCAGTCCCCTCGTCTTCCGTGCCGCCGCCGCCAGCGGCAGCCCTTCTCTAATCCTCCCCTACAACAACGCTCAAACCACCAGCCTCGGCAAGCCCTTCCTCCCCGTCATCGCCCGGGTCCTTGATGGAAGTGGCCGCCCGGTCCGTAACGTCGCAGTCAGCTTTTCTTCCAACCTCCCCGCCGCGCCCGTTCAAGCCGCCACCGTTTTCACCGACAACGAAGGCTTTGCCCAAACCACCGTCACCGCCTCGGGCACCCTCTCCACGTTCCAAGTCACCGCCCAAGCCGCTCCCGCCGCGGCCGTCACCTACACCCTCACCACCACCACCGCCCTC
>JANXMS010000171.1 GCA_025354525.1 Acidobacteriota bacterium
GGGGCAAAACGGGCGAATCAGCATCGTTTTACGGGTCCCTTATACCGCACTTAACTCGTTTGTATTCAATAGAATAACTAGTTTTTCACAGGTGCTCTGGATTTTGCAAGTGGCTCTTGTGAAGCGCTTGCAAAACTCCGCGCAAAACGCTTGACAGGCGTGGTAGCGGGCATTGGGAAGTTCTTTGCAGCGACAAGTATTAACGGGAAGGCCCGTTGGCAGCTTTCCGGCTATACGGACCTAATGACTACCTATATGTTTCGATTTATAGAGGTGATTTGTTTACGGGTGCAGCCGGAGTAGCTGGTCCACCGTCAGGGCGAGGACGCTAAACATCGGATGCGCTATCACTTTCTTGGCTCCCCGGACGCGAATCCGGTCGGCCCCCAATTCATCTTTCAATCGCCCAAATACCCGCTCCACCATCGTCCGTATCTTGTACCGTTCCGCTTGGGCGGGACCGAGTTGCGGCTGCAATTTAACCCGCGAAGGAAGCTGGATTTTGCTCTTCGGCCAAGGGTGAGGATTGATGATCGGCTGGTGGTTACGATCCGTACTGGCCTGCCGAATCGCTGAGGCATCGTAGGCCGAATCCATGATTTCGTAGCGGTAGGTGCTGCGCTTCGAGCTCATCTCCATGAAAGGAATGGCGACCTGGGAATCGTGGACGCTGGCGGCGGTGAGCAAGGCGCTGATCGGGATCTGGCCATCGGCGACATCGAGGTGAAACTTGTATCCTCGCAACCAAAAGACGCACCCGTTGTTGCCTTTTTTTGCCGCCAATGTCGCAGGCGGTGGGGACGCCTTTGAGCATCTCGTCACTGCAGGGGTTGCGGAGAAGATGCGCCGCCTACTCGACCCCCGGGGGTGGGTACGGAACCGGAAAGGCCCAACGGCGACGGTGGTTAGAGGTGGTGATGTCCGAAGGAAGCTCACAGGGAGAACTATCCGACGGGGTCGCGATCCCACTCCAGATTGAGTTTCAGGCCAACCAGAGCCGCGGTGACACAGGGATTTCGTTTTTTCCAGGCGCGGACACCGGAAATGATCCAATCATCGACCGATTGGAAATGGCCGCCGCGGATCACTTCGCGAACGAGTTGCTCAGTTTCGGGGAGGATGTCGATGATCATGGTCAGCTTCCCTGGGAGCGTCCGCAAGTAGTGCCTTGCGGGCGGGCTTCGGTTTCGATAGAGTTTGAGCCTATGCGAACTGCACTGTTAGCTCGACGGGCGCGACTGCTGATGCCGGTGGCGCCGGCGATCTCCGCGGGGCCGCTGGCCTTGGCCGGGGGCAAGATGTGGCGGCTGCGGGAGCCTAGCGGCAGAATGTATAGCCTAATCCGGCTGGATACCAAGGGCGGGGTCCACGGCTATGGTGAGGCCGGGGTTGTGGAGATGCCCGAGTTCCGGGCGGCTATGGCCGCGCTGCAGGGCAGGGAAGCGACGGCCTACGAGACGGTTACGCTGACGGGCAGGTTGCAGGGTGCCGTGAATATGGCGATGCTCGACATCGTCGGCAAGGCTACGCAAGCTCCTTTGTACCAAGTGTTGGGCGGGCCGACCCGGTTCAAGGCGCGCGCTATCGCTACGGTGAAGAATTCGAATAATGTTGAACTGGCGCATGAGGCGGGGTTTCGGGCGTTCTCTGTTCCGCTGCCGACGCCGCTGTTTCCCAATTCGGGGAAATCGTATGTCAACTTGGTGATGGGACTGTGGGAGGAGTTGCGGAAAACAGGGGGCGATTTTGTGCTGGATGGCGGGATGCGCCTGTCGCCGGGCGATGCGCAGATGGTGGCGGCGGCGCTGGAGAAAGAACACCCGCTGTTTCTCGATGAACCCTGCAAGCTGACGCATCTGCGACAAGTGGCCAAGATCAGCGAAGAGTCGGTGACGCCGCTGGGCTTCGGGCGGGAGTTCGATACGCTGGAACCGTTTCAGGATTTGCTGCGGGAACAAGCCGTGGACGTGCTGCGGCCGAGCCTGCACCGGTTGGGGATTTCGGCGATTCGACGGGTGAGTGCTTTGGCCGAGACGTACTACACAGCGGTGGCTCCGTACCATGACGGTGGGCCGCTAGGGACGGCGGCGGGGTTGCAGTTGGCGGCTAGTTTGCCGAACTTTGTCGCGTTACAAGTGCCTCGCGTGAACGCGGCGGAAAAGAAGGCCCGGAGCGAGATGATGTCGGGTTGGGATGAGCCGATCAAAGACGGCTTTTTTGAGTTGCCGACGGGGCATGGGTTGGGCGTGAAGGTGGATGAAAAGGCTCTTGATCGTTACGAGGTGAAACTGTGATGCGGAGACGTGGATTTTTAGGACTGGCGGGCGCGGCGCCGGCGTTGGGCGGGAAGTTTGTCGATTCTTGTGGGTGCGCGATGATGCCGCAGGCGGCGGCCGTGAGTGGGCCGGTCGGGGCGGCAGCCTTTGAAAAAGTCGGTTCGAAGCTGCGGATTACGAACATGAAAGTGTTCGGGGTTTCCTTGACGCCGGATTCGGATCGGCCGTATGTGTTCGTCAAAATCGAGACGAACCAGGGGCTGATTGGTTGGGGCGAGGGGACGCTGGAGGGCAAAGCGGCGGCGGTGATGGCGTGTGTCGAAGACTTCAAGGAGTTTTTGATTGGTGCGGACCCGATGCAGGTGGAGCACCACTGGCAATCGATGTATGTGCATAGCTTTTATCGGGCGGGGCCGGTGATTGGGTCGGCGATGGCGGGGATCGATCAGGCTCTATGGGACATTCGGGGGAAGGCCCTGAATATGCCGGTGTATAAGTTGCTCGGCGGGCCGTTTGATGCTCGCGGGGTGCGGGGGTACTATCATTTGCGGGCTCGCAACAAAGATGATTATCCGCGGCTGCGGGAAGAAGCCAAGAAGCAGGGGATTACCTGTTTCAAGAGCGGTATTCCGGGGTATTACGAATGGATCGATACGAATAAGAAGATTTCGGCGGCGGTGGCGGGGATGGCCGAGATGCGGGAGGGTTTGGGGCCGGATTTGGATATAGGAATTGACTTTCATGCGAAGACTTCGCCTAGTGTGGCTTCGATTTTAGTGAAGGAGGTGGAGGGGTTGAACTTACTGTTTATTGAGGAGCCTTGCCCGCCGGAGAACGTGAAAGCGATGCAGCGGATTGCGAAGCGGTCGACGACTCCGATTGCGACGGGGGAACGGTTGGTGGCGCATTACGGATGTCGGGAGTTGATTGAGTTGGGGGTGGCGGATATTATTCAGACCGATATCAACCATGTGGGGGGGATTACGGCGCTTTGGAAAGTTGGGGCGATGGCGGCGATGGCGGGGGTTTCAATGGCACCTCATGCTTGTGAGGGACCGATTGGGGCGCTGGCGACGGTGCACGTGGATGCGGCGATGCCGAACTTTTTGGTGCAGGAGATCTGTAGCGGCGTGGAGCCGGGACTGAACGAGAAGGTTTGGGCGGAGTGGCTGGGCTTTCCGGCGATGCGTATGGTGAATGGTCGGTTTCCGCTTTCGGAGAAGCCGGGGTTAGGGTTTGAGTTGAAAGAAGAGTCGCTGAAGAAGTATCCGTTTGGCGGGACGAAGCCGATGGCAAGGGTGTTTCACGAGGACGGTTCGGTAGC
>JANXMS010000175.1 GCA_025354525.1 Acidobacteriota bacterium
GCTACCCTCATCACTGGCGATCTTGCGCCGGCTCTTCTACCCACACCAAACAGCGAAGAGGCGTCGGTGCGAGGCACGGCCGCCAAGACGAAGCATGAACATTGAGCGTGTCATCCAGCACCTTTGCGACGCCGACGTGGATTTCGTCGTGATCGGTGGGTGGGCTGCGATATTCCATGGCAGTGCACACGTCACGGTCGATCTCGACATTTGTTATTCGCGGGACAAGGAGAATCTTCGCAGGTTGGCTGGTGCCTTGGCACCCTATCGCCCGCGCCCGCGTGGATTTCCGGATGGCCTGCCGTTTGTTTGGGATGCGGCCACGTTGGCCAATGGAACGATGTTCACGCTGACCCCGGACCTCGGCATCATCGATCTCCTGGCTGAAGTGGCAGGAATCGGAGCTTATGCGGAAACGCACGCCGCTTCAGTCGAGATCGACGCGTTTGGCCGTCGGCTGCGAGCGCTGGATTTGGGAGCGCTGATTCGAGCCAAGAGAGCCGCGGGCCTCCCAAAGGAGCTGCTGATTCTGCCTGAATTGGACGGCCTCCTCAAGGCATCCCAGGACGGCTAGGAGCGTTCCGCGCGGCTATCGTCGCATGCGCTGCTGGGCGCGCCAGTGACTGAGAATGTGAGGCCGGGCTATAGAGGACCTTCGCAGCGAGTTGACTGCGATTCAGCGAATGCTTGCCGGATTTTAGGCCGTGGCGCCATTGATCGCGTCGATCCCTGGGATGTTTCGATACAACGCGCGGAGTTCCACGGCGACGCCGATTAGCGCTAAGTGGCAGACTCCGTCGTCCCCGACGGCCTCGCGGTATTCCCAGTTTCCTTGTTCGTTTCGGGTGTACCATTCGACGCGCTTTTCGTTCTGCGATACGAGAACATACTCTCGGAGCGTAGTGACCTTTCGATAGAGTGCGAACTTCCCGGTCCGATCGTACCGCTCCGTGGATGCCGAGAGAACTTCGAGTACGACGGTAGGGTTTTCGATCATATCCTGATGCCCGTCGGCATATTGAAGCCCATCGCAGGTGACCATGACATCGGGATAGACATAGGCCAATTGCGGACCGACGTGGAGGCGCAAGTCAGCGACGGTAACCGTACAGCGTCGTTCGCCAAGGAGGAATCTGAGTTCGGAGGCAAACGCGGCGATCAGCGCTGAGTGGGCTCCGGTGCCCCCCGACATCGCATAGATTTGCCCGCTCACATACTCGCTGCGGAACTCACCTTGCCGCTCTTGGCGGAGATACTCTTCCGGGGTGAACAACGGGATGGGAGCCGCAGCCATGCTCTTATTCTACTCTTAGTGGGCGGTTGGCCGATAGGCGACGAGAGGGTAGGAGGTTTGGCGGGGCGGGGCCGTCGGGGAATACGATGACGTTGAACTTGGGTTCTTCGCTGTTGCACGGGTGTAGAAGGGGCGGCAAGTCCATTCGGCCATCGAGGTCGGCCGTGGCAATGGCGGGCCATGGAAAGCGAGGAAAACCGAAAGCAGGTTTTCACTCCCGTTCCCCTGCCGTTGGAAATCGCAAGTAAGATGCGATTTCCACATTCCCAGCGCCGCGACGGCGACGGTATCGCTTTCCCGCTCCAACCCAAAGCGGGCTCAGCACACTCCGAGGCCCGGCAACTCCTAAGGACCGAATCCCGCCCTTGCGCGTTGTCGTCCTTACCTGCACTAAACAGCGAGGAGGCGAGAAGGGCCTTGTCTGTGGACCGCTCTGGATGTGGAAGGGAAAGCGATGGCGGAACAAGTCCGCATAATAGTCTCGTTGACTTCCGGGGCGGGTGCCGATAAGGTTACCTGGAGAGGTTCGAAGTGGAATTTGAGCTTTTGGATAGTCGAGTAGGACGACGCAACCACCTACGGGTTGGTGGCCAAGGCGCAAAGACGTTGATCTTTTCGCATGGATTTGGGTGCGACCAGACGATGTGGCGGCATGTGGCTTCAGCTTTTGGGAGTCGGTATCGGGTGGTGCTTTACGACCACGTGGGGGCAGGGGGATCGGACTTGACGGCGTATTCGGAGAGCAAATACAGCTCTTTGACTGGGTACGCGGAGGACGCGGTGGAGATTTGTGAAGAGTTGGGGGTGAGGGATTGCGTTTTTATCGGGCATTCGGTGAGCGCGATGATTGGGGCGGAGGCGGCGATACTTGCTCCGGAGAGGATCGGCGAGTTAGTCATGGTGGGCCCTTCGCCATGCTATCTGAATGACGGTGACTATCGGGGCGGGTTTGAGCGAGAAGATCTGGATGATTTGCTGGAAACCTTAGATGCCAATTATCTGGGTTGGGCTCGTACGATGGCACCGGTAATCATGGGAAGGCCGGATCGTCCCGATTTTGGGGAGGAGTTGAGCGAGAACTTCTGCCGGATGGATCCAGAGATTGCGGCGCACTTTGCGCGGGTTACGTTTTTCAGCGATAGCCGCGGGATACTGCCGAGGGTGAAGGCGCGGACTTTGGTGGTCCAGTGCACGGACGATGCGATAGCGCCTCAAGTAGTGGGAGAGTATACAGCCGCCCATTTGCCCAACAGCGAGCTGATCTATTTGAAGGCGAGAGGCCACTGTCCGAATTTGAGTGCACCGGAGGAGACGATTGCGGTAATTCGAGCGTTTCTGGAGAAGGGCGAGAGTGATACCGTCGTCTAGTCAGGCGATTGACGTATTTTCGGTGGCGCCCTGCGGGCTTGTGGTGACGACGATTGAAGGCGAGATCGTTCGAGCTAACCCTGCCTTTGGTAAATGGGTGGGGCCGCGCGGGGCAGTTGGGCAGACGTTACAAGGGACATTTTCCTTAGGCTCTCGCATTTTCTACGAGACCCATATGGCTCCGTTGGCTCGGCTACAGGGATATGTGAACGAAGCGGCGGTGGATCTGCTGCGGGAGGACGGGGCAAGACTGCCGGCATTATTGAATATTCGGATGGAAGGAGATCAGCAGATCGTCGTGGTTTTCCCTGCTACGGAACGACGGCGGTATGAGGCGGAGTTACTTTCGGCGGAGCGCCAAGCGCGACAGTCCTCGTTACAGTTGGGTCGGGCCCAATTGGCCGCAGAGGCAGCAAATACCGCCAAGAGCCTGTTTCTCGCCAATATGTGCCATGAGCTACGGACGCCGATGAATGGGGTGTTAGGTTTCGCTGCCCTGCTGCGGGATACGCAACTGACCGAGCGTCAGCGCGAATACATGGAGACGATTCAGGATTCGGGTGAAGCGCTGCTTCGGATTATAAACGACTTGCTGGACTTGGCAAAAGCAGCGTCGGGGAAGTTGGAGTTGGAATCGGTGCCTTTTGATCTGCTACGGGTAGCGGGAGGGGTGTGCGAAGTGCTGGCACCGCGAGTTGCTGAGGGGAAACTTACGTTGGTATTGGATTGGAATCCGGAGGTGGTGGCGGAGCAGGTGGGAGACGCGGGCCGGTTGCGTCAGGTGCTGTTGAATTTAGTGGGAAACGCGGTCAAGTTCACTGAGACCGGGACCGTGACCGTGAGCGTGGGCTACGAGGGCGAGGAGAAGCTGCGAATTGCGGTGGCCGACACCGGACCGGGAATTGCGGATGAGCATGTCGGGAGGGTGTTTGAGAAGTTCGATCAGGGCGATTTGTCGCTCTCGCGACGACACGGGGGAACGGGATTGGGTCTCGCGATTGCGCGCGATTTGGTTCGGGCGATGGGCGGCGAGATCGGGCTCGATAGCGTGGTGGGGGTGGGTTCGACATTTTGGACGGTACTGCCGCGCCGAGATGCGGCGCCATTCCTAAAGGCTGAGGATCAGGGTTGTGGCCGGAGGGTGTTGCTTCTAGACGAAGTTCCGGAGAGTCGAGCGGCGGCCCAAAAGTGGTTGGAGCATTGGGGCTGGACGGTGGTGAGCGAAGGGGAGGCGGTGGTGGTGATGGCAATGGAGGCACCGCCAGACCGCGCTGAGCTGCCCTGGGTCCGATTGCGGAGACCGTGGTCGCGACCGGTACATTTCCGGGAGCAGTTATCGAAGGCGGTGGACGGAATGGAGACGGTCGAGCCTGTTTCCCCGTCCCCGCTGCCGTCTTCGGGGCCGAAGTATCAGGTTCTGGTGGTCGAGGATAATCTGGTGAACCAGCGTTTGGCCAAGGCGTTGCTCGAAAAGTTGGGATGCCTGGTTGACGTGGCTGGAGATGGCCAAGCCGCGGTGGACTTGGCGACAACGACGGAGTATCGGATGATCTTTATGGACTGTTTGATGCCGCGAATGGATGGGTGGGAGTCGGCTCGACAGATGAGACTGGCTGGATTGACGGTGCCCATTATCGCGTTGACGGCGAATGCGATGGAGGGGGATCGGGAACGGTGTTTGGAGGCTGGGATGAGCGATTTCGTTTCGAAGCCGATCCGGGTGAAGGACCTGACGGACACGCTCAATCGTTGGGTCGGGGCGTAGAGTCCCTTATTTTTTCAGGAGAATCGCGGCGAGGGTTTCGATGCCGTCCCACAGATTGCCGAGGCGGAGATTTTCGTCGTCGGTGTGTTGGTTGTCGTCGTAGTTGGCGAGGGCGACTCCGATGACCGGGATCCGCAGGGCGCTGATGAAGGGCATGGCGGGGAGGCTGCCGCCGAGGGTGCGGAGGCGGACGAGGCGGTCTCCCCATTGGCTGCGGAGGGCTTCGGTTAAGAAGACGGCCTGGGGGTTGGTCGGGTCCGTGCGCCAAGCGGCGTTGGGGAGAGGGCTGCGTTTGACCTTGGCGATTTTGGGGTGAGCGGCGAGGGTGACGACGTCGGGGTCAACGTCGGTGACGAAGTAGCCTTGCTTGCGGATGTGGGCGATGATGCGGTCCTGCATGGCTTTGGCAGAGTTTTCTTTGACGAGGCGGAGGGCGATTTCGGCAGAGGCGCTGGCGGGGATGACGCCGCCGAGTTCCCCGCCCTGCAGGCGATGGACGCTGAAGGTGGGGAGATTGAGTCCTTCTTGCAGCGACCGGGCGGCCCCGTCGGTTCCGCCGACGCCGTAGAGTTTTTGCATGGAGGCGCTGTCGTCGGGGACGGAGTCGATAAGCTTCCAGGCGTCGGGCGGGAGGGGGAGGACGTCGGCGTAGAAGCCTTCGACGGCGACCTTTCCGGAGGGTTCGAGCATGGAGGAGAGAAGTTGGGCAAGGCGGACGTTGGCATCGGGCATCCAGTTGCCGTAGTTGCCGCTGTGCATGCCGGTTTTGGCGGTGTAGACAGTGAGGTCGAGGCGGGTGCCACCGCGGGCACCGTAGTAAATGGTGGGTTGGCCGGAGGGGTGCTGGGGGCCGTCGAGGAAGACCATGACGTCGGCTTGTAGCTGGGCGCGGTGAGTGAGAAGGGCGGCGCTGAGGCCGAGTCCGCCGCCTTCTTCTTCGCCGTCGAGGATGAGCTTGATGTTGCTGGCGGGGGCTCCGTTGATGGCATCGAGGGCGGCGAGGAAGGCGATGATGGGGCCTTTGTCGTCACCGGCGGCGCGGCCGTAAAGGCGCCAGTCGGGGGGGAAGTTTTTGAGGGTTTGAAAGTCGGGGATGATTTTGGCGTTGTTTTCGAGGCTGCCATTGCGGAGGACGGGCCGGAAGGGGTCGGGTTGGTGCCAGCGGGAACGGTCGACGGGTTGGCCGTCGTAGTGGATGTAGAAGAGGATGGTGCGGGTGGCCCCGGGGACAAGTTTTTGGCCGAAGACGAGGGGGGCGGCGTTGGGGGTTTCCCAGAGTTCGGGGTTGAGGCCGCGGCGGGCAAGGAGGGTCTTAAGGTGTTGGGCGTTTTTCGAGAGGCTGGGGAGGTCGCCGTGAAGGTTGGGGAGAGCGACGAGGTCGTGGAATTCGCGGAAGATAGCGGGTTGGTTTTGGAGGACGTAGGATTTGACGTCGGGGGATTGGGCGAGGGCGGAGGTGGCGAGGAGAAGGGCGAGGGCGGTGAGACGGGGCATGAGAGGGAGCGTAACACGGGGCACGCCGACGCTGTTTTCGGCTAGAATCAGAGTCCTATGCAGCGCCGCCAGTTCCTCGCCTCCGTCGCTCTCCCCCTAGCTGCCGCGTCGCGTCGGCCCAACGTCTTCATCCTTCTGTTGGACGACTTCGGCATCGGCCATTGCTCGGCCTATTCCGAGTCGATGAAGGCCGACACCTTGGACCCGGCTTATCAGACTTATTTACGAGAACACAACGTCGCCTACAACCCCGAGGAGCCCCTAGCGCTTTCTCGGCGCGCCATGCCCACCCTTAACGCGCTGGCCAAACAAGGCACCGTCTTCACCCAGGCATTTTCCTCTAGCAACCTATGCGCCCCGGCCCGCGCCGGCATCTTCACCGGCCAGAATCCAAACCGCTTCGGCATCTACAACAACATCGATTTTGACCGCGCGGGGCTGCCCCTCGGGTCGATGCTCGTCGAACGCCTTCAGCAGGCTGGTTACGCGACCGCCATGATCGGTAAGTACCATACCGGCACTCGAAATCATGCGCTCCGCACTGGCGTTTTGACTAAGCACGGGGTGAAGCAGGGCGAGTTAGCCAAGTTACCCGCCGCACAGCGCGCCGCCATTGAACGCGAGATCACCGAAACAGGCTTCGAAGGGTCTGTCGTCGATCAACATCATCCCTTGAACTATGGCTTCGACTATTACTTCGGCTACAACCATCATCAATGTCCTTTTTACGATTCCGAACAGATCTGGGAGAACCGAATTTACACCGGCAAGCAGCCCAAATACAATACGGAACTGTTTACGGAAAAGGCGATCAGCTTCGCCAAGCAGGCCATAAACTCGAAGAAGCCCTTCTGCATTGAACTGGCGCTGCACGCCATGCACGGCCCTCTTCGGCCCCAAGCCCCCGACCGTTACTTTCAGCCCTTCGCCAGTAAGTCCTTCGAGTTACAAAACTACTTCGGCCATATCAACGCCGTCGATGCCGCAATCGCCACCTTCCGCGACGCCGTCGGCCCCGAGGAATGGAAAAACACGCTCTTCGTCTTCGCCGGGGACAACGGAGCGCCGGTTTCGCTCTCTACTCCGCCCCCGGGCAACGGCCCCCATCGGGGTCACAAAGGCAGCTTCTTTCTCGGCGGCATTCGGGTGCCGTTGATCGTCCATTGGCCCGGAGCCACCACCAAGGGCCAACGCAACAATGCGCTCGTCTCCACGATGGACATCATGCCCACTGCCCTGCAAGCCGCGGGCCTGAAAGCACCGCCCGACATCGACGGCCGCAGCCTGCTGCCCATCGCAACCGGTAAGGCGAGCAAGACACGGGAACACTTGATCCTCTCCGGCATCCATTCCCGCGCCTGGGGCTATAGCGGCGAAACGACAATCGGCGCCCCCGCCAACGCCCGGCGCGAGGAGAGTCCAGGCGCGTGGGTCGTTACCGACGGCACCTATCTCCTCCGCTTCACCGGAGCGATCGTTCCGGGCTTATATCGCGATGCCGCCGAAGTAATTGATTAGCGGCGAGCGGCCTCTCTGGCTTCGCTCGACGGATTCCGCCGGGGCGTCCACAACAAAAAGGTGTAGAAATGTTTCACAAAGTCTGGTAGTCTTCCGATAGCAGTCGCGAGCGTTTCATGGCGAACAGT
>JANXMS010000177.1 GCA_025354525.1 Acidobacteriota bacterium
GCGTTGCCCTATCCTCCACTCAGGTGGAAAACAGTTTACCTAATCGTGACCAACTGTGTCATCCTGGTCTCGGTAATCAGCCCCTCGATACACTTAAGACTCACTTACTTTCGTGTCTAGCCAATGGGGTCCACCTCAGAAAATGGACGTCTCGTACGGCGAGAGGTCCATCGGCTCAGAAGGATTTCCATCTACGAAGAGAGCCATATAGTCATTCCTTAGCCCTTGCGAGGCTGTAGTGATTTCCAATCCTGTTCGCTGACTAAGGTCACTTGCACCCGTTGCGCGAGCGCCGCTTCCTGTCTGAGTTTGTGCCCCTCCGCCTGCTCGAGCCGGTAAAACTCAACTTCGTCGGGCGTCGCCAGGACCGCTTTTTTTTCGACGACTAGCCGCGCCGCGACGTGCCTTGGCACTTCAGAGATCACGCCGGCCTTCCCACCGTCACCGGTCGGTCGACTAACTATGAGCGCGTCTTCACCTTTGATCAATTCTTCCGTCGTCGCCACTTCGGCGTAATAGTGTCTCAGGTCCATATCGTCTCCTTTTCGTTTAATCGGAAGCCGGGGCGGTCGAAACCGCCCCAGTCTTCAGTAACTAGCTACGAACCTGTACGCCAAAATTATTGCGCAACACCGCAACTCCATATAAGCAGTCAACAGTGAATTGCTGTGCCAGCGTATTCGGCTGATAACTCATCATCACGCGCATACCGAAGTTACCGAGTTCGGAATACTCGGCGATCGCTCCGGTACCCGGCAAAGGCTGAGGCAGCCGCCGGACGCAAAGACCAATCGCATCTTTGGCAAAAGCAAGATTCTGCGTGGTCGCCGGCCCGGCACCCGTCTTGGCCACAAACTGCGAACGAAAGATAAAGAAGTCTTTCAGTTTGCCAACCGTCCCATCAATCATGGCGCGAACGCCCGCTTCGCCTGCCGAGTTGTACTCCGAAAAGCGCGGAATTTGGCGAAGTTGCGAATACGTGCTTCCGTCCACCACCAGATACTTCTGGGCCGAGGTCGGAACCTTCGCATTGAACAGCGCCGTTTCCGCTTCGTCCACTAGCCCTTCGGTAAGCGGGGAGCCAGCAAATCCAAGCGGCATGTTCGCCGTAAACTGCGAATAAAGCGCCAGGATGTCGGACTCGATCTTTTCGGCGAGTGCCACAACCGCAGGCTCCATGTAGAGCCGAAGCAGGTCCGGAACAGCCAACACCTTGGTCACGTCAGGAATCTGAAACGTGGCCTCCGCGTGAGTGTTCAAGATGATCTGCGCATTGCCCAAGCTAGGATTCTGCGTCGTGACCGTCCCGCCCTGAGCAAGGTTGTTCGCCACAAGGGTCGGAGGAATCGGCACGTTGATCGTGTCACCGGCCTGAGCGAGCGAAGGCTCAAAATTCCGATTCACGAGGTTGCCCATGATCAAGTTACCCATCAGTGCGGGCAACGCATCGGCGGCAACGAGCTTGACGAGCGCGTTCGCAACATTCGCTGAAGTAATAGCAGCCATTTCTTATCTCCTTAAATGAAAAGGCCCCAGCCGATTCGGCTTGGGGCGCTTGTTGTAAGTGTGTCTCCAGCCCGATCGGCCGGCCCATCTGACGCAAAAGACCAGTGCTTCTACGTTCCTTCTCCTGGACGTAATTGATTAGCGGCGAGCGGCCTCTCTGGCTTCGCTCGACGGATTCCGCCGGGGCGTCCACAACAAAAAGGTGTAGAAATGTTTCACAAAGTCTGGTAGTCTTCCGATAGCAGTCGCGAGCGTTTCATGGCGAACAGTCCCACCATCGACGAATTGAGCAGGGAAGAGTTGATTGTGATTGTGCGCGAACAACAACTGCAAATCGAGGCTTTGGGTAAGCTTATCGAACAGTTGAAGCGGAAGAAAAGCCGCCAAGCCTCGCCGTTTTCGAAAGAAAAGCCCGTCCCGAACCCCAAGCGACCCGGCCGCAAGAAGGGAGAAGGTCCATTCAATCGGCGGCAAGCCCCGCCCGGGAAACCCGATGTGACGGTGGAGGCAAAGGCTCCCTCTTGCTGCCCCGACTGTGGTGGTTCCCTCGAACAAACCGGCGTGGAGCAGGCGTCCACGGTTGAGTTGCCCAAGTTACCTACGCCGCGGATCACGGCCTATCAAGTCGCTGTTTGCCGCTGTCGCGACTGTGGTAAGAAAGTGCGGGGCACCGCGCCGGGCTTGGCTGCCGATCAGTTCGGAGCGACCGCCCATCGGGTTGGTCCCACGGTGATGGCGGCCGCGCATAGCCTGCACTACGGAATGGGAATTCCCCTGCGGAAGGTTCCAACCGTGCTGAGTGAACTGACCGGGGTCCGCATCACCCAATCGGCTTTGACGCAGGATGCCTTGCGACGGGCCAAGGGTGAGGCGGGGGCCGAGTATCAAGCCTTGCGGGCTTCGGTCAAGGATTCGGCGTTCGTGCATACCGACGATACGGGGTGGCGGGTCGGGGGCAAAGTGGCGTATCTGATGGGATTTGAGACGGCGGATGTATGCCTGTATCAGATCCGGATGCGCCATCGGAACGAGGAGGTTCGGGAGGTGATTCCGGGCGACTATGGCGGGGTGATGATAAGTGATCGGGGGAAGAGCTACGAGGCCAAAGAGTTTGTTCGAGTGGAGCAGCAGAAGTGTTTGGCGCATTTTTTGCGGAATATCACTGATGTGGTGGTGGAGAAGCGGGGCCGGGCGAGGGAGTTTGGGTTAAAGGGGAAGGCGCTACTTCGGGAAGCGATGGAGTTAGGTCGGGCTCGGGAAGGTCTTCCGGAGGCGGAGTTCGTTGAAAAGGTGGAGGATGTCAGGAGGCGGGTGACGCACCATCTGCGGGATCGTGTTTTGAAGGACGGCGATAACCAAAAGTTGCTGCATGGATTGGGCAAGCAAAACGATGAAGGGTTTTTGCTGCGTTTTCTGTATCCTCCCTACGTTGAGCCGACCAACAATCGGGCTGAAAGGATGCTGCGTCCGGCGGTGATCGCTCGAAAGGTGTCGCACTGTTCGAAGAATCAGGCAGGTGCGGACGCCTTTGCGACCTTCGCCAGTCTTGCCCAAACCGCACGGAAGAATGGATCTGGATCCGTCACCGAGACCTTTCGGCAACTCTTCTCAAAGCCGACCGTCGCGTCGGCTCGGTAGGGGTCGACGGACCGCTAATCAATTACCTTTGAAGACTAATGCGTCAAACCCGGGAGTGATCGGAGTACCCAACTCCACGCTTAACGCCTTGGCCCTGGCGACTAACTCCTGGGGGTCGGAGAGGTCCGCCGGAGTAACAACGTCGACCACCTCACTCGCCAGATAACCTAACATCCGCTCGGCTCCGACGTTGAATAATTGGATCACGCCTTTTTCGTCCGTCGCGATGCTCGAAAAGTTAGCGCTATTGAAGATGGCGTCTTGCAGCGCACCGGTCTTCAGCAGAGCCTCTTCGCGCCCTAACTCAGTCCGACGATCAAGCGACGTCTCACTTTCGTCGAGATTCGATACCATGCCCAGCTCGATTTTTCGCGGCACATTCCACCCCGTGCCGGGCCAAGGGAGCTTGGGCGACCTGTTTAAAGCGCAACCCTATCGCCATTCTTTACATTTCCTCAAGACATTGAAACTAAACGGCAATCAGTTCAGAGAGGCAACTGACGCGCCGCCGATGACCGACCGCAGGCGGTCGAGTGACCGTATTTGGTCACTAGGTTTCCGGTCCACTGCCCCGACTAACCGAATTTCCTTTGCCAATCCGTGAGCGAATTTCAGGTCGAAGCAGATTCACTGTCCAAGCCTACGATGCCGAAAACGCCCGGCGACGCCAGTAGCCCAGACCGACCAGCGCCGAGCCGACCGACCTTAAGATGGCTGGCGCCGAAACCGCTCAAGAGTTCACGAACCCTTGCACGAACGTATTCATAACCGGGGTACCCGAGTTAAGGGCCACGATCATAGTGTTCCGTGGAATCGTGACCAGAAGCCTCATTGTTAGTTCTCGGTCCAAGCCGGAGTGGGGCCGATATCATCGATAAGTTATTCGCATCGCTAAAGATCGTACCGCCCGCAGAGTTTCCGACGAAGTTACCGCTCGCGGCCTTCGTCGTAACCGGTGATTTGCCAGTTGAAAGTAAAGGCTGAGAACGTCGAACCTGAAACGGGGGTGCTCCCGCTGCAGGCAAGCGTAAGGTCGCCCAGATTAACGTCCGAGGGAAGACCGGAGCTTCCGCTTGCGTTTGGAACGAAGGTGAGCGTAGGCGAGTTGGCAGAGGCAAGGGAACTCTGGACCGACAAATCGCTGGTGCCGTTGCAGCCAGTCTTGGGACCACTGGTTCGGTAGGTGATGGTGATGGCACTAAAAGCTGCTGCGGCGGTCGCCACGAATTGGTGAAGGCGTTTGGATTTCACGGTTGATTTCATTACGTTTGATTTTCGGTTGGCCGCTCGTGGCTGTTCGGTACGGGATCGAATTCGATGCGCAGGTGAAGCAAAATTCCAGTTACCCAAAATTAGCACCCAAAGGGGTGAAAAAGGGCGCCTTCGGTGGGAAGCTGGCGGGGCCGCTCAAAAACCCATCGGGCAGAGCTTAGAGTCCCGAGGAGTCGACGAGTGAGGGGCACTTTTTTTAGGGAAGAACCTCGTGAACTCTAGGGTCCACCGAGCGCGAGCTGCAACCAAGGGAGTTAAGCATCCGCTGCTAGGCCCCCGTTTCGGATTTCCCGTGACCAAGGGCGGTCGTACGACGAAGGAAGGTCAACCCGTCGCCCATCCCAATCGCGCCTTAAGCTCAGAAAGGAAAAGGCACTTGGCCATTGGCAATCCAACTGCAATCGGCATATCGTCCGCAAATGCGCACAAAGGAAAAACACAATGAACAGCGATATTCTAGCCGGTGATTGGAAACAGGTGAAGGGGAAGGTGCTCGAGCAGTGGGGTAAACTGACCAACGACGACTTGGACGTCCTAGCCGGCCGTCGGGATCAACTGGTTGGCAAGATCCAAGAGCACTACGGAGTTGCCAAAGACGTGGCTGCGAAGCAAGTGAAGGACTTTGAAGATCGGTATCAAGCGGCTTCGAAATAACGGCGTTTCCCGTCCGGGCTAAATGTCCTTGCGGGAAATGCCGAGCTTTTTCATCATCGCGTTGAGCGTTGTCCGATGCAGTCCTAGCCGGGTAGCGGCGGTGGTAATCACCCCGCCGCACTCCCGCAAAGCCCGCAAAATGTGATCTTTCTCCACTTCTTCGAGAGATGACGGCGCACCCCCAGCCGCCCCGACAGCAAGCGGTGAGGTCTCGAAGTGAATCTCGCCCAACGGAGCGCGCAGCGTCGTGTTTCGGGAAAGAATCACCGACCGTTCCATGAAATTCTCAAGTTCCCGAATGTTGCCAGGCCAAGGCCAAGCCACTAACTCCTTAATCGTTTCCGGCAGAATGGTTGTGATCGGCCGTTCCATTTTCGCTGCATACTTCGCCACGAAATGCCGCGCCAGCAACGGAATATCCTCCGGCCTGTCCCGCAAGGGAGGGCTGGTGATGGGAAAGACGTTCAGCCGATAATAGAGATCACTCCGAAACAGCTTTTCGCCCATCATCTCGCCAAGATTGCGGTTCGTGGCCGCCACCAACCGAACATCAATCGGGATCGTCTTCGAGCCGCCCAAACGCTCAAACGACTTTTCCTGCAGGGCGCGCAAAAGCTTGGGCTGCAATTCGACCGGGATATCGCCCACTTCATCCAGAAACAGCGTGCCCCGGTGCGCCATTTCGAAACGGCCCATTTTCTGGGATAGCGCCCCGGTGAAAGCTCCGCGCTCATACCCAAACAGTTCGCTTTCCAGCAATCCGGTGGGGATGGCCGCGCAGTTCAGCGAAATAAAGGGATGATTATGGCGTGGGCTAAGCCTATGTATAGCGCGGGCAATCAACTCTTTGCCCGTGCCCGTTTCGCCTAGGACCAGCACGTTAGCTCCGGTCGGCGCCACCATCGCGATCTGCTGTTGCACCCGCCGAAGGGCCGTGCTCTGTCCAGCCATCTCGTGAAAGTCGAGGGCACCGATATCGAGGTCGTACTCTTCTTCGTCTTCGTCGCCCTCAGCCACACTACCGACCGAGGTCAGCTCGGGCGTCCGCAGATCCTGGGTGTAAGTGATCCAACGGAAGGGAATTACCTTAAGAATAGCTGTCACCACCCGCGCGCGAACCCGAGTCCCATCCTGCCGAAACAACTCCTTTTCGTACGGTGCGCACGCCCCGAATTGCAGGCCCTCCTCATGCGCCAACTCATCCAGGGCGGCGTACTCAGGCGGAGTCAGATGCACCCAATCCAAACGCCCAGCCGCCACGTCCTGCTGCGTGTAGCCAACAATACTCAAAAAGGCGTCGTTCGCCTCCGGAATCCGTTCAAACTCGCCCGACACAACCCCGGCAATACCCGATTCCGGCAAAACGCCGCTGGAAAACGTCCGGCTTCGGCGCAGCTTTTCATCCAGTTCCCGCCGGTCGCTGAAATCGCGAACAATCCGCGCAAACCCTTGCAACTGCCCCATTTCATCCCGCAGCGCCAAGGTGACCGAGTTAGCCCAAAAACGCGACCCATCGCTGCGGCAATGCCATCCTTCCGTGCCCAAGTGGCCCCGGGCAATCACCCGTTTCAGCTCTTCGTTTGCTCGACCCTGAATCGACTCATCCGCTGGATGTAGCATCGAGAAGTGGGCGTCAATCGCCTCGCCGGCGGGATATCCATACAAGCGAGTAGCACCCGCGTACCAGGAAACAACATGGCCCTCCGCGTCAAGCAGAAAGAGCGCATAGTCCTTAACCCAAGCGGGAATCGGCTCCGACCCCATTTCCTCATCGCGCAGCGCCGGCACAGGATCATGGGGCATTACTTCGGCTTTGGCCGAGTAAGAAAAATCCCGAGGGGTCTGATCGGCCCCCAGGACTTGATTCGATCCTTCGCGTTCTCCGCGCTCTTGCAAGGATCGGTACAGGTCGGTGACTTCAGGCGTAAAGGGCGGGGGAACCAAGTTGTCGAGGTTGATCCCCACGAGCCGAGCGCGCGGGATTCCCAAGAGCCTCGCGGCACCCACGGAAGCATCGACCGTTTTGCCGTGGTCGTCGGTGATCAACAGCGGAGCAGAGGGGTGAAAGACCACCGCGCGCAGCAATAGTTGCAATTCTCTGGGCCCATGCTCGGAGAGCCAAGCGGTCGCACCCGGATTGGATGTGGCGGGAGACAGGGTAACTACGTTTTCCCCGACGTCGATCTGCGGAGTCTGAATTCGACCGAGAACGTTTGTCGAAGCTCAAACATAACATTAACCGTGACAAAAGGGTGACCGTATTTGATCGGATGACGTGGGCGCGTCAACGGCGGTCGACCGCCGGGAAGCCCTGCGGAAGGCCAAAGCTATACAGGCAGGCTCCCGGACGCTCTTGGGGCTAATGGGCGCTGGATTGCAGAAGAGAGGGGAGAAAGGAGTCCGAATATGACTTTGCTAAATCTTGTCGTGATTCTGGTAATTATCGGGATGGGGCTGTACTTGATCAATCGTTATATCCCCATGGCTTCGAGTATCAAATCGATTTTGAACGTGGTGGTTGTCGTCGTGGTTTGCGTTTGGATTCTGCAAGCCATAGGGCTGTGGGACGGCGCCGCCAATATCCGCCTTCCGCGTTGAACCCAAGATCTCCAGTCCGAAAAAAGGAACACAAAATGAAACAACAGCAACTTAAAGTAGCCACGACTGTATTTTGCCTCGCGGCAATGGGTGCCGTTTTCGCGCCAGACGCCCAAGCCGATACCTGGAACCGCAAGACCGAGATCACGTTCAGCGAACCCGTGGAAATTCCCGGCGTTCACTTAGCTGGTTGGGGGGTGCTCCCGGCCGGGACCTATGTCTTTAAAATCCTTGATTCCCAGTCCGACCGCCACATCGTCCAAATTTTTAGCAAGGACGAAATGACCGTCTACGCTACCGTCCTCGCCATTCCCAACTACCGCCTGAAGGCCACCGACAAGACCGTCATCACTTTTCGGGAACGGCCCGCCGGTCAGCCTGAGGCGCTCGGAGCCTGGTTCTACCCTGGCAAGAATTGGGGTGAAGAGTTTGTTTACCCTAAGGCTAAGGCGATTGCTCTTGCCAAGGCTGAGAACAGAACAGTTCTCTTTATGCCGATCGAAATGCCGCTCGAGGTCACTGAGCCGTCCAAACTGGCCGAAGCGCCCATGGTCGCCGAGTTGAAACGTACGCCCGTGATGGCCGTGAACCCCGCCGGAGAAGAGGTCGCGTTGGTCGAAGTGGTAACGGTCCCGCCGGTGGAAGCCCCGGTGACGGTAGCTGCGGAAGTGGCCACGGAACTGGAGCCGAAGGCGCTGCCCGCCACCGCGAGCGGAATACCGACATTCGGGCTCTTCGGGCTGATCGCCTTGGGTGCCGCCTTTGCGGTAGTCGGCTTAGCAAAGCGTCCCTACTAGATATTGATTCAGGAAAGGAAGGAGCCGCTGCGCCAAACCGCCGCGGCTCTCTCAGGAAGCCATGAATTCACTCGAACACAGACCCGACAAAATGGAGGTTCCGCTGCTTGCGTTTTCTCCACTGGAGTCGAGGACAGCTGGGGGCGTACAGCGCACCAGGGCACGTGGGCTAGACGTTTTGAATTCGCCCCTACTCAACAAGGGAACGGCGTTTTCGAGCGCGGAGCGGGAGGCGTTGGGGCTGACTGGCCTTTTACCCCCGGAAGTCAGCACCCTGGAACAACAAGTTCAAGGCGCCTACATGCAGTTCGAACGCCTGCCGGATGCGCTCAGCAAGAACATCTATCTCACCGCGCTACACGACCGCAACGAGGTGCTTTTCTACAACCTCCTTTCCGAGCACCTGCGCGAAATGATTCCGATCGTGAACGACGTAACCGTCGGCCTAGCGATGAAGCAGTATCATCATGAGTGCCGTCGGCCGCGGGGCGTTTATTTATCGATTCACCAAGTCGACAAAATGGAAGCGGCGTTTGCGAACTTGGGCTTGGGGAAGGACGACGTCGACCTGATTCTCGCCACCGACGCCGAAAACATCATGGGCGTCGGCGATTGGGGAATTGGGGGCATCGAAGTCGCCATCGGCAAACTGGCCATCTATACCGCCGCCGGCGGAGTAGACCCGAAGCGGGTGATTCCGGTGATGCTCGACGTGGGCACGAATGAAGCCAGCCTCTTGAGTGATGCTATGTACATCGGCAACCGCCATGAACGCATTCGCGGCAAACACTACGACGACTTCATCGAAGCCTACGTTCAAACCGTTAGCAAGCTATTCCCAAAAGCCCTTCTGCAATGGGAAGATTTCGAACCAAACATCGGGCGGCGGATTCTCACAAAATATCGAGAGCAAGCTTGCACTTTTAACGATGAGCTTCAAGGCACGGGTGCCATTACGCTCGCCGCGATCATTTCGGCCGTCCGGGTCTGTGGGACGCCCCTGCGCAACCAGCGGGTCGTCATCTTCGGTGCCGGCACCGCGGGGATTTCCGTAGCCAATCTCCTCCGCGATGCGATGGTTGGCGAAGGGCTCTCCAAAAGCGACGCGTGCCGTCGAATCTGGTGCGTTGATCGGCAGGGACTCCTTCGCAGCGGAGGCTCGACCAGGTTATTCGCCTATCAACTGCCCTATGTCCGTTCGGAAGAAGAAACCAAGCGCTGGAAGCGGGAAGGCGACGTTGATAGGATCGGCTTAGCCGAAGTAATGAGCAGAGTGGTGCCAACTATCCTGATCGGTGCATCCGACATCCCCGGAAGTTTCACGAAGGCGATGATCAGAGAAATGGGTGCCCAAATGGAACGGCCGATTATTTTTGTGCTCTCCAGTCCCGCTTCGCACGCCGAAGCCATCCCCGCCGATCTGATCAACTGGACCGACGGACGAGCTTTGATCGCCACCGGCAGCCCATTCGCCCCGGTCACCTTCAAAGGGGTCACCTACGTGGTCGCCCAGTTGAACAACGCCATCCTCTACCCCGGGCTGGGTTTGGGTGCAATTGTCTCGAAGGCAAGCCGAATCAGCGACGGCATGTTTAGAGCCGCCGCGAACGCCGTCTCTAGCCTAGTGGCGGTGCGCCTGCCCGGGGCCTCGCTCCTTCCTCAGATCGACGATCTGCGCAGCGCCTCCGCCACGGTAGCGGTCGCGGTCGCTGAGGAAGCAGAAGCCGAAGGCCTCGCCCGTGTCGAATTCGACGACATTGCAGAGCAGGTTCAGAACGCCATGTGGCAGCCCGAGTACCGGCCCCTTGAGGCGATATGAAAGCGGGCAAGGAGATTGTCCGCCGAGCCGCTTTCTCCTGGTCGCTGATCGCCTTCGGTCAAGCACCGCCCCTGGTCGAACAAACTGTTGGCCAATCCGTCGGCGAGCCGTTCGGCCTCGTCGTGAACGTAGATTTTGTGGTGCTCCATACGACCGTGCGAGACGCCAAAGGCCAACTAACCTCGGCCCTGCTGAAATCCAACTTTACCGTGTATGAAGACGGAACGCGCCAAACGATTCGCCTGTTCAAACAGGAAGACTCGCCTGTAAGCGTGGGATTAGTCGTCGACCATAGCGGAAGTATGAAACGAAAGCTCGGCGATGTCGTGGCGGCGGCCAAAATGTTCGTGGATTCGAGTAATTCCGACGACGAACTGTTCGTTGTAAATTTCAACGAGAACGTCACTCTTGGGCTTCCGGCCGCCTTGCGGTTCACAAAGCGATTTGACGAGTTAACCCGAGCTATCGCCAACACCCCCGCGACCGGGCAAACGGCGCTGTACGACGCCATTGCCGTTGCCCTCGAACGCCTACAATCCGATCCGCGCGAGAAAAAAGCGCTCATTGTAATCAGCGATGGCGGAGACAACGCAAGCCGACGAACTTTAGCCGAAGTCCTGGTGCTCGCCGAGCGATCCAACGCCGTGATCTATACACTGGGTGTCTTCGACCCCGCCGACCCGGACCGCAATCCCGGCGCCCTCAAACGGCTCGCGGCGGCGACGGGCGGAGAAGCCTATTTCCCCGCGAGCCGAGAAGCTATCGTCGCCGCCGCCGATCGTATTGCACGGGATATTCGACACCAATACATCATCGGATACAGTTCCAACAGTGTGCGCCCATCGAACGCATACCGAAAGATTCGCGTCGTGGCGGACTCAGGCGAACGCGGAAGGCTGAACGTACGAGCCCGCGCCGGGTATCGTCCGACTCGGGCGGTGGCGAAATGACGGATTCCCCGAAGCCCGCCTCGCTGGGCCGAATGGTACGTTGGATCCAAGCCATGCTCTTCGGCGTGGCCCTATCGATGTTGGGCTACGTCGGCTTTGTCGTAATTGACACTTGGCTGTTTCAGAAAGCAGAACTCCGCCACCTCCGAGAGTTAGTCACCCAGCGCCAGGAGGAATCCCAACAGGACACTCCGGCGCGACCGATTCCCGCTGGACCGATGAAGATGGATGGGCTGATCGGTCTCATCGAAATCCCCCGGCTCGGCCTTTCGTCGATCGTGATGGAGGGCACCAGCGGCTTGGTGCTTCGTCGTGCCGTCGGCCACATTCTTGGCACTGCCCTGCCCGGCGAAGCGGGTAACGTTGGGCTTTCGGGACACCGGGATACGTTTTTTCGCGAGTTGCGAGACATCAAAATAAATGACCGGATCAAGGTGACCACCCCTCGCGGCGGCTACCAATACACGGTCGTCTCGACCCAAATCGTCGAACCGTCGGATGTTACTGTTTTAGACTCCGAAGAAAGTGACGTTCTGACGCTCGTCACTTGCTACCCGTTCTCTTACATCGGCCCCGCTCCGCAACGTTTCATCGTTCGGGCCGAGAAAGTCGACAGTTACTCGACGCCGAAACAGGTCGTTAGCAAGACCTACGAGCCGACCACTCCGCGCGCAGGCCGCTCGTCCGCTCCGCTGTTCCGGTAGTTGGTCGCCCTACGAAGCCGGGGTCTGGAGATGGCCGAGCTTAGGGGTCTAAGCAAAAGGTCCGGACGACGACGTAGTAGAGCGGTTCATGAGGAGTCGCGGCAACGAGAGATTCCGTTTCGGGAAGCGCTGAGGGGGGCGATTCGGGAAGGGTTTTTGATGGCGGAACAACGGCGGCAACAACCGGAGGTGTTCCGCGTTGACGCATTTTCAGTTGGACTTCACCAGGGTTTATCCTACGACAGTGTTTCGACTTTGCTGGAGATCGCGGAAGGCGAGAGCACTCGTTGAACCTACTGGACGCCAACATTCCGCTGGATGCCTACGACGACCGGTCGCCTCACCACGCAGCGATCCGGGGATGGCTGGAGAAGCGACTGTCGGGGGAAGAAACCGTTGGCCTTCCTTGGCTATGGGCTTGGGCCTTCGTGCGCATCATCACGAACCCCAAAATCAATGCACGGCCACTCGCTCCAGAACAAGCCTTGTCTGTTTTGGGAAAGCTGCGCGATCATGCCCGTGTGGTGATGGTGAATCCCGGACGCCTTCACGCGCGATATCTGCTGGGAGAGATGCTGGGCACCCAAGTTCAGGGCGCTCATACGACCGATGCTGTTTTGGCCGCGCTGGCCAAGGAACATGGGGCCACTCTGGCATCCACCGACGTCGGCTTTCGCCGCTTCCCTGCCCTGAAGTGGATCAATCCGCTGGATTGACCCCACGTCAGGCCGATTGGGGCACCCTAATTCTATAAGGTGTAGTTCACGTCCACTTCCGTTTGAATCTCCACTGGATCGCCGTTCAAAAGAGTCGGCTGGTACTTCCACTGCCCGACTGCCTCCATGGCGGAGCGGGCCAACTCGGCCGAGGGAGACATGAGCAGCGTCAGGCCGACGACTCTGCCATCCTTACCAATCACGGCTCGCAGCCGTACGGTCCCCTGGATTCTTGCCACTTTGGACTCCTTGGGATAAATGGGGAGGACTCGGTTAAGCAGTTTAACGGCCTGGACGTTGCCGGAGATACGAACGCGCTGGGGCACGGATGGGGCGGTGGAGTCGGCCCCGTTGACGGTATCTCGAATGCTACCCAGCTGTAAGTGGAAATCGGCTCGGATTGTCTTGCCGAGCTCGACGCGACGCCGGCCGATCGTAAGACTGGCGTAGCCGGGCATGAGGACCTCGATCGTATACTCGCCTTCGGGGATGCCGGTCACCGCATAGGAGCCGTCGGTGCCGGTCTGGAAGGTGTATTCGGACGCACCCTTCAGGAGTAACTTGGCTCCCGGAATGGCGCCGACCATGTCCTTCACCGATCCCTTCATTTGAATGCTCGTATCTTGCCAGGCGAGAAGGGGCGACACGGCCAAGAGAGCGACCAGGCAGGTGACCCCCACGCGGAGCGCTGAGACGGTCCTGCGAGGACGATGGGGGTCGAGCACGGCGACTAAGCGTCGTTCCAACTCTCCGGGTCTGGCCATCGCCATGAGGGCGGCGGGCGTTGGATAGCCGGACACCTCGCGGGCTACTCCGACTAACTCTTCGGCATAGGCGGCCGAGGAGTAGTTTCTTAATACCAGATCGTCACAAGCCATTTCACTCTCCTTTCTTTGTTGAGCCGCGGCCCACCAAGCCAGCGGATGGAACCAAAATAAGCAACAGGCTAGCGTTGCCGCAAGTCGCCAACATAAATCGTGCCGACGCACATGCGCCAGTTCGTGAGCCAACACCATCTGCAACCGATCGGGCCGCCAGATTGCGCTGGCTTCCGGCAAGAGAATCACCGGACCGGCCGCCACGGCGGGCATGTGCAGACCGGCGCAAGTCCGGACAGCGATGCCGACGTGGGTCGAATGTTCCTTGGACGACGTAATCATACCCGCTACCCGGACGAGGCCGAGCAGAGTCCAACTGGCGACCCCGATCACGCCGGATAGCCACAAAACCGACAGTAGCTTTCCGGACGACCAGGGGAGCGATGGCTGCGGCGGTTCCGCCGAGCCGACCCAGACGACGAAGCGCTGGACTTCTTGGGCCGAACCGCGAAAGACGACTGTGGGCGGTTCGAAGCGCAGAAGAAGGGGTAGGAGCAGCATGAGCAGGAGCGCCACGCTCCAAACGCTGTGCCGCTCCGCCGCGGACCAGCGACGGCCGAAGAGCCGGAGGAGTAAGGCCGCACAGACCGTCAATAGGGTCATGCCGAGAACGACGCGGAGTTCGAGCATTAGGCACCTCCTTTGGCGGCATTGGTGCGGGCTTTGGCCAGAATTACTTCTAGTCGCTCGATTTCGGCCGGGGTGAGTTTGCCCCCATCTTCGCCGAGGAGAGCGGCCATGGCGCCGGCGGCCGAGCCTTCAAAAAACGTGTCGAGGACGTGACGGAGAGCGCTTCGGCGGGCCACGTCAGCGCGCTGAACGGGGAGATAGACGTAGCGTGGACCCTCTTCGCGGTGCTGGACGTGGCCCTTGTCTTCCAGGATGCGCAGCAGAGCCCGAATGGCCGAATTGCCCGGGCCGTCGGGGATTTCCGCCTGAATCTCCTGCGCGGTGGCTTCTTTACGCCGAAACAGGACATCGAGAATTTGCCGTTCTCGCCGCGAGACGAGCGGTGCGGTGATGATCTTCTTGGCCATGCTAATTTTTTAGCACTTCACTGCTATTTTCTTAGCACACTGAGCGGGAAAGTCAAGAACTTTTTTATACGGTTCTAGAACGGTTCAAAACGAGCTGGATGGCGAGGGAGGAATAGTCGGTGGCCGCCGTGCTTGGCCCGAGAGTGGGGTTGGTCGGCTAGGCGGGTGTGCCGATAGTGCGGGGTCACGCGGGGTCATGCGGGGAAATGACCAGAAGGCCATAGCGGGGGAGGGTGGTCTATTTCAGATCGATTTTTATAGCCACCCATGATCCTATGATCGGCAGTTGAAGCGCCTCGACCGTATGCGAACGACTAACCCCAGCCTTCCATCGTCCTCCGCC
>JANXMS010000180.1 GCA_025354525.1 Acidobacteriota bacterium
ACTGTTCGCCATGAAACGCTCGCGACTGCTATCGGAAGACTACCAGACTTTGTGAAACATTTCTACACCTTTTTGTTGTGGACGCCCCGGCGGAATCCGTCGAGCGAAGCCAGAGAGGCCGCTCGCCGCTAATCAATTACCCTGCAGCGACCGAAGCGAGTTCTCCAGCTCCAAAATCACCGGAATCTCATCGCCATGGCCCGCTCCCAACTCTTTGAACCGCCGAGCCGCCGGCATTACCCGAGTCTCCAACGTACCCACCGTCTTGTTAAACGACTGGGTCGTCCGATCCAAATTCTTCCGCAGCTCTGTCAAGTGCTCCGCCACCGTACGCATCCGGTCATAAAGCGTCTTGCCCAAATCCCGAATCTCTCGCGCGTTGGCCGACAACTTCTCCTGCTTCCAACCATACGCAATCGCCTTTAACAATGCGATCAACGTCGTCGGAGTCGCTAAAATCACCCGTCGCTCCACCCCAAACTCAATCAGAGAAGGGTCCTGCTCCAAAGCCGCGCTAAAAAACGTCTCCCCCGGCAGGAACGCCACCACAAACTCCGGCGACTGCGCGAACTGATCCCAATACTGCTTCGCGCTCAAACGTTGCAAATGCGTCCGCACCTGCTCGGCATGTTGCTTCAACTTCGCCACCCGACCCGTCTCATCGACGGCATCAAGCGACTCCAAATACGCCGACAACGAAACTTTCGAATCAATCACAATCTTCCGTTGATTCGGCAACTGCACCACTAAATCCGGCCGCAAAGCTCCGTCCTCGGTCTCTATCCGAGGCTGCTCTTCAAAGTCGCAGTACTCCACCATACCCGCCATCTCCACCACCCGCCGCAACTGCACCTCTCCCCAACGCCCCCGCGTCGCCGGCGTTCGTAACGCATTCACCAAATTCTTAGTCTCGGCCTGCAACCCCTGTTGCGCCTTCAGCAAACTCTCCACCTGTTGCGAAATCGCCCCGACCACGCCAGACCGCTCTTTCTCAAACTCCACAATCCGCGTATCCACCTTGTCCAACTGCTCTTTCAACGGCTTCACCAACTCGCCGATCGCCTGATGCCGCAGCTCCAACTCGCCCTTACTCGTCTCCTGAAACCGGCTCATCGTCGTTGCCGCCAACTCAAGAAACGCCTGATTATTGCTCTGCAACGCCTCGGCTGTAATCGCCCGGAAAGTAGCGCCCAACTGATCCTGCAGGTCGCTCAAACTCGAAATTTTCTCATCAGAGTTCTTTTTCGTCTCCTCGGATCGCGCCGTCGCCTGCGCCAACGCCGCTTGCGTCTTCGCCAAGTCCTGGGTCATGTCCATGATCCGGCTTCCCCGCGCTTCAATCTCAGCCTCGTATTTCGGAATCATCTGCCCCCGCGCCTCCGCCGTGGCCCGTCGATCCCCTTCCATCTTCAATTCACTTGCCAGTCGGACAACCTCCGTCCCACTCGCGTCGGACTTCTGCCGTAGCTCCAAAATCTGCGCATCCCGCGCATCCACCCGCTCTTTTAGCGACGCAAGTTCCGTTATCGAATCTCCCTTCCCGCGCTCGTACGCCGAACGCTCTCGTAACTTCATCGCCAGCCAACCGGCCACCGCGCCCACCCAGAAGGAGGCAAACAGGATCATTGCTAGACCGAACTGTTCCATGCCCCGGTAATCGGCAAATCTCCAGACGAACTTTATACCCATAACCAAAATGGCACAATAAGAAATTCACCATGCGACGCTTATTCCTCATTTCCCTGACCGCCTCGCTGGCCCTCGTAGCCCAGACCAAGTATAAACAACCCCCCGAAGCCATCCTTAAAGTGCTCCAGGCCCCCGCCACCCCCATCGCGACCGTAAATCCCGCGAAGTCCCACCTCCTCCTCCTCGAACCAGACCGTTACCCACCCATCGCCGAACTCGCCCAGCCCATGCTCCGACTGGCCGGTCTCCGCATCAACCCCCGCAACAATGGCTCCCGCAGCCCCCACGCCAGCTTCAAAAACCTCGAACTCATCAACCTCGCCACCCTTCAAAAGACCCCCCTCCCCCTCCCCCCCGGTGCCCGTTTCGGCACCGCGCAGTGGAACCCTCAAGGCGACATGGCCGCCTTCCCCGCCATGTTTGACGATCGCATCGAACTCTACCTCCTCGACGTCAAAGCCGCCAAGCTCAAAGCCGTCCCCGCCGTCCGCCTCAACGCCGCCTACGGCGACGTCATCGATTGGCTCCCCGGCGGTCGTACACTGCTCATCCAATCCATTCCCAACCAGCGCGGCAATCCCCCTGCCGCCAACCTGGTCCCCACCGGCCCCGATATCCAGGAATCCTTCGGCAAAGCCACCCCCGCCCCCACCTATCAGGACCTCCTGAAAAGCGAGCACGACGAAGCCCTGTTCGAGTACTACTGCACCTCCCAACTCGCCCTCGTCGACGCCACCTCCAGCCAAGTCACGCCCATCGGTAAACCCGGCATATTCCGCGGTGCCGACGTCTCCCCCAACGGAGCCCTCTTTCTCATCTCCAAAATCCACCGCCCCTTCTCCTGGGTCCTCCCCGTCACAAGTTTCCCCCTCGACGTCGAAGTCTGGAACAAATCCGGTCAGCCCATCTCGACCATCGCCAAACTCCCCCTCGCCGATCGAGTGCCCCTCGAAGGCGTCCGCACCGGCCCCCGCGGGGTCAATTGGCACCCCACCGACGCAACCACCCTCACCTGGATCGAAGCCCTCGACGGCGGCAACCCCAAAGAATTGGTCCCCCATCGCGACCGCATGATGATGGCCAAAGCGCCCTTCAACGCCCCCCAGGAAATCACCAAATTCGAACAACGAGTCATAGGCCGCGCCGACTTCCTCAAGGACGGCCGCTTCCTCACCGCCGACTACGACCGCAAAACCAAGCGCCTCCGCACCTTCCTCGTCGACCCCTCGTCGATCCCCGCCAAAGCCGACGAAGTCCAATCCCGCGGCATGCAGGATCGCTATCGCGACATGGGCAACCCCGTCACCGAAATCATGCCCACCGGCAAACGCCTCGTCGTCTCCGACGGTGACTTCGCCTTCTTCTCCGGCCTCGGCGCCGGCCCCAAAGGCGACCGCCCCTTCCTCGACCGCGTCAATCTCAAAACCAAAGAAAAGTCCCGCCTCTTCGAATGCGCCGACGGCGTCTACGAATCCGTCGTCACGGTCCTCGACCTAGCCGGCAACCGCCTCGTCACCCGCCGCGAGTCCACCTCCGAACCACCCAACTATTTCCTCCTCGACTCCGGCAAACGCACCGCCCTCACCCAGTTCATCGACCCCGCCCCCGAACTTCGCCAAGTAAAAAAGCAACTCGTCAGCTATAAACGCGCCGACGGCGTCCCGCTAAACTTCACGCTATACCTCCCGCCCGGCTACAAGCCCGGCACCCCCCTCCCCACCGTCATGTGGTCCTACCCCCGTGAGTACAACGACGCCGATACCGCCAGCCAAATCACCGGCTCTCCCTACCGCTTCACCCAACTCTCCGGCGCGTCCCATCTCTTCTATCTCCTCGCCGGCTACGCCATCCTCGACGACGCTACGCTCCCCGTCATCGGCGACCCCGAAACCGCCAACAACACCTATCTCGCCCAAATCGTCGCCGGTGCCAAAGCCGCCATCGACAAAGCCGCCGAAATGGGCGTCACCGACCCCAAACGCGTCGGCGTCGGCGGCCACAGCTACGGAGCCTTCATGACCGCCAACCTCCTCGCCCACTCCGACCTGTTCGCCGCCGGCGTCGCCCGCAGCGGCGCTTACAACCGAACCCTAACCCCGTTCGGCTTTCAGTCCGAACGCCGGACGATCTGGGAAGCCTCCGACGTCTACCTCAACATGTCGCCCTTCCTCAGCGCCCACAAAATCAACGAGCCCATCTTGCTGATCCACGGCCAGGCCGACAACAACACCGGAACGTTCCCCATTCAATCCGAACGCATGTACACCGCCATTCGAGGCAACGGAGGCACCGTCCGCTTTGTCTACCTGCCCTTTGAATCCCACGGTTACGCCGCCCGCGAATCCATCGAACACACCCTCGCCGAAATGGTCGAATGGTTCGACAAACACGTCAAAAACAAAGCCAACTAAATGCTATATAGCATTCGCGAGCAGACCAGCCGGACGATTCTCTCCCGAACCTCCGGCTTTCTGCTTGAAGCCGGCTTCACCCACTCCCTCTCCCCCGCCCGCAACTGCACCTTCGGCTGCTCGTACTGCTATGTCCCCACCATGCGCGTCCAAGCCGGCCTCCAGAAGGACGACTGGGACCACTGGGGCCATCACACCACTTTCAAGACCAACGCCGCCCTCCTCCTCGCCCGCGAACTCCGCCCCCATCAAACCATCTACTGCTCCCCCCTTACCGACCCCTACCAGCCCGCCGAAGCCGGGCAACAGCTCATGCCCGCCATCCTCCAAGCCGTCGCCGCCGCCCCGCCCCAAGCCTTCGTCCTCCAAACCCGCGGACCTCTGATCCTCCGCGACCTCCCCCTCCTCGCCGCCATCCCCCGCCTCCGCATCAGCTTCAGCCTAACCACCGACGACGACGCCGTCCGCCACCGCTTCGAGCCCCACTGCGCCTCCATCCCGCAGCGCCTCGAAACCATCCGCCTCCTCCGCGCCGCCGGCCTCCGCGTCCACGCCACCCTCGCCCCCCTCCTCCCCTGCGACCCCGCCCGCCTCGCCGCCCTCGCCCTCGAAGCCACCGACCAGCCTCTCATCGCCGACCCCCTCCACCTCCGCGCCAACAAGACCCACGGAGCCACCACCCGCCCCCCTGCCCTCCAGCTTCTAACCCGGTACCCCCACTTCGACCCCACCGCCGCCCTAACCATCATCGAAGCCGCCGCCACCCGCGCCGACCGCCGCTTCGGCACCGGCCCCTCCGCCTTCGGCTGGCTAGCCGCCCCTTAACGGCAAGCCACCTCGGAAGTCTTCGTAATCGCCCCTTTCCCGTCCACTCGAATCGTCTGCCGACATTCCGTCAACGCCGCTGGCAACTCTCTCGAAATCGTCGTGCCCGTGTCGCGATACCGGCACCGTACCACCAGCTTCATATCGCGGTAGCCTTTCAACTCCCACGTCTGCTGCGTACCCGCCGGGGTCCCTTTTTCGCTGTCAGGTGCCAAATCGTACTCCGTGCCTTTCGCGTCCAGGTTGAACACCGAAATCCTCAGCAACGGACGAACCTGCGCCTTAGCCTCACTCCGCCATCCCGCCCCAGCCGTCGCTTGCTCCATCACCGAGATCGTCAAGGGACACGCCAACGTCTGCGCTCTAACGCCGTTCACCATCGCCAGCGCAGCCAGCACCACCAACCTAGTCCACCACATGGTAACTCTCGCCTTGATTCACGATCTTCCCACTCGGGTTGTTAAACCGAATCGACCGTTCATGAACCGGCTGCCCAACCCACTGATCCATCACCACGATTCCCCTCGCCTTCTGGGATCGGTATATCGCAGCGTGCGATGTACCATCGGTCTTACTCTCATACTTCCCCGCCTCACTAAAAGTAGCGATCGCGGTCCCGGATTTCAGAGTCAGATTCCCTTTCACCGCCGCCCCCTTCTTTCACATCGTGCTCACCGGAGCGCCCGAAGCTGCCTGTACAAAAGGCACACAATGCCCCGTCCCCACCGTCTTAGTCAAATAACTCGCCGCCTCTTTTGCGATATAACTCATTAAGTCTCCCTCTCGCCCCACAATTATGCCACTCCTCGACCAATCCCTCCACCGCACCGAAATCCGCCGTCTCCTCTCCCGCCTCGGCATCGCCTACCAACAGTCCGGAGTCGCCCACGAAGAATGGACCGAACGCCCCTCCGGCGAAGCCCTCCCCGTTCTCTCCCCCGCCGACGGTGCCGAACTAGCCACCGTCCTCCTCGGGGCCGAAGAAGACTACGACGACGCCGTTTATCTCGCCCAACGCGTCTGGCCCGCCTGGCGCGACCTCCCCGCCCCTCGCCGCGGCCTCATCCTCCGCGAAATCGCCGACGCCCTCCGCTCCTCCCTCGACGACCTCGCCGCTCTCGTCGCCCTCGAATCTGGCAAAATCCTCGCCGAAGCAAAAGGCGAAGTCCAGGAGATGATCGACGTCGCCGACTTCGCCGTCGGCCTCTCCCGCCAACTCTACGGCCTTACCATGCCTAGCGAACGCCCCGGCCACCGCATCATGGAACAGTGGCATCCCCTCGGCGTCATCGGCTGCATCACGGCGTTTAACTTTCCGGTCGCCGTCTGGAGTTGGAACGCCTTCCTCGCCGCCGTCTGCGGCAACTGCGTCGTATGGAAGCCCAGCGAAAAGACCCCCCTCTCCGCCATCGCCGTCCACAAAATCTGCGAACCCATCCTCGCCCGACACGGCTTCCGCGGCGTCTTCACCCTCGTCTGCGGCGGCGGCTCCGTCGTCGGCGAACGCATGACCGCCGACCGCCGTCTTCCCCTCATCTCCGCCACCGGCTCCTCCCCCATCGGCCGCCGTATCGCCGAAATCGTCGGCGGTCGCCTCGGCCGATCGCTGCTTGAACTAGGCGGCAACAACGCCGCCATCGTCATGGCCGACGCCGATCCCAAACTCGCCGTCCCCGCCCTCCTCTTCGGTGCCATCGGCACGGCCGGCCAACGCTGCACCACCATCCGCCGCATTCTCGTCCAGCGCTCCGTCGCCGACGATTACCGCGAATACCTTCTCCGCGCCTGGGAAAAAGTCCGCATCGGCCACCCCCTCGAACCCCGCTCCCTCTGCGGACCACTCATCAACCAAGCAGCCGTCCGCAACATGCGGCAAGCCCTCGCCACCATCCGCGAACAAGGCGGCCAAGTCCTCTTCGGGGGCGATGCCGTCGAACTCGACTACGAAGGAAAACCCCTCCTCGGCGGCTGCTACGCCCGCCCCGCCCTCGTCGCCTCCCCACCTGACATGCCCTTGCTCAAAGAAGAAATCTTCGCCCCCGTCGTCCACCTCGTCGAGTTCGACGATCTCGACGAAGCCATCGCCATCAACAATAACGTGCCCCAAGGCCTCTCCAGCGCCATCTTTACGGAAAGCCTCCGCGCCGCCGAACTCTTCCTCTCCCCGCGCGGAAGTGACTGCGGGATTGCTAATGTGAACATAGGTACGTCGGGTGCCGAGATCGGTGGGGCCTTTGGCGGAGAAAAAGACACAGGCGGGGGCCGGGAGTCCGGCACTGACTCCTGGAAGGCTTACATGCGCCGGCAGACCGCCACCATTAACTACTCCAAATCACTCCCCCTAGCGCAGGGCATCCAGTTCGACTTATGATGTAGGGCGGCCTTGTCGCCATCAATCTCTAACAATGCACAAATACATTATTTGCGGCCCCCAAGGTTCGGGCAAAGGTACGCAGAGTGAATTACTCTGTCGAGACTACGACCTCGTTCACATCTCGATCGGAGAAATCTTTCGCTGGAACGTAGCCAACCACACGAAACTGGCCGCCCGCATTCGCCGGATTACCGACGTCGGCGTCCTCGTTCCCGATGAAATCGTCGAACGCGTCGTCCGCGAACGCCTCGATCAGCACGATTGGAACTACGGCTTCGTCCTCGATGGCTTCCCTCGCACCAGAGTTCAAGCCGAGTATCTATTCGAAAACTGGAACCTCGACAAAGTCATTTACCTCGAACTCGCTGACGAAGTCGTCTACCAGCGCGTTATGTATCGCGCCAGAATGGGCCAAGGCTCCGGCTTCACCAAACGCGCCGACGACAATCCCGACGCCCTCAAAACCCGCCTCCGGGAATATCACGAAAAAACCAAGCCCCTCCTCGAACTCTACGACCGTATGGGCGTTTTGGTCTCCGTCGACGCCACACGTAGCATCTCCGACATCTATTCGGACATCCGAACCCGCCTCGGGCTGCCCGATCCCATCATCTGAATTCGTAGTACTAAGGCGAATCGGATAAGGTTCTAAAGCCAAACGGTTCTTGTATCTTCAGCTCCCCTGAGCGCAACATAGAGTTGTCCCTATAATTTCCGTAGAGGCCAACCCTATGCTCAGTAAAGTCAAAATCATGCTCAGACGGTTTATTCACCGCCAAGCAAATGACACAAAAGGCCAGGATTTGATCGAATACGCCCTCATCTCCGCCTTCATTGCCGTAGCCATCGGAGCGACCTTTCCTACCACCATCGGACCGAACATCAGCACCATCTTTTCGAAGGTGCAGTCCAACCTAACCCAAGCGTCCTCTACCAGCTAGAGCGATACCCGCCTTAATGGAGGCGTTCTGGAAACCCGAACTACCGGCCCCGTATTGGGCGGACTTGACATTCCCCGGAGCACCAGGACAGAATGGCGTTGATCAGCACGAGTCTCTCCTCCCCATCGCTCCGAGATCAAACATGTCCCAATAAATATCTTACACAGATCTTTTC
>JANXMS010000195.1 GCA_025354525.1 Acidobacteriota bacterium
ATTAGCGGGTTTCGGGACCGTTCGCCTCCAGACTTGGGCCAATTTCCTAGCATTTGTGGAATGTGCGCTATGGAAGGCCCCCCGAAATCATGCTAAACGCTCGCAGGGCGCTACGGAAACCGCTCATTCTATTGAGATGGAGGCCGCTAATCAAGTACCAAAAACCGCTGGCGCAAAAACCAAAACGCCGACCCGTGTAACTCGTTCGTGCCCGACTTAGTCACCACGTTGATCACCCCGCCCCCGGCTCGCCCAATCTCCGCCGCGTAGCCGTTCGTGTTCACCTGAAACTCCGCCACCGCCTCCTGCGAAAACGCATACGGATTCCGTACACCCGTCCGCCCGGAAGACTGCTGGAAAAACGTGTTGTTCGCGTCGTTCCCGTCAATCAGCAAGGCATTCGACGTCCCCCGCTGCCCACCAAAACTCAAGTCCCCACCGCGAGGATCCCTCACCACGCCCGGAGTCAACACCGTGAAATCCAAGAAATTCCGCCCATTGATTGGCAGATCGCGCACCGCCCGCTCATTCACCGACGTCGAAGTCTGTGACCGTGTCGTTTCCACAATCGGCACATCCCCCGTCACCGTCACCTGCTCCGTCGCCGCCCCCACCTCTAGCTTCACTGCCAACGACAGCACCGCGCCCACCACTAACTGAATCTCGCTTCGCTTGGCCGCCTTAAACCCCGCCATCTCCACGAGCAAACTGTACTGCCCGATCGGCAGACGCGGCAAACTAAAAATGCCACTAGCGTTCGATACCGTCTCCCGCGCCAAACCTGTCTGGTCATTACTGACCTTCACCTTCGCCCCCGAGACCACCGCCCCCGAAGGATCGGTCACCGTCCCGCTCAATGTTGCGCCACCGGCTTCGGACTGTGCCCCTACCCCCTGCACGGTCAGAAGCAAAACAAAGATCAAAGAAAATCGTACCTGTGAGAACATATTCCATATTATCAAGCGGAATAATTCAATATGATTACCCTCCTCCTCGCCGCCCTCGTCATCCCCCTCTGGCCCGACAAGCCCGACCACGCTGAATCCTTCATCGGCCCTAACGACACCGAACGCCGCATTCGCAACGTCACCAACCCCACCCTCATCGCCTACCTTGCCCCCCATCCCTCCGGCACCGCCATCCTCATCGCCCCCGGCGGCGGCTTCCGCCATCTCGCCATTGATAAGGAAGGTCACGACGTCGCCAAATTCCTCAATACCCTCGGCGTCTCCGCCTTCGTCCTCCAATACAGCGTCGGCGTAAACCCAGACCGCGCCGTCGTCATCAAGCAATCCCTCGCCGACGCCCGGCAAGCCCTCTCCATCCTCCACGCCCGCGCCGCCGAATTCAAAATCGACCCCGCCAAAACCGGCATTCTCGGCTTCTCTGCCGGTGGCTACCTCGCCGCCGACCTCGCCCTCCGCGGCACCCCCCGCCCCGCCTTCTCCATCCCCATCTATCCCGCCGCCCCGCTCGATCTCACCGTCCCCCCCAACGCCCCGCCCATCCTCCTCATCGCCGCTCACGACGACCCCCTCACCCTCACCGGCGCCATCCCCCTCTACCAAGCCTGGGCCGCCGCGAAAAGCCCCGCCACCCTTCACATCTACCAAACCGGCAAACACGGCTTCGGCTTCCGCAAAACCGGCGTCGCCACCGACTCCTGGCCCGATCGCCTAGCCGACTGGCTCCGCGAACAATCGCTCCTTACAAACTGACAACCTGCCCAGACTGATCAACTCGAAGACCGCGTCGGCACCTCTCCGTCGCTCAGAAACGACTTCACCCTCGAAGCGGGAATTTATCCAAACCACGCGGCTATGTTTCCTTCCTCGATACCCTCCGCCATGCCGAACGCGGCGTGGCGGTAGGTTCTGAACCCTGACTTTCAGCTTTCGCCGTTAGTTCCAGTTCACTGCGCTCGCCGCAAACTCTTTAGAGCGATACCCGCCTTAATGGAGGCGTTCTGGAAACCCGAACTACTGGCCCCGTATGGGGCGGACTGCAAACTACGTTTGTCCCAGCTCAGGGCCCCGTCAATGCATGCGCTTGTCGTCGATCTCGCCGAGGCTCTATCCCCCTTCCTCTCTCCCGACATTGCTCCGGATCTCTTCAGACGTCGCGGA
>JANXMS010000216.1 GCA_025354525.1 Acidobacteriota bacterium
GCCGTAATTGATTAGCGGCCTCCGACCCAATAGATTCAATGGTTTCGGTAGCATCGCGCGAGCCTGTGGCATGATTTCGAGGGGCACTTTGCGACACAAATTCCAAAAACGCTAGGAAACGGGCAAAGATCTGGGGGCGAATGATCCCGAAACCCGCTAATCAAGTACCGTACGCCAAACTCGTCTTCACCGACGTAAGTCAGTGTGATTGTCGTTCCCGTCCGACTCGCAATCATATTGACCGAAAAGGCATTGACGCTCGCCGTAATCGCTTCCGCAACATCGGCCAACGTGTCGGTCGCGTAGCAAACATGGGTATGGTGTTCACTCATCCAGGCTAAGCCAACCGCATCGCCCGCACTCACAGATCCTTGCAACGTGAAGGTTGCCGTGGCCGGAACGTAGGCCCCTTCCGACGGAACAGCGTATCGCTTCAGTGGAACTTCATAGTACGTTTCCATATCGTCGATAACCGTCGCATCCTCGACCCAAACACGAAGAGACGGCCAGCCAACCGTGGGATAGATCTCAGAGTCCAACGGAAGACAATTCTCGCGGGTTTCGTTGTAGGTGAGTAACAACCCGCTCAGGTCCCCATCGGGGAGGTTTCTAAACAACGGATGCTCCCACACATTGTCTCGATTCCATTCAATTACGCACCAATCCAATTGTTGTCGCCATGTCCCCGAAACGGTGAACCCTGACGTCGTCGCTTCACTCATCGCCGCTATTGCTGACGGTCGCTCGAAATAGACTTGTAAATCGCGGTCGGGTCTTAGCTTTTCTAGATATTCAGCCATCGTCTTGCGCTCCTTCGTTATAGTCGAATTGTTACAGTCAAATCACTTCCTGGAGTGCTCTCCGCGCTTTGCGCCACGCTTTCAATCTCCAGCCTAAGCCTCGCGCCGGAGCGAAGCGGAGTCAGTCCAAATCCGCCAACAACGTTCGAAATTGTGCCTCCGGCTGGAATCGTCAGCGTACAGATTTCGTCTTCATCCTGCCGAAGCACCAGCACAATTGGACCAAGCATCGACGCCTCACCAACCACAGCGAAAACATCCCGCATTACGAGCGCTGATTCGACCATGAATGGTGGCGTTGCATCCTCTTGGATCGCTAGCCATCCCTCAACTTGCAGGGAGATCTGACCGCCCTGCAAAGTCCTCAAACCGTAGTCCACCGTTCCCGTTACGCTTCTCTTTGCCTCATCCGAGTTCCCACGACCATTTGTCAAAATGAGGTCGGCGGCGGCAACCCTCACACCAGGAAGGTGGCAGTTGTACGAAAAACTTCCGCTCGCCGGCGAACCAAAAAAGTCCCTCCCAAAAGGCAGGATATGCGTCTTCTGGTCCAACGGATACACCACCGCACCAGAGTTGTGAAGCTCAATCGTAGAGTTGTTAGAACCACGAGTCGCCTGCACCGAATCCCCACCGACCGAGACTACGCTCACGGTAAGCAACTCACCGTCGATTTGGAACACTTGACCGACCGAAAGTCGTCCGGCAACTGAAACCACGATCGTATCGGTGAGTCCATCAACACTTTGCCTCAGTACAAGAGTTGACGGGCTCTGAAGCTCATCCCAGTACCGAGTCACAAGTGTCCCGGCCGAGATCGTTCTCGTGTTGACTAACGTCGGGAACCCGATCGAATGCAGTTCAATCGTTCCGTCACCGACCGAGCTTAGTGAGAATGACGGTGTTGGTGCCACATTTGAATCTAGTTGAGCCGCATTGGCACCCAAAATACGCCATCTCGTAATCGGCGACAGTTCTGCAAGGCATTCTCGATCATTGGCATTCGCCGCGCGACCAGTTACATGAATCGTCGCTCCTTCTCGATTAGGAACCTCGAATACAGCGGGGCTCGTCGCCGTCGTAGCCCCGCGTACCCAGCTAGGCTCGACGACTACCCATTTACTCGTCGAATCAGGTATCGTCCCCCAGGCTACGCTTAAGATACAAGTCGTCTCCGAATTGTTCTCGATCCTTCTCTCCTGTCCCATTCCGCGACCGCTAACAATGCGCACCGTCTTTGATCGCCACTCATTGGCGATCATGTTCAAACCTGAGTGACCAACGGACGCCGCCGTTGCAATCGCCGCCGCTCTTTCGCCTTGTAGCTCCAATCGCCAATAGAAATTTGCGTGGAAGAAATTTTCATCCGGTGGGGAAACAAAACCATCGGACTCGCCAGCATCAACATACGTTGCCGCGATGGCTTGGCTCGCAGCGATCCGTGCCATTTGCTGTGGATTCCGGCCTCGGTAGACATGAAAGGAAGCCGTCCCTGAACCAACACTAAGGCCCCTCAGAGTTACTCGATTGGTATCTGTTCCCGCCGGGATCACGGCTCTTACGATAAATGATGGCGCACTTTCCCTGCCCTCCCCGTCGATTCCAGTGACCGCATAGTATAAGACTTGATCACCCCGCAACGCCCCACCCGTAGCCTGTGATAATGGCGAAAGCGACAACAACGGAATTCCAGCTTTTGTAGCCTGAGGCTTCGTTGGCTCTGTAAAGCCAACTGAAACTTCAACGCGAGCCGAGCCGTCCGTGCCTTCCGCGTACGTCTCAGTGATCTCAAACTGAGGGATGCCATCCTCATTGAGGACGGACCCAATCAACGGCCTCGGAACGCCAAGTTCATAGCGAGGCTGCCTTCCGGACGACTCCGCGCCATTACCCGCTGTCTGAACGTACCAGTTGTCGTTGAGGTGGACCCCATTGGCTAGACACGAAAGTAAGTGAGTCTTAAGTGTATCGAGGGGCTGATTACCGAGACCAGGATGACACAGTTGGTCACGATTAGGTAAACTGTTTTCCACCTGAGTGGAGGATAGGGCAACGC
>JANXMS010000231.1 GCA_025354525.1 Acidobacteriota bacterium
CTCACCGCCACCCTCCTCTTCCTGGCCACCCCCGCCTTCGTCATCAACGGCAACAGCCTCGAAACCGACGTCCCCTTCCTCGCCTGGTTCCTCCTCTCCATCGCCCTCTACACCGGGCGCCGACCCTACCTCGCCATCGTCCCTCTAGCCCTCGCCGCCCTCACCGCCTACCAATCCGTCGTCCTCATCCCCATCCTGTTTCTCTACAGTCGCCAAGCCTGGCCCGTCCTCCTCACCCCCGCCGTCACCATCGTCGCCTTCCAACTCCTCGAACGATCCTCCACCGGCACCCTCCCCGCTCAAGTCCTCACCGGCTACTTCTCCCAGTACGGCCTCCAAACGTTGCTCAACAAACTCCGCAACGCGACCGCCCTAACCACCCACCTCGGCTGGCTCATCTTCCCCCTCGCCACCCTGCCCGTCCACTGGCGCTGGGCCGCCCCCTTCGCCCTCGCCGCCGCCTTCTTCGACCCCAGCCCCCTCTTCTGGCTCCCGTTCTCGCTAGGCGCCAGCCTACTCATCGCCCTCGCCCCCCGCGTGAAGTCCGAATGGCTCGTGCAATGGACGCTTCTATTCTTCGCCGCCGCCCTTGCCGTCTTCTTCGCCGGATCCAATCGCTACCTCCTACCCATCGCCCTGCCCGTCGCCATTCTAACCAGCCACTACCGCTTCGCGCGCCCCGCCATCGCCCTCCAGTTCCTCCTGTCGATGGCGCTAGCGTTCTCCAACTTCCAGCACTGGCAGGCCTACCGCGATTTCGTCACCGCTCCAGACGCCCGCCTCTGGGTCAACGCCGAATGGGGTCTGCGTCACTACGCTGAAGCCCTCGGCGGCGTCCCGCTCCTCCAAGGCCAGTCCGTCCAACCCGGCGACAGCGTCCTATCGAGCGCCCTTAAACCCGCCGTCCGCTTCACCACCGGCGGCGGCCGCGTCGCACTCATCCGCGAAGCTGAAGTCCGCCCGACTCTCCCCCTCTGCCTCATCTGCTTCGGCAGCAAAAGCGCCTACTCCACCGCCGAACGCGGCTTCCGCGCCTTCGATGTCCCCACCGGCCCCATCGACCGCATCTCACTCTCAGGCGTCATCGCCCAGCGCCCCACCCGCAGCTTTCTCACGATGGCCGACCCCGACGCCACCACTCAAATCGTCTCCGGCATCTACGAACTCGAAGGCAACCAATGGCGTTGGATGTCCGAACGCGGCACCGTCCTCCTCCAACGCAAACCCGGCCCCCTCGTCGCCAAAATCTACCTCCCCCCCCAAGCCCCCGGCCGCGTCGTCACCCTCACCGCCGACGGGCAAACCGTCCTCACCCAAACCCTCCCCGGCCCCGGCTCCTACGAACTCAAAACGAAGGACCTCCGCCCCCCCCTCCCGGGTGACGGCGACCTCACCGTCACCCTCTCCATCGACCAACCCTTCCAGGTCCCCAACGACGCCCGCCGTCTCGGCCTCATTCTCTCGTCCTTAGGCGTGCCCTAGTGCTGAGACCGCTTGAATGGGTTCCAGTAGTATCCAAGCGTTTTTCGTGCGGTTTTTCGTAATTGATTAGCGGCCTTCGGTTCAATAGAATCAATTGTTTCCGTAGCGTCGCCCGACGCCTGTGGCATGATTGTGAGGGGCTCTCTGCGGCACAAACTCCCAAAAATGCTAGGAAACTGGCCCAAATCGGGAGGCGAATGATCCTGAAACCCGCTAATCAAGTACGGTTTTTCTATCGAACTGCCCATTGATATTGGTAGCTGCTTTGTTAATACGGCGATGGTCGAAATGATTTATGAAAACTGTTTCCAGCGGTCAGAGCACGAGTGCTGAGACCGCTTGAATGGGTTCTATTAG
>JANXMS010000234.1 GCA_025354525.1 Acidobacteriota bacterium
CGGAGGCGCTCTCTGGGTCATCTCCACCCCCTACGGCACCGGCGGCCGCTTCGCCGACCTCTGGCACGATCCCACCAACGGCTTCACCAAATTCTCCCTCTCGGCCAACGACTGCCCCCGGTTCACCCCCGAGTTTCTAGCCTCCGAACGGCGTCTGAACGGTGACCTCAACTTCGCCCAGGAGTATCTCTGCCAGTTCATCACCGCCGGAATTCAGCTCTTAACCCGGTCCCAAATCACGAAGGCGCTCGTAACGAACCCAGCCGAAATCCACTTCCGGCTCCGGGAGAAAACCCGCCTTTACGTCGGCCTCGACCTCGGCAAACGGCAGGATCACACGGCCTTGGCTGTCCTCGAACTCCGCTGGCAATACGGTGATAAGAACTACGCCACCAACAAGGTTGCGGAGCATCCCAAGTTGCTCCTCCGTTACTCGGCCCGCCTGCCCATCGATACGGAGACCACCCGAATTCCCCGTTTCGTCCGAGACACCCTACAGCGGTTTGCCCCCAGCACGGCCGACCCGTCGAGGACCGATACCCTGCTCATCGATGCCACCGGCAACGGCCACACGGTAGTCGAACTCATCCGCAAGGATCAAATCCGGGCCCGGATCATACCCATCTGTCTCACCGGAGGCCACAAGGCCAACTTCCTGAAGGACGGCTACCAAAGCCTGCCCCGCACCGACATGGTCAATAGCCTCAAGATGCTCTTCGAACTCGGCCATATCGAATTAGACCAAAACGCACCCGGCTTCCCCGACATGGAGCGGGAGTTAGTCAACTTCCAACCTTCCGGCGATCAGCAAGAGCACGACGACTTAGTCATGGCCATAGCCATGGCCGCTTGGCGAGCCATCACCGAATACCCTGCCTTACTCCAACCGAAGGCCGCCTAACTGACAAAACCAAGCAACGTAACGTAGACGAGCCCCCCCCCCCGGCGTCGCCCCACCGCCAGCCAAGACCGAAAACGGCTTACAATCGCTATGGACACCACACCCATGAAACTCCTACTCGTCCTCCTACCCAGCCTCCTGCTCGCGGCCCACAAACCCGTCCGCTACAACTGCCCCGGCGGCCAAACCTTCGAAGTTACCTATCCTGCCAACCGTGCCGAAGTCACCATCCCCGGCAAGCCCCGTCTCAAGCTCCCGTCCATCTCCACCTTCTCCTTCTCCGACGGCTTCTCCCTCCTCAGCATTAAAGGTCCGGAAGCCACCTTCGCCTCCGGCGTCATCACCTTCTCAAACTGCCTGGACGTCGCCGCCCCCGCCCCTACAAAACTTATGACCCCACCCCTTTCCCTGATCGGCAAATGGGAACTCTCCTCCCTCGCCGGCCAACCCGTAACGCTCACCCGCCCGGCCACACTCAATCTCTCCGCCGACGGCGGCGCCGCGGGCTTCGCCGGTTGCAACAGCTACACCAGCGGCTACACCACCTCCGGCTCCGCCCTCAGCGTCACGAGCATCGTCTCCACCAAAATGGCCTGCGAAGGCGACCGCATGAAGGTCGAAGTCGCCCTCTTCCGTGCCCTCGGCAAAACTGCCTCCTTCGCCCTCGACGCCACCACGCTCACGCTCCGCGACGCCGCCGGCCAGCCCCTCGCCACCCTCCGGAAAATATAACATGCGCCCCCTGCTCCTGCTCGCCCTCACCGTCTCCGTATTCGCCGCCGACCCGCCCGTCGCCCCCGGTGCCAAACCCACCCTCGTCGATTCCGCCGGGGCCGGCGAAGGCCCCGTCTGGGGACCGCAAGGCGGCCTCTACTACAGCGGCGGCAACCGCATCCAGCGCCGCAACGCCGACGGCTCCACCACCGTCATCCGTAACCCCTCCGGAGGCTCAAACGGCCTACTCTTCGATCCCCAAGGCCGCCTCATCGTCTGCGAGGCCGCCAACCGCCGCGTTACCCGCACCGAGCTCGACGGCACCATCACCGTCCTCACCGACCGCTACGAAGGTCATCGCTACAACTCTCCCAACGACCTCACCATCGATTCCAAAGGCCGCATCTACTTCTCCGATCCCCGCTACGGTCCCCGCGACTCTATGGAGATGCGAGAAGAAGGCGTCTACCGCATCGATGCCCCCGGCAAAGTCACCCGCATCATCGCGGGCGAACTCGAACGCCCCAACGGCCTCTTCGTCACCCCCGACGACAAAACCCTTTACGTCGCCGACAACAATAACAACAACCCCGGCGGAGCCCGCAAGCTCTACCGCTTCCGCCTCCGCCCTGATGGCACCGTCGACCCCGCCTCCCGCCGCCTCCTCTTCGATTGGAAAACCGGCCGCGGCCCCGACGGCATCAAGCTCGACCGCAAAGGCCGCCTTTACGTCGCCGGCGGCCTCAACAAACCCCATCCGCCCCACGAAACCGCCGACCAGTTCAAGGGCGGCGTCTACGTCTTCTCTCCCAAAGGCAAGCTCCTCACTTTCCTCCCGGTCCCCATCGACGAAGTCACCAACTGCGCCTTCGGCAACCCCGACCGCAAGACCCTCTTCATCACCGCCGGCGGAACCCTTTGGAGTATTCCCGTCAACACCCCCGGCCTTCGGTAGCTCCCGAAAGCCCTGCCGCCAACTCTCCGACCGCTGCGCCTTCGGCAACCCCCACCGCAAGACCCTCTTCACCCCCGGCCTTCGCTAGCTCCCGAAAACCCTGCCGCCAACTCTCCGACCGCTGCGCCTTCCGCAACCCCGACCGCAAGACCCTCCTCACCCCCGGCCTTCGGTAGCTCCCGAAAACCCTGCCGCCACCTCTCCGAC
>JANXMS010000291.1 GCA_025354525.1 Acidobacteriota bacterium
GAGGGCCTTGGCGGCGGCGGCTTGGGTTTTGCCTTGTTGGCGGCCGGTGCAGACGGCGAGGCGGGAGGCTTCGAGATCGAGGAGCTCGGCTTGGCGGGGGTCCGGGGTGAAGCCGAGAGAGAGTTCGGCCCAGGTGGAGACTTTTGGCAGACTGGCTTCGGGCTGGGCCGGGGGCAGCCCGGCGGGCCGGGGATTTGTATTGGGCTGGGCTACGCGGATCATGCGGCACCTCCGCCGGCGTGGCGGACTTTGGGCGGCGGTTCGGCTCGCTGGGGCGCTCGACGAGTCGGCAAGACGATGGAATAGCCGTGTTCGGCGCGGGGTTCGGATGGCTTCGGTTGGCTTTGGTTTTCGGTGATTTCGGCGGTTTCGGTGGGTTCGTCTTCTGTGTTTTCAACGACTTCGGTGGTTGTGGCCGGGGCTGCGGGCGGAATTTCTTCCGGTTCCGGGACGGAGGTATAAATCTGCTGGGCGATGTCGGTGGCGGGGTTGAAATTGGCGGGGGGCCGGTCAAACGGGTCGAGGCTGCGGAGCTGTTTGAGCTCACGATAGCAGGCGGCGATGGAGCGTTCGGAAGCGGCGATGTCTTGGCGGAGACCGGCGAGGCCGCCTCCGGGGCCGGCGGCGGCCTGGTAGGCGCGGGACAGGGCGACGGCTCCGACGCAGGCGGGGAGCACTTCGTGGTGGATTTTTACGGCGACGGTTTGGAACTTGTCTTCGAGGAGGAAAAGACGGATGCAGCGGAAGCGTTGGCATTCCCATTGGCTGGCGGCGAGGCGGTAGATGACTTCTTTTTCGGCATGGTCTCGGGGACCGAGTTTGGCCATGAGAGCGTCGAGCACGCGGGAGTAATCGACCATCGACTCGCCGGGGAGGAGAACGGGATTCGTGGAGTTCGAATAGTCGATGAACTGGGAATGTCGGCCGCTTTTGAGGCCGTTGCGCCGGGAGCTGGCTTTGCCGGCTTCAGTTTTGGGGCCGGTGCTTTTTTGGGCATTGGCGCGGTTGATTTCGGCGCGGTTCGCCTTTTTCTCGGCGTCAGTAGGTGGCGTTTCCATCGTGTTCTCCTTAGAAAGCTGGGGGTGAAACGACGAACGCCCTACCGGGTGGGGTAGGGCGTTCGCAGAGTCTCGACTGAGCTTTGATTTGAGGCTAGCAGGCGAGGCGGCGAAAACGGCTCGGAGGGGGTCGGGAATTCCTTGTAGGTGCATGAAGGGATAGGGACTTATTTTTATTTTCACACCTTGTGAACGGAATTTGGCGGGAGGGAAAAAGTGAAAGGTCGCGCTCGAAGTTGTTGATTCGGGTGGAGTTATTGATTGCGCTTTGCAAGTGGGGCTTATTTGGAGGCGACGGGGATATGATTAGAGTCATGGAAGAGATCGTGGAGCGGCATGGTCGTCTGGCGGAGATGGATCGATCCTTCGATTTTTCGTTTTGGCAGCAACAGGGATCGAATGCGATTTTTGGTGCTGCTTGGCAAATGGTAATCGACTATTACTTTTTAACTGGCCGTGACGTTACCGAACTTGAATTTCAGCGATCTGTTGAGCATTTTCGCCGCTCATGAGGTTCGTTATTTGATTGTTGGCGGGTATGCGCTGATGCTCTACTGTGAGCCGCGTTTTACCAAAGATTTTGGTGTCTGGGTGGAGGCAAGTGAGCACAACGCCGCGCGGGTTTATGAGGCGCTTCGTGAGTTCGGTGCTCCCCTGCGTGGTCTTAGCCCAGCGGATTTTGGGGAATCGGGTACGTTTTACCAAATCGGGGTTCCTCCCGTTCGCGTCGATATTCTAACCTCCATCGACGGAGTGGAGTTCGAAGGTGCATGGGCGAATCGTGTCTGTCGGAAATTCGGGAATTTGACGGCAAACTTTATCAGTCGGCACGACATGATCCAGAACAAGCGGACGAGCGGGAGACTGCAAGATTTGGCTGATGTGGAGAGCCTGCTTCTGGGGACGGACGAAGGAGCCGCGGAGGAGTCTGGTGCGCGTTGAATCGGGCCAACGGCTTCCCCGAGAGTTCCCGCGGGATGATCGCCGACAGCAGCGCCGACCGTCCGAGTCTAACTTGGCTCGGATTTCGCGGTAAGCGCCTTGGTGCCTTGGTTCAGTGCGATTATGAGGATTGCCGTCGGCCTCGCGGCACTCGTTCCGCCCCGCGGGCGGGGAGTTTCGAGGCAATGTGGTCTGCCGCCCATCGTCTCTGGAACGGGAAGGCCGAAACCCCGCGATTCGACCACAAGGCGGGCCCATGGCTTAATTGCCAAATGATGGGAGGGGCCGCTCGGTTTGGCTTTAAGGCCGTTAACACGAAGCGTTCACACCGACGGGAAGCCGCGACGTTTTCCTTACCTCAACTCGGCACCCCTTCGGTTTGAGTCGAGCCGAAACATGGAAGCTCTAATCCGTTCGAGGGCGCGGCATGGACACGGCTAGCCGCCATTTCTCACCAGCATCCAGCTTTACCGCACTTTGCCGCAAAAAGTACCCTTTCGACCGCTTTTACCCGAAAAGCGCGACAGCCTCCCT
>JANXMS010000293.1 GCA_025354525.1 Acidobacteriota bacterium
GAGGGCCTTGGCGGCGGCGGCTTGGGTTTTGCCTTGTTGGCGGCCGGTGCAGACGGCGAGGCGGGAGGCTTCGAGATCGAGGAGCTCGGCTTGGCGGGGGTCCGGGGTGAAGCCGAGAGAGAGTTCGGCCCAGGTGGAGACCTTGCCGAGTTTGGGGGGCAGCTTGGGGTCGGGCTGGGCCGAGCGTAAGCCGGGGGGCAAAGGGTTCGTTTTGAGTTGGGCTGCGCGGATCATTCGGCACCTCCTACGGCGCTACGGACTTTGACTGGGACTTCGGTTGGGTTTGCTTGGCTTTGGATTTCGCTGTTTTCGGGGGTCTCGGTGGTCGGGACCGGGGGAACGGCGACGATTTTGGCGTAGAATTTGGGTTGGAGCAGACGGATCATGCGGCACCTCCGCCGGCGTGGCGGACTTTGGGCGGCGGTTCGGCACGCTGGGGGGCTCGACGGACCGGCAGGACGATGGAATAGCCGTGTTCCGCTCGGGCGTGAGTTGGCTTCGGTTGGCTTTGGATTTCGGTGATTTCGGGGGTTTCGGCGGGATAAGAATCCGTGTTTTCAACGACTTCCGTGATGGGAGCGGGTGCCGCGGGCGGAACTTCTTCTGGCTCCGGATTGGAGGTGTAGACCTGCTGGGCGATGTCGGTGGCCGGATTAAAATTGGCGGGGGGGCGGTCGAATGGATCGAGGCTACGGAGTTGCTTGAGCTCGCGATAGCAGGCGGCGATGGAGCGTTCGGAGGCAGCGATGTCTTGGCGGAGACCGGCTAGGCCGCCTCCGGGACCGGCGGCGGCTTGATAAGCGCGGGCGAGGGCGACCGCTCCGGCGCAGGCCGGGAGGACTTCGTGCTGGATTTTGACGGCGACGGTTTGGAACTTGTCTTCAAGGAGGTACATTCGGATGCAGCGGAAGCGTTGGCATTCCCATTGGCTGGCGCCGAGGCGGTAGATGACTTCTTTTTCGGCGTGGTCGCGCGGGCCGAGTTTGGCCATGAGGGCGTCGAGGACGCGGGAGTAGTCGACCATGGATTCGCCGGGGAGGAGAACGGGATTTAAAGAGGACGAATAGTCGATGAACTGGGAGTGTCGACCGTGTTTGAGGCCGTTGCGGCGGGAGCTGGCTTTGCCGGCTTCGGTTTTGGGACCGGTGCTTTTTTGGGCGTTGGCGCGGTTGGTTTCGGCGCGATGGGCCTTTTTCTCGGCGTCGGTTGGTTGCGTTTCCATCGTGTTCTCCTAAGAAAGCTGGGGGTAAAACGGCGAACGCCCTACCGGGTGAGGGCAGGGCGCTCGCAGAGTCTAGACTCAGCTTTGATTTGAGACTAGCAGGCGAGGGGGCGAAAACGGATCGGAGGGTGGTGGGGAATTCCTGGTAGATGGTTGATAAGATAGGGACTTATTTTTATTTTCACACCTTGTGAACGGAATTTGGCGGGAGGAGAAAAACGAAAAGTCGGAGTGGAAGTTGTTGATTCGGCGGGAGTTATTGAGTGAGTTTTGAAAATAGAACGTTTGGGGTATGACCGAAGGGGATTAAAGTGGTGGATTGATCCCCGGTAAACGGGTCCCTAGACTTCTGCACTCGTATCAAGATTGACATCCGGAGCCTTTTCCGGCACGCTCATTTTAGAGTCGCCCTCCCATGAGTGGGAACCGCTCCCCCTGTTCCATGACTGATATCACCTGCGGCTCCTTAGACAGAGTGGCACCAAGGTGCCGACGCGATAGGAGATAGGAGATATGAAAGAACAAGTTCATCAGATGCTCGACCAACTCGACGCGAGCCAGCTTGCTGCGGTGGGACATCTCCTGGAAGTTCTTACCGATCCTAAATCCCGTTCTCTGGCCACCGCGCCGTTTGAACACGAACCGGTCGCGGTATCCGAGGCGGCAGAATTGGAGGAGGCTTATGCCGCGATCCAGCGCGGCGAAGGGATCGCACACGAGGACATGCTCCGAGAGTACGGCATCGTCGGCTAGTGCCGGATAAGAAGGTAGTCATCTGGTCACCTACTGCGCAGGCGGAACTTCGCGCCATCGACAGAGAGACGGCAATGCGGATTCTCTCCGCCATCGATCACTAACTGGGTACCGGCAGCGGCGATATCATAAAAACTCCAACCGCCCCGGACCGAATTCCGGCTTCGCGTCGGCGACTACCGCGTACTCTTTCTCCGGCTGGCACCACTCTCTATCGAGATCCTTCGGGTCCTAGACCGCTCTCAGGCCTACCGCTAGCCCTACTATTCAACCGGCTTGGCATTTTGTAATCGCGGCGCTGTCCGGCGTCAACTACTTTGGCAATAATATACTTGCCTCATCAGAAGTAGCCAATATAACCGTAAGCGATTGAGGATATTATGGATAATGTGGTGGACCCCAAAAACTAGACACAAAAATGGTTATTGCTTAAGTGTAGGAGGGCATTGAAAATGAAGGAGAATCAATGCCTCGAACACGCAAGACTCACTCGCCGGCTTTGAAA
>JANXMS010000329.1 GCA_025354525.1 Acidobacteriota bacterium
AGCGGAATAATTTGGCTTCGTCGGCAGCCTTCATCCCAGTGGCGGCGGCGGCCACGGCGATGCTTTGGAGGCTGATCATTTTGCCCATGACGCCGCCGCTGGAGTTAGCCGAAGCCATCAGCACCGGGTCGAGGCCGAGGCTGTTGGCGGTGACGACTTGGAGGTTGCCGAAGAGGGCGTTGGCGGAGGTATCAGAACCGGTGAGGAAGACGCCGAGCCAGCCGAGCATGGCACTGAAGAAGGGGAACGTGGGGCCGGTGGAGGCGAAGGCGAGGCCGAGGGTGGCCGTGGCGCCGGAATAGTTCATCAGGAACGCTAAGCCCAGTACGCTGGCGATCGTGAGCAGCGAGAGGGCGAGTTGTCTGGTCGTGGTAACGAGCATGCCGCCGAACTTTTTGGGCGAGACGCCGAGGCAGAAGGCGGCGACGATGCCAGCGAAGAGGCAGGAGGTGCCGGAGGCGGAGAGCCAGGAGAAGGCGTACATGGCGGCGTACGGTGCTGGCTTCGGGACAGCGGGGGCGATGCGTTCAACCATGTTGTGGAGGCCGGGCCAAGGGATATTGACGGTGAAGGTATTGAGGTAGGCTTTGACGTCTTTCTGGCCCCAGATGAGGACGAAGACGACGAGGAGGAGATACGGCAGCCAGGCCCGGAAGAGTTGGGCACCGGTGTAGTGGATCTTTTCCTGGGGGGTGGAGACTTCGCCTTCGAGACGGAACGTATCTTTCGGCTTCCAGAATTTGAACAGAATTACCAGGGAGCCGATGGCGGCGAGGGAGCTGGTGATATCGACGAGTTCAGCGCCGAGGAAGTTGGAGACGAGGTATTGTAAGCCGGCGAAGGAGGCACCGCAGAGGAGAGCGGCGGGGAGGACGCCGCGGAGCGCGCGCCAGCCGCCCATGACGAGCATGAGGTACGACGGGACGAAGAAAGAGAGAGGGGCGCAGAGGCGGCCGACTTGGGCGCTGAGTTCGCGGACGGGCAGGCCAGTCGTGAGGGCGAGCGTCGTAACCGGGATGCCGATGGAACCGAAGGCCACAGGGGCGGTGTTGGCGAGCAGGCAGATGCCGGCGGCGTAGAAGGGCGAGAAGCCGAGGCCGGTGAGCATGGCGGCGGCAACGGCGACGGGGCTGCCGAAGCCGGCGGCCCCTTCGATGAAAGCCCCGAAGGCGAAGGCGATGAGGAGCGCTTGCAAGCGACGGTCAGGGGTTAGGTTGCCGATGGAGTTTTTGACGATTTCGAAGTTGCCGGTTTCAAGGGTGATGCGATAGAGGAGGATGGCCGAGAAGACAATCCAGCCGATGGGCAGCAAGCCGAAGGCGGCCCCATAGGCGACGGAGCTGAAGACGGCCGGGGCCGGCATTCTATAGGCGAAAAGCGAGACCGCGATGGCGGTGGCGAGGCCGGTGAGGCCGGCCATCCAGGCGGGTTTGCGGAAGACGCCGAGCATCAAAAGGAGTGTCAGGATTGGGAGGCCCGCGACCAGCGCGGAGGCGGCGAGGTTACCGCCGATGGGAAGATAAATCTGTTGCCACATGAATTGGACCTCAGCCATTGTACGCGCGGAACGCGATACACTGCTTGGTTTGACGCTGACGATTCTCGATTACGGCATTATAGCCCTGTACCTTTTCTTTGTTCTTGGCATTGGTTGGACGCTGCGGAGCAAGGTGGCGTCGGCGGACCAGTTCCTGATTTCGGATCGATCGACCCCGCTGTGGGTGACGAGTTTGGCGTTTGTGGCGGCGAATTTGGGGGCGCAGGAGTTTATCGGGATGTGCGCTTCCGGGGCCAAGTACGGCTTGATGACGGCGCATTTTTATTGGGCGGGGGCCATTCCGGCGATGCTCTTCGTCGGGGTTTTTATGATGCCGTTTTACTACGGCAGCAAGGCGCGGTCGGTGCCGGAGTATTTAAAGCTGCGGTTTGACGAGAAGACGCGGGGCTTGAACGCGGTGAGCTTTGCGGTGATGACGCTGTTTTCTTCGGGCGTTTCGATGTACGCGTTGGGGCTGCTGTTTCAACTGATGCTGGGATGGAGTTTCACGGCATCGGTGGTTTTGTCGGCGACGATTGTGCTGGTCTACACTTTCCTCGGCGGATTGAAGAGCGCGATTTTCACGGAGGTGTTGCAGTTTTTTTTGACGGTTCTGGGATTTGCGCCGCTCGCATTTTATGCGGTGCAGCGGGTGGGCGGATGGGACGGGATCAAGAAGAACGTCGCGCCGCAGATGACGCATTTGTGGGCGTACACGGGTAGCCCGGAGCAGAACGGGATGGGCGTGGAGTGGTTTGGATTGGCGGCGGGGTTGGGATTCGTTTTGAGTTTTGGCTATTGGTGCACGGATTTTCTAGTGGTGCAGCGGGCGATGGCGGCGGGTTCTATGAACGACGCGCGGCGGACGCCGGTGCTGGCGGCGATTCCGAAGATGCTGCTGCCGTTTGTGGTGATCTTGCCGGGGTTGGCGGCGGTGGCGCTGATGAACTCGGGGAGCGGCTATACGCTGCCGATGAAGGGAGCGGACTACGACTATGACCAGGCTTTGACGACGCTGATGGTGCAGTTCTATCCAAACGGGATGTTGGGGGTGGGGTTAACGGCGCTGATGGCGAGTTTTATGGGCGGGATGGCGGGGAACGTGACGGCGTTTAATACGGTGTTCACCTATGACCTTTACCAGAGCTACATCCGGAAGAATGCGCCGGACGCGCATTACTTGCTGGTGGCGAAGATAACGACCGTGGTGGGGATTGCGCTTTCGATTGCGGCGGCGTTTTTGGCCCATCAGTACAACAACATCATGGACCTGTTGCAGTTGGTTTTTGGCTTTGTGAATGCGCCGTTATTTGCGACGTTTTTGCTGGGGATGTTTTGGCGGCGGACGACGGGGCACGGGGCGTTCAGCGGTTTGCTCGCCGGGACGTTGGCGGCTTGGTTTACGCATAGTTTGACGCTGGCCGAAGGTAAGGGCGGAATGTTCGGGGTGTTGCATACGTTCCCGTCGACGATGGCGCAGAACTTCTGGATTGCGATTTTCGCGTGGTCGAGTTGTTTTCTTGTGACGATTGCGGTGAGCTTGGCGACGAAGGCGAAAGCGGACAGAGAGCTCGAAGGGCTGGTGTGGGGATTGACGAAGATGCCATCGACCGAGGGGGCGCCTTGGCATGCACGGCCTGGAGTTTTGGCGATCGCGGTAGGTGGCGGCTGTTTGCTGTTGAATATTCTTTTCTGGTAGAGGAGCGACATGAAGGATTTTCGCGCGATTATGGGAGTGTTCTTTGGATTAGTGGGTCTGCTGCTGGTGGGAGCGGGAGCGCTGGCACCGGAGATGCGGGCCCCGCTGGCCCAGACCAATGTGAACTTGTGGAGCGGGGTGATGATGTTGAGCTTTGGAGGAGTTTTACTGTGGTTCTCACGACAGAGAGCCTGAGCGACGCGCACCGCCGCAAATGGGGCGGAAGCAGTGCGGACGTGAAGGTTTACCGAGCGCCCGGGCGAGTGAATTTGATCGGCGAACACACCGACTATACCGAAGGGTTTGTGCTGCCGATTGCGTTGGACCTGACTTGCTACGTGACGCGGAGCAAGAACGCGAGTGGCGAACTGCGGGTGGTTTCCGAGAACAACGGCCAGGAGCGGCGGTGGCCGAGTTCGGCGCTGCCGGTGGTGCAGCCGATGGGCGATTGGAGCGACTACATTGTGGGCGTGGCGAAGGAGCTATTCCGGGCGGGCTATCCGGTGGAACCAGCGAACTTGCGGGTGCATTCGACGATTCCATTAGGAGCCGGGCTGAGCTCTTCGGCGGCGCTAGAAGTGGCGACGGCGTTGGCGCTGCTCGACGGGCGGGCGATTCCGGCGCTGGATTTGATTCAATTGTGTCGGCGGGCGGAGAACCGATTTGTGGGGACGCCTTGCGGGGTGATGGACCAATACGTCTGCGTGAAGGCGGAGGCGGGGACGGCGCTGGAGATTGACTGCCGGACGCTGGAGAGCCAAGTGGTTCGCTTGCCGGAAGATTTGGCGATTGTGACGGTGAATTCGATGGTGCGGCATGAGTTGGGGCAGAGCGCGTATCGGACGCGGGTGGCCGAGTGTGCCGAGGCGCGGGACAAGCTGGGGGTGCGTTCGCTGCGGGATGCGCGAATGGAACAAGTGGATGAGTTAGTAGGGGTGATTCAGCAGCGGGCTCGGCACGTGGTGAGTGAGAACGGGCGGGTGAAGGCGTTTTTGCAGGCAGAGAGTTCTGCCGCGATGGGAGCGCTTTGTTACGAGAGCCATGCGAGTTTGCGGGATGATTTTGGGGTGAGCTGTGGGGAGCTTGACGCGCTGGTGGAGATGGCGCGGGGGATCGAGGGCGTTTATGGTGCGCGGATGACGGGTGGCGGATTCGGGGGTTGTACGGTGAACCTGATGCGACCGGGGGCGGTGGCGGGATTTGAGGCGAGGATGCGGGCTGGGTATCGGGCGCGGTTTGGGGTGGATCCGGCGATTTCGATTTGTGTGCCGTCGGCGGGAGCGGGGCGGCAGGCGTAGTTCAAATTTGTCACTATGAAGGAAACGGGCAGCCGTTGCCGTGTATCCCTAGTTGTGAGGAGTAATTCGTCAATGTTGAGAAGCTTGCTTTTGTTGATTTCGGCGGGACTTTTGTTGGCACAGAAGCCTGATCCGGATGTTCCGATGACGACTTTCAGGGTCGAAGTGGTGGCCAAGACGGCCAAGGCGATTAACTACCGACATCGGAGCGGGGCGACGAAGATTAATTTTGCCGGCACGTCGATCTTGCCGAAGGCGCGCGGCGAGGCGAAAGTAGAGTCCAAGCAGGGCTATATCGAAATCGAAGTGGAGTTCGACAACTTGGCACCGGCGACGATGCATGGGCCGGAGTACTTGACCTACGTGATGTGGGCGATCACGCCGGAGGGTCGCGCGACCAACTTGGGCGAGGTGTTGCTGAACGGGACGAAGAGCAAGTTGAACGTGACGACGGAGAACCAGGCGTTTGGGTTGATTGTAACGGCCGAGCCGTATTTTTCGGTGACGCGGCCGAGCGATGTGGTGGTGCTCGAGAACGTGGTGCGACCGGATACGGTGGGCAAGGTGGATGTGATCGACGCGAAGTACGATCTGTTGCAGCGGGGCAACTATTCGGCGCTGGTGACGCAGAAGATGGTGGTGGATCCGAAAGTACCGCTTGAGTTGTACGAGGCGAGGCAGGCCGTGCAGATCGCTCGGGCGACGGGAGCGGCCAAGTATGCGGCAGACACCTTCAAGAAGGCTACGGACCTGCTAGCGCAGTCCGAGGGCTATCTGGCGCGTAAGGCGGGGATGAAGCCGGTGGCGATGATCTCGCGGGAGGCGGTGCAGACGGCCGAGGACGCCCGAGTGATTACGGTGAAGCGCCGGGAAGAAGAGCAACTGATGAACGAACGGGCGGCGGCGGCCGAAAGGGAAGCGAAGGCGCAAGCTGAGGCGGTGGCCGAGGGCGAGCGCGCCAGGAAGGAAGCCGAGAACGCGCGACTCGAAACCGAACGCCGGAAGCAGGCCGACATGGATCGGATGGCGGCGGAACGGGCTAAGGCGGATGCTGAAGCCGCGACGGCCGAGGCGCGAAAGCTGAAGGCGGAGGCGGACGCAGCGCGCGTGGGGGCCGAGAAAGCCCGAGCGGAAGCGGAGAAGGCGCGGGCGGAGGCGGATATCGCTAAGCAGGCTGCCATGGCGCAGCAACAGGCTGCTCTGGCGGACTTGGAACGGGCCAAGGCGGCTACGGCGGAAGCGGAGAAGGGTCGGTTGCGGGCGGAGGAAGAGAAGGGGGCACTACGGAAACAGTTGCTCGATCAGTTCAACTTGATTCTGGAAACGCGGGATTCGGCTCGCGGCCTGATTGTGAATCTTTCGGATGTGCTGTTCGATTTCGGCAAGTTCACGCTGCGGCCGCCGACGCGGGAAAAGCTGGCGAAAATCTCGGGCATTATTCTGGCGCATCCCGGACTGAAGTTAGAGGTGGAAGGGCATACGGATGACGTGGGCAGCGATGAGTTCAATCAAAAGCTGTCGGAGCAGCGGTCTGACGCCGTCCGGAATTACTTGATCGAGCAAGGCCTGAAAGGCGACATGATTACGTCGATCGGTTTCGGCAAGACAACGCCCGCGGTTCCAAACACGAGCGCCGCAAACCGCCAAAAGAACCGTCGGGTGGAGATGGTGGTCAGCGGCGAAGTGATTGGAACGCGGCTGATGAGTAAGCCGGTGAACTAGTCTTACAGGTGACGCAGGGCGTGTTCGAGAGCTTCGATAAAGAAGTGGTCGCCCCAGATGACGCTCTCGTTCACGCCTAGTTTCTTGTCGAGATGGTAGACGCCGCCCTTGAGAATGCCTTCCCAGCCTTTCTCTTTGTCGGCCAGGTGCTTTTCGCAGAGCGAACGCAGAATGCGGAGGCCGGTGTTCCAGTAGAAATGGCCCTTAACGGGGTCCTGGAGTAAGCGGGAGAGACGCAGCAGGCCGGAGGCGGCGATGGCGGCGGCGGAGGTGTCGAGCAGCTTTCGGCTTTCGGTAGGAGCGTTGAAGTCCCAGGGGGCGACGCCGTCAGCGGGGGAGTGGGTGATGTAGTAGTCGGCGCAGCTTTCGGCGGTTTCGAGGAAGTGGGGGTCGCGGCTGTACTCGTAGCATGTGCCGAACCCGTAGAGGGCCCAAGCGAGGCCGCGAGACCAGCAGGAGTCGGCGCGGTAACCCTGATGGGTGGCTTGGCGGACGAACTCACCGGTGGTGGTATCGAAGAGACCTTCGTGGGCGGTGGACCCATCTCCGCGGACGAGCATGCGGCGTGTGGTGAGGGCGTGGCGGACAGCGACCTCGCGCAGGTGTTTATCGCCGGTGGCGCGGGCGGCGTAGAAGATGATGCCGACGTTCATCATGATGTCGATGAAGAGGGAATCCTCACTGACGAACGAGCGGAGGTATTGGCCCTTTTCGCGGAAGCGGAGGGCGAGCGTTTTGCCGGCTTCGATCAGAACGGCTTCGTGCTCGGGGTTCCGATCGACTTGGTACCAGCGGTAGTAAGTGGACAAGAAAATGAAACCGAGATCGTGGACATCGCGATCGTTTTTCCGGACTTCGAGCGGCTTCGAGTAGCGGATTGCCTGGACCTTCCAATAGTCAACGTCCTTGCCTTCGCGGTCTGCTTCGTAGCGGCGGAAGAGCCACAGAATGCCGGGGAGGAAGCCGTCGCACCAATGGGTCCAGGCGGCCCCTTCATGCTTCCATTTACCCTTCTGCGTGTACATCGGGCAGAAGTCAGGCGACTTCTCGATGAGCTTTTTTACCTGCTTCTGGCCAAATTGGATGGCACTTTCGAAGAGGGCTTTGTCGGTTTCAAGTTGAAATTGAATCACGGTCGGTTCCTCAACTAGGGTATCACCCTGAGCTGGAGAAGGAGTCCCTTTGGTAACCGAGGCGGGATGCTCTTAACGTAAACCATGGCTGGGCGGCCGGAGTTGGCTGGCATGAGCACGTAGAGTCCGGCGCGGCTGGAGATAGAACCGCCTTCTTCGACGGTGGCCTTCAAGGGTACGATTTGGCCTTGATATTCGATTTCGACGAGGATAAGGCCTACGCCGGAATTGTAACCGCGAACGGCTCGACGGTCGATATCGCCGACGCGGGCGCGGATATGGGCACCTTTCGGGATGACGATTACTTTGCGACGGCGGGCATCGGAACGGACGGTGAGTTGGAGCGGATCACCGGTGGCGGCCTTTTCGAGGAGGAACGTTTCATTGAGGGAAACTTCAATCAGAAGTTCAGCGGGGAGTTCGGTGGGGATGCGCGGTGCCGCGGGTGCCTCGACGGCTCCGTAGGAGGGTTCGACCTCATCGAAGCGCACGACGGATTCGCCCGAGTATTGGCGGCAACTTGAGAAGCTGACCTTGTTTCGGCTTTCGCCGCCATCCATGCCGACCATGGTCATTTCGGAGGAGAGGGGCAGGAGGAAGTCGCCATCGCCGATGCGCTGTCGACCGTAGTGCATGAAGTCGCTGGCTCGTTTGAGCCTGAGGATGGGCGGGAGATCGTCGGCGACGACTTCCAGATCGATGACGTCGAGCGAGTTGGCATCGACGACGACATGCCCGTGATAGGCGACGACGGCTGAGGCATCGCCGACGCGGATTTGATAACCGCTGAAGTTTTGGGGGACGTCGTAATCGAACCGGGCGACTTCGCGACCATTGCGCTGCTCACGACCGTGGAACTTAAAGGTGACGGAGCCACCTCCGAAGACGGACTTGGCATGGAGGGCGAAGTTGCCGTTACCGATGGCCCCGCCGGGGGCAAGTTCGCGCAGGTCGCGTTCTTTGAACTGGCGTTCGCCGGGCCAGGAGAAAAGTTCCTTGCCGTCGACGACGGCGACTTCGAGGCGGAGGGCATCAATGATCGAAGCGCGCTTGGAATCAGCGCGACGGGTGGAGCGTTCGATGGTTTCCAGGCACGTGTAGTTGGGGATGCGCCGCAGGGTCTCGATCATGTGATAGCGCGTGCGACCGATCAAGATGGACTCTGGGGTCATCGGCTGGCCGAAGAGCAGGCTGACCACCCCTAGCGCAAAGAGACTACGACCCATGCCATCATTGTAGGCAACGCATGGCTACTAAAGTAACTATCTTTAACAATGGTCCGATCCGGATCGAAGGCGATTTCACCATCGTCGATACAGCTGGACAGGAGTTTGGCCTGGGAGGTCGGGCGGCAATCGGTTTGTGCCGCTGTGGAATGAGCGAGAATAAGCCGTTTTGCGACGGCTCTCATGCCAAGGGCGGCTTCTCGAGCGTATGCGAAGCGCGCGATCTGCCGCCGCCGAAGCCGAAGGTTTAATCGCCTTCTTTGAGAATGCAGATGTCTTTGAGCCCTCGATAATCTTCGGCGTAATCGAGGCCATACCCGACGACGAACTCGTCGGGTATTTGGAATCCGCAGTAAGCAACATGGACGGGGCGCAAACGACGCTCGGGCTTGTCGAGGAGTGCTGCGATGCGGATGGCCCGGGGCTTACGTTGGCTCAGTACGCCGACGAGGTAGCTGAGGGTAACGCCGGTGTCGACGATGTCTTCGACGATGAGGACGTTAGCCCCTTCGATTTGCATGTCGAGGTCCTTGGTAACCTTCACCTCACCGGACGAAGTTTTACCCTTTCCGTAGCTGGAGATGCCCATGAAGTCGAGCTTTAAGGGACGGTCGATGGCGCGGGTTAAGTCGGCGACGAACATGAAGGCGCCTTTGAGGATGCCGACGACGATTAATTCGCCTTCGGGGAAATCTTGGGTGACCATGCGGCCAAGTTCGCGGACACGATCCTGGATATGGGCAGCGGAGATGAGGACGCTGGTCTGTGGGTTATTCATGCTAGTCGAGGTTGCGGAGGCGTAAGCTGGGGGGGCCGATGTGAATGTGGGGCGCGGTGGCTTGGCCACGAATCGAAGCCCGGAAGGCGAAGAAAGGGATCTGGGCTTTTTCGAGGTAACTTATGAGCCAGCGGCCTTCGGGGTCGTCTGGATTGACGCCGATGTCGACGCGGTCGCGGTGATCGAAGCCCAGCGAGCGGTGGAGGGCCGTTTGGCCACGGGCGCTGATGAGAAGTTTGCGGTCGAAGTGTTTTTCGTAGGCGAGGACGACCTGTTTGAAATCCGTCGCGAGGGCGAATTTCATTCCGCCTATGAATTGGGTGACGATGGGCATGGGGCCCTGCATAACACCTTCGGGGGGCGGTTCGCTGGAGGCTTCTTCGGCTCGGACCTGTGCGATGAGATCGGTGAGGGAGCGGGCGCGTTCTTCGGCGGCGGAGACGGTGCGCCGGGCGCGGTCGACGTCGTCTTCGAACGGGAGGAGCGAGGAACGGGGCGCGACGCCGGCGCTTACCAGCTTGGCGGCATCGGCTAATTTGGTGCGTTCGCGGACGAGTCGGCGCTGAGCGGCAGAACGCATGGCCTGGGCTTGGGCCTCGGTCAACTCATTTATCGCGAGCTCTCCGTAGACAGTCTCGTCGATCAATTGATCTTCTTTGGCTTGAATCAGAGAGATTTCCGCTTGTTCCACTTGGCGCGCCGAGACGGCTCCCGCAGCCAATAGCCCCTGCAAATTGGCTACTCGCGCACGTGCTTTCTCCACCGCAAGCGAGTCTGCCGCGAGCAAAGAAGCGCAACAGGCCAAACCGATGACCACTATTCGCCGAAAATCCACGATAATAGTAGTGTAGTACGATACCGACAGGAGTCGATTTGCAGTTAAACGAAACGCGGACCTCACCCGTGAGTGAAAACCCGAAAGCCGAAATGGCAGTGATCCAGGAAAATGCAGGAGAACTCAGTCCCACTTGGTTCCTGGCGGCAGAAGCGGCGCAAGCCAAGCAGGCCGTAGATATAGTCGCTTTTGATTTGCGCGGAATTACGACGATGGCGGATGTTTTTCTAATCTGTCATGGCCGGAACAATCGCCAGAATCAGGCGATCGCCGATGAAATTGAAGGCGAGCTGAAGTTGGAAGCGGGGGAGCGCCCCGTGAGCATCGAAGGTTATCAGACCGGCGAATGGATCCTGCTCGATTATGGTGATCTGGTTGTGCACGTCTTCTCTGAAAAAGCGCGCGCTTATTACGATTTAGACCGGCTTTACCGGGGAGCGACAAAGTTGACGCTGCCGGTGGAAAGCAATCCAGAAAAGTAGTTAGAAGGCCGCCGTCGAGGAAATCTCTCCACCGGCGGCTACTAGCTCTTTCAGGGTCGCCTGAGCGGCGAGCGGGTCCAGTTCTTTGATGGCATCGGTGAGCAGAGTTATCCGCTTGCCGGTGGCCAACAGGCCGCGCAGAGCGTGACGGACGCAGATCTCAGTCACCACACCGTAGACAACGTAGTGGTCGGCCTGCAAATGGGCTAGAAGCGGCATTAGGGCTGCGCTTGTGAAGCAGTTGACTTGCTGCTTTTCTATAAAATACTGTCGGCCGCGGGTGCCGAGCAAGGTTTCGGCTGGTTTACGTTGGCCTAGGCAGCCGATGACGCAGTGGTGGGGCCAGGTTCTAAACTCGGGGTCGTCGCCCGAGTGGGCGTCCATGGTGGAGACGATGGGGAGTCCGTGGGAAGCGGCGTAATCGGTGAGACGGGTAAGAGCGGGGAGCAAGGCTTCGGCCCCGGGGACGTACAGTGCGCCGGCCGGGTAGAGGAAATCGAGTTGGGTATCGACGTCGAAGAAAACGGTATTCATCGATTGGCACCTCGGAGGTTCTGGCGGACGCGAGCGTCGAGAGCGAGCAGTTCCGTCGAGTATTCTACGCGCCATGGGTGCTCTTCGGGGGCGTAGAGACTCTTGAGCGCGTAGGGCAACTTCTTGATGTTCTCGCGCGCGGCGAGGCGGGCTTGGTGGGCGTCAGGGAGAGCTTGGAGGAGTTGCCCATTGGCCATCACCGGACGGAGCAGGGCTTCAGAGGGCCCGCCTTCGGGGGATGACTCCCAGGCGCAACTGATGAGGTCTCTGTTGCCGTAACGGTAGACTTGTTTGGCCCCCGGCCGGGTGTGCTTCTCTTCGCTGTATTTGGCGGTGTAGCGTTTGACGCCGTCGGCTTCGAGTTCGACGAGCTTGTAGACAGCTCCAAGGCTGGGGCTATCGGCGGACGTGGCGAGGTCGGTGCCGACGCCGTAGATGGCGATGGGGGCGGCGGCGGCGGTGAGTTCGACGATGCGGTATTCGTTCAGGTCGCTGGTCGCCATGATTTTGACGTCGTTGAAACCGGCGTCGTCGAGAAGAGCGCGCACGGCGCGGGAGAGTTCAAACAGGTTGCCGCTATCGAGCCGGACGCCAGAGATGGGTTGGCCGAGCGCGATGGCTTTGCGGGCACCTTCGAGCGTGTCGTAGCTGTCAATCAGGTAAGTCGTACCTTCGCCGAGCAGTTTCTGGAGCTGGCGAAAACTGTCGATTTCGCTGACGAAACTCATGACCCAGGAGTGGGCCGAAGTCCCATAGACAGGGATGCCGAAGCGGTAGCCGGCCTGGACGTTGCTCGTTCCGATGCAGCCGCCGACGTAAGCGGCGCGGGCGGCGAGCAGGCCGGATTCCGGGCCGTGCGCGCGGCGGGTGCCGAACTCGACGACGCTGGCCGTGCCGGCCGCTTCCACGATACGGGCGGCTTTGCTGGCAATGAGCGTTTGAAAGCCGATGGTGGCCAGGAGGTAGGTTTCAACCAACTGCGCTTCGATCAACGGAGCGCGGATGGTTAGAATGGGTTCGTTCGGAAAAACGGGTGTGCCTTCTGGGATGCCGAAGATGTCGCCCGAGAAACGGAGACCGGCGAGATAAGTAAAAAACTCCGGGCTGACGCGGGAGAACTGCGGCAAGGCACGGAGCCACGCGATCTCTTCGGGTTCGAACCGCAAATTGAGCAGGTACTCAATGGCTTGGGGCAAGCCGGCGGTGAGGTAGTAGTTTCGGTTGTAGGGCAGGCGGCGGACGAAGAGTTCAAAGGTGGCGACCTCGTGATGTTTGCCGGCTTCGAAGTAGCCGGCGGCCATCGTGAGTTGGTAGAGGTCGGTCAGGAGCGCATTCATGGAAGCGGTTTGGCGGAGGCGGCGAGTTGACGGAGTTCGTCGACAATTTTGGCGTCGAGGCTATAGACGGTAGGGTCTCCGGCGCGGGTGGCGAAGTAGGCGTCGCCTTGCTGGGAGACGCTGACCACTTCGGCAGCTTTGCCGGGCAACGTGATCGAATAGTCGGCCAGCGGCTTGCCGCCGCCCTTGGCGGCAAAACCGACGGCGGCCAGTTCGCGCAGCCGGTCGACCAGTTGCTGCACGGAGCCGGGTTCTATTTTCTTACCGCCTGAAAACCAATCGGCCCCTGTCTTGGCAAAGGTCCACGTCGTGCTGTCGTGCTTCAGTTCGACCTTCGACGGCTCGGCGAAACCGAAGTCGAAGAGTTTCTTGCTGCGAAACGATTCGGCCGTTTTGGCGAAGGTGTCGACGGCCTCGGCTGGCAACTTGAAGAAGCCTTCCACGGCGGTGGACTTGGCGTAGAAATTGCCTTCTTTGTCTTTGCGGACATCGAGCTGCTGAGTACCCTTGTCGTCAGTGGCCCGGGCGATGGCGTAGGCACCGGAGGCCGCAAACTTGGCGGCGAAGGTGAGCTCTTCGTCTTCCGGGGTGATCTCCATTTTGGCTTCGATCATCTTCCTAACCAATTCTTCGACGGCGAAAGTATCCGGGCGCCAGGCTTGGGGCTTGGTCATGGACCAACGCCCGTCGGCTTTGACGAACTCCGTGCCGTTGAGTTCGACGCGGACAAGTTTCGCGTCGTAGAAGGTCAGGAGTCGGCGATCACGCAGATCCTGCCACACCTTGTCGACAGCGGCTTTGGTGGCCGTGGGGACGGTGTAAAGGCGGGCGTCGCCATCGACTCGCGCGAAGACCGAGGTGCCGAGGGGGGACGTTTCGCCGAGCAGCAGCTTGTGCTTCTTGCCGTCCTTGCGGTAGATGGCGACCTCGACTTGCGGCGAGGCGAAGCCGTACTGCATCAGATCGCCGGGCTTCTCGTCGACGAGCCGTTCCGACGACACGAGCGCCAAAGCCGAGACGAGGGTCTGGACGGCGCGGGTATCGGTGGGCAGGGCCTTCGGCGCGATGAGCCGCCAGCCGCTGGGCTGCCGTTCGAGGACGGCGCCGGTGCCGTCGCGACGCTTGATTTCAATTTTCACGAACTGGTCTTCCGGGATCTCGAGCAGTTTCGGAGGGGCATCCTTAGCGGGTGCCCCAACCTTCTTTTCTTCGTCCTGGTTCGACCAGTAGATGCCGCCGGCGAGAATCGCCAGCAGCGCCACAGCAACGAGCAATCCTCGATTCGGCATCGCTTATCTCCGGCGCAACCAAACCATGATGCCGCCGATGAGAATGAGCAGCGGCGGGAAGAAGCTGGCGAACGGGAAAACCCAGGCTTGGCCCGGCCTCACGTTGAGACGCCGATCTTCGGGATCCTTCGGGCGAATCGAGATGAGCTCCTCATCGGAGGACATCCAGTTGAACGCGTTCAAAAACAGGTCTCGATTCCCGGGATAGCGGAAGAACGAATTAGTGGCCCAGGAGACGGACCCGAAGACAACGACTCTTGCCTTGCCGACCGAGGCGGCAGCGGCCAGCGTGAGCGGGCCCTTGGCCCCGGCGGGAGGATCGGCGGAGAGTTTCTTTAGATCGAGCGTCGTGGTGGCGAAGCTTTTCTCCGAGGTGGCGATAAGCTTTTCCGCTTTGTCCTTCGTCGTTAGCGTGCGGACCAACGGGAACGCAACGCCGAGATCGCGCATGTCGCGGACGATGGGATGCGACTCATACTTATCGAGCACGAAAACGAACTTATTGAAGCCGGAATCAACGCCGCTGCCGCTTTCGTCGATGGCGACATCGTTATTGACCGTGATGCCCCAGCTATCGAGCAGGGCCACCAGTTTCTCGTTCACTGCGCCATCTTCTTTCTCCGTCTTTAAAGCGGGAGCCAGCAGGAACATCGCGTGGCCGCCCTTTTCGACGAAAGCCTTGACGCCAGCTACAACGGGTTCCGGATAATCGAAACGAGGCCCGGCGACGAGGATCGTTGTGCAGTCGGCCGGGATCTCCGCCTTCTGCAACTGTTTGATGACCTGCGTCTTGTAGTTGTAGCGTTCGAGCGCCGTCTTGGCGAGGCCGAGGCCGTCGCCGGTCATCTCGTCAAAGCCGGATTCGCCGGCGCCGGAGAGCGCGCAGACCATGCGCTCGCCCGTTTTGAGGGCGCGGATTATGGCTGCTGTGACTTCCTCTTCGGTGAGCGCCCGGGCTTCTTCGCGCTTGATGCCGTGTTCAACGAAAACTTGCCCGAAGCTGCGAGCGCCCAAGGCGCGCGCCAACTGGGGGCTCTTTTCGGGGTCGATGTAATCGACGCGGAGCTTGGAAGAGAGGTTGCTATAGCGATCGAGAAGGTCCCGAGAAGCGATGAACCGGTCGGTCTTGTCGACCACCGTGATCTTGATCTCGCTTTGCAAACCCTTGACGATTTTCTCGGTCTGGTCCGAGAGCGAGAAGCGCTTATTGGTGGTCGAGTCAAACGACTTGTTGTAGCGATTGGCCAGGAAGTTGATCCCGGCGAGGATCGCGACGAAAACGATAATGTAGGTGCCCGCGTAGGCGGTGTATCGAACTTGACGGCTCGCCATTACGCCCTCCACCGCAACGATTCCAGCGACCGCGTGGTCAAGAAGAGACCCAGCGCGATGACCGAAACGTAGAAGATGACATCCTTTGAATCGATAACCCCTTTTGAGAAGGGCTCGAAATGAGAGGTCAACGAGAGATAGGCAAGGACCTTGGCCCAGGCATCGGATTTGAATCCCGTGAACCAGTCGAACGTCCACATCAACAGGGAGACGCCGAACGTGGCCGCACCAGCCAGAATCTGATTTTTGGTTGTGTTCGAAATGAAGCCGCCGATTGAAAGCAGGCAGCCGCCTTGCAATAACATGCCCAGGAAACTGGTGGCCACAGGGCGCCAGTCCGGGCTGCCAAAAATGAAGAGCACGCTAAGGTTCACGAGCGTCAGCGACAAGATGCAGGCGTACATCGTCAGCGCTCCCAGCCACTTGCCCAGTACGATTTCGTAGTCGCGGATGGGCGAGGTGATCAGGAGTTCAATGGTGCCCGAACGCTTTTCTTCGGCGAACAGGCGCATGGTAATCATCGGAATCAAGAACAGCGAGATAACGCCGACGTTCATCATGACGGGGCGGATCACCCATTCGTTGACGTCCATGGGGCCGCCGCGTCCAGCTTGGGCACCGATCGAACGATCAAGGAAGTAGCCGACGGCGACATACGAAAAGAAGCCCGAGACGATAGCATAAATCGTCAGCAGCGCATAGGCGATGGGCGAAACAAAGTAGCTCTTAACTTCTTTTTGCCAAATGGTTAGGATGTTGTTCATGCGGATACCTCCGTCGCGGTGAGTTGGAGGAAAACCTCTTCGAGGCTCATACTGACCGGTCGCAGTTCGATAAGATTCCAGCCGGCTTCGACGACCGCGCGGGCTAAATCGGCGCGGATGTTGCGCCCTTGCAGGCTTTCAATTTCAAACGCACAGGACGAGTCTTGCGTCAATTTCAGGATTACCCGGCTCACGCCAGCCACTCGCTCCAGCTTTTCCTGCACGACGCCGCTTTCGGGTTGGCCTTCGACCGTGAGGCCAATGACTTCGGAGCCGCGCATCCGATTCGTGAGGTTTTCCATCGAGTCGGTCGCGACCAACTTGCCGCGAGAGATGATGACGACGCGTTCACAGATCTGCTCGACTTCCGGCAGAATGTGCGTACTCAAAATGATCGTATGATCGCCGGCCAGGCCTTTGATCAGATCCCGCGTTTCGAGAATTTGCTTCGGATCAAGGCCCGACGTCGGCTCATCCAGAATCAGCACTTCCGGGTTGTGAATGATGGCCTGTGCCAGACCCACCCGCTGCTTGTAGCCTTTCGACAACTTGCTGACAAGCTTGTTGCGCACATCCCCAACGTTGCACTTTTCGGAGACTTCATCCACCCGCTTGCGCAGGTTGTTGCCGCCCATGCCCTTTAAGTTCCCAACGAAGGTCAAGTACTCGGCCACCTCCATTTCGGGATAGAGGGGCGGAGTTTCCGGCAGGTAGCCGATCCGCCTTTTCACTTCCATCGACTGGTCCATTACGTCGAAGCCCGCCACCGAGGCGGTGCCCGACGAGGGTGGCATGAAGCACGTCAAGATGCGCATCGTCGTCGTCTTCCCTGCGCCATTTGGCCCCAGGAAGCCAACCACTTGGCCCTTTTCCACTTCGAAGGAAATATTATCGACCGCGGTATGACCGGGGTATCGTTTGCTTACGCCTTCGACTTTGATCATAATTTTTCGATTAGAGACCCATGATTTGAAATCCGGCGTCGACGAAGATGGTGTTTCCCGTCACGCCACGACCGAGGTTCGAACCGAGGAACACGGCGGTGTCCCCGACTTCGGCCGGATCGCAGTTCCGACGGAGCGGCGCGTGTTGCGCAACGCCGTCGAGCACCTTTGAAAAGTCCTTAATACCGCGCGCGGAGGCGGTCTTAATCGGACCGGCGCTGATGGCATTCACCCGAATATTGCGGGGGCCAAGGTCGGCGGCCAGGTAGCGGACACAGGCTTCAAGCGCCGCCTTGGCGACGCCCATGACGTTGTAGTTTTCGACGACGCGGGTGGCGCCAAGATACGTGAGCGTCATGATGGAACCACCATCCGTCATCAGCGGAGTCAGCGCCCGGGCCATGGCCACCAGGGAGTACGAACTGACGTTCTGCGCAAGCAAATAGCCGTCCCGCGAGGTTTCCAGGAACGGTCGGCTTAGGTCTTCTTTATTCGCGAAGGCGATGCTGTGGACGACTACATCGAGCTTGGGGAATTCGGCTTCGAGGACGGAGACGAGCGCCGCCAGTTCGGCGTCGTTGGTCACGTCGCAATTCAGAACCCGGGCGGCCCCGAGTTCTGCTCCGAGCTCCTCTACCGGGCCCTTCAAGCGGTCACCCTGATAGGTCAACAGAAGCGTCGCGCCTTCGCGGCGAAAAGCCTGGGCAATCGAATACGCAATCGACCAACGATTCGCGACTCCGGCGACGAGCGCGGTCTTTCCAGCAAGCAAACCTGACATATCCCTTCAGTTTACCGCGAACTACTGGAGTTTCACTGGCTTGCCGCCCTGATCCTTGCTCTTTTGCGCGGCGTCCATGAAGGCGAAGATTTCCATCGTCTCCTCCATCGGCACCGGGGACTTGCCGGTTTGGAAGAATTTCACGATCTGGCCGAGCATGGGGGCGTAGCTTACCTTGACCTTGGTCGGGCCTTGGACGACGGTTTTTTCTTTGAAAACCATCGCGCCGAAATCGCCATAAGGACGCAAGAGATGGATCGTGCCGGTGCGGCCATCCTTCCATTTGCCGACGACGACGTCATCGCCCGAAACGATACGGGTGACTTCGACGCAACCCGGGCCGAGCATGGCGTAGAGCATTTCGACGGCGTGAATGCCATACCAGGTCATATCCATTTTGTGGGATGCATCGATGGGACCGGGGCCCCAAACGGCGACGGCTTTGGCACCTTTAGCATCGAGAATGCCATCGCTCCAGCGCAGGCTCGACGAGCTAAACCAGGGCACGCCGTACTCTTTGGCGAGCTTCGCGATCGCGAGCGCGTCGGCGTAGGTGGCAGCTAGGGGCTTGTCGATGAAGACCGGCTTTTTGTGTTTGAAGATCTCGCGGGCTTGAGCGAGATGAATGCGGCCGTCGACGCTTTCGAGCAAAATCGCGTCCACTTTTTCACACAGGGTTTTGATGTCGGGTACGATTTCAACGCCCCATTTCTCTTGCAACTCTTTGGCGTAGCCGTCGACGCGGGACCGGCTAGACTCGAGGTCGCTGCTTCCGCCCTTGTAGGCGGCGACGATTCTGGCACCCGGCTGATGGTCGGGGTTCTTCGGATCGTTGAGGATTTTGGAGAAGGCGATCACGTGCGACGTGTCGGTTCCGACGATACCAACGCGCAAGTCTGCGGCCATCGCGAGGATAGCGGAGAATAGGAATACTGAAACGGCTTTCATCACAGGGAATTGTATCGTAAGTGAATCTTGAAACCCCGCTCGTTTATGTAAAAGGCGTGGGACCGCAGCGCGCGGCGATGCTGGAGACCAAAGGCTTGGTGACCGTTGCCGACCTGCTCCACTACCCCCCGTTCCGGTACGAAGACCGCTCGAACCTGAAACCAATCGACCAATTGGCTCCGGGCGAAATGGCAACCGTGCTGGTGGAAGTACGGGCGACCAAGCTGCCGGTGCTGAAGAACAAGCGCGTCGGCCTGTTCGAAGCCACTCTCGGCGACGCCGGGCGCATGCCGCTGATCGGGCGTTGGTTCAACGGCGGCTACCTGGCGAAGGTTTTAGCGGAAGGCATGCGGCTGGCCGTTTTCGGCAAGGTGGAGTTCGACACCTACCGCGGCGAACTGCTGATGAAGAATCCGGAGTTTGAGATTCTCTCCGAAGACGACGAGGACGGCGACACCACGCTGCATACGGGCCGCGTGGTGCCGATCTATGAAGCCGCCCAACGGGTGAGCCCGAAGCTGATGCGGGTGCTGATGCGACGGGTTTTGGACGCAGTCCCGCCGGTCGAAGACATGCTGCCGCAGACCTTGTGCGACCAATTGAAGCTGCCCGACCGCTGGACCGCCATCCAGGGCATCCACTTCCCGGACGAAAACAGCGACATCCGGCTGTTGAACGCGTTCCGTTCTCCGGCGCATGTGCGGATGATCCTCGAAGAGTTTTTCTGGCTCGAATGCGGGCTGGCGCTGAAGCGCCACAAGGCCCGCGAGGTGATTGGCATTCAGTTCGCGCTGAACGGGCAGGTGCGCGAAAAGATCAAGGCCATGCTGCCCTTCAAGCCGACCGGCGCGCAGAAGCGAGTGCTGGGTGAGATCGCGCGGGACATGGCCGCTCCGCAGCCGATGAGCCGCCTGTTACAGGGCGACGTGGGCAGCGGCAAAACGTTGGTGGCAGCCGAAGCAGCGATCATCGCGATCGAGAACGGCTATCAGGTGGCGGTGCTGGCCCCGACGGAAATTTTGGCGTCGCAACATTTCGCGTACTTCAAGAACCTGTTCAACAAGCTCGGCTACCAGTGCGTGATGCTTTCGGGTTCGTTCAAACCGAAGGAGAAAGAAGCGATTCGGCGGCTGATCGCGAGCGGGCTGATCCATGTGGCGATCGGCACCCATGCGCTGCTCGAAGACGACGTGCAGTTCCACAAACTGGGCCTGGCGATCGTTGATGAGCAACATCGGTTTGGCGTGATGCAGCGGTTGCGGCTGATGGAGAAGGGGCAGAAGCCGGACGTGCTGGTGATGACGGCAACGCCGATTCCGCGGACGCTGGCGTTGACGGTGTATGGCGATCTAGACACGTCGGTGATCGACGAATTGCCGCCCGGCCGCCGCCCGGTCATCACGACCCACGTCGCATCGCCGAGGATCGAAGAGGTCTGGTCGTTTGTGCAGGGCGAGGTGGAGGCCGGACGACAGGCCTACGTCGTTTACCCCGTAATCGAAGAGAGCGAAACGCAAGCGATGAAGGCGGCCGAACAGATGTACCTGATGCTGTCGCAGACGGTGTACCCGCAGTTCCAGGTGGGCCTGCTGCACGGCAAGCTGGCGCAGAGCGATAAGGAATCGGTCATGGCGGCTTTCAAGCAGGGGACGATCCAAATTCTGGTTTCGACGACGGTTATCGAAGTCGGCGTCGACGTGCCGAATGCTACGGTGATGGTGATTGAGCAGGCAGAGCGTTTCGGGCTGGCGCAGTTGCACCAGTTGCGGGGGCGGGTGGGACGTGGGGGCGATCAGAGCTACTGTCTGCTGGTAACTGAGAAGCTGAGCGAAACGGGCAAGGAGCGGATTCGAACGATGGTGGAATCGAACGACGGCTTCTACATTGCGGAAATGGACCTTCGGCTACGCGGCCCAGGCGAATTTTTCGGAACCAAGCAGAGTGGGCTTCCGGCGCTGCGTTTTGGCAACATTCTGCGCGATAGCGAGCTGCTCGAAATTGCACGTAACGAAGCGAACGCGTTCATTGATCATCCGCCGAGTGAAACGGCCTTGCGCCAAGCGGTCGCGTACTTGCGCGAACACTGGCAGCGCCGCTACGGCTTAGTATTAGTAGGGTAAATATGCGAGTTATTGCTGGAGAATTTCGCGGCCGTAGGCTGCTGAGTGTGGAAGGGATGGACGTGCGTCCGACGCCGGATCGCCTGCGCGAAGCGCTGTTCAACATCTTGCAAACCCGTCTGCCGGGCGCGGTTTTCGCCGATGCTTACGCCGGCACAGGGGCGGTGGGCTTGGAGGCGTTGAGCCGAGGGGCGAAGCGCGTTCTGTTCATCGAGCGGGATAAAGAAGCGCTCCGGACGATTTTCGAGAACATCAAGGCGCTCACCGTGCAAGCCCGCACGGCCATCATCAGACGCAAGGCGAGCGATACATTGCGCAAGATTGAAGCCGATATCGTATTCATCGATCCGCCGTTCACGGTGCCGAAGGAGTTCGACGCTTCGCTGCAAGCCGTGGCCGAATCGGCGGTACCGTTCGTGATCATTCAACATCCGCCACGGCATATCCTGCTGGATGAATACGGCTCCTTGCGCAGGAGCCGTATCGTCAAGCAAGGCGACAATTGGCTTAGTTTCTACGACCGGTAAGGGGCAGCGATTCGCCGACGCTGTTCGAGATCCGGACGACGACCGAATCGATGACGCTCGGGTCTCCGGTAACCGTCAACGGCAGGGCGAAGCGGAAGCCGCCGCCGAAGGGCAGTGACGCGGCGCTTGCATACCAAGCATTGTAGGCACCGGTTACGGGTAGGGTAAACGTAGTCGTCTCCAGCAGGATGCTGCCGGGGACGGGGGTGAATTGCAGGGTCATCTGCGACACCTCGCGGGTATTCGAGAAGCCCTCGACGGTGAGCGTAAAGCCGCCCGGAGCCACGGCCAGCGAAGCGGAAGTGATCACCGGAACGCTGCGTGCTAACGTCACGGTCGCCGTCGGTCCCGGGGTGGGTTGTCCGCCGGTCGGGGTGAAGACGGTTTGGAGCTGCACCTGACCCGCAACGGTGCCGACTTGGAACCGCAGCGGATTGATTGCGAACTGCGCTTCGGTCTGCCCGGCCGGAATGTTGAAGGTGACCGTTCGGCCACCGCTCGTCAACTGCACGGCGGGGTCGTCCACCGGATTGGCCGAGTTCGGGGTGAATTCGAGCGTCAGGGTGCCGGTGATCGGAACCGGATAGGGCGATTCGAGCCGCACCGTGATGACGCCTTGCTGACCGGTTTGAATCGTCGGCGACGTGCCCACGAAACTGAGCGGCGGCAGCGGCGGCAGCCCGATCGAGATCGAGAAGGCTCGGGCGGCCGTGTCGGGTGTGGCGTCGCGTACCTGAACTGTGAAGTTGAAGGTTCCCGAGGCGGTGGGCGTGCCGGATATCGATCCGTCGGCGGTGAATGAGACACCCGTCGGCAAGGAGCCCTGAGAGATCGAGAACGCGTAGGGTGCCAGGCCGCCCGTGGCGCCTACGCTGGCGGCGTAGGCGGTAGCGACAACTCCGCCGGGTAGCGAAGTCGTCGTGATGCTGACCGGTGCCAATACTCGAATCGTGGCTGATCCTGTCGCTGTGTTCTGCAGCGCATCCGTAACCGTCACACCGAAGAAGAACGTCCCCGGAGAGGTCGGCGACCCGCTGAGTTGGCCCGTGGTTGAATCGAAGGCGACGCCCGCGGGCAATGCGCCACTCGATACCGCCCAACGATAAGGCGGCTTTCCGCCGACGGCCGCGAAGCCGCCGCCGAGGGGTTGGTTCAAAGGAACCGGCGCCGTCCCCAGCGAACTTTTGATTTCGAGTTTGACGAAAATCAGGACGGAGAAGCCCTTGCTCCCCTTCAGGCCGCGAGTGTCCGTAGCCTCGACCGAGAAGGTGAAGGGTCCCCCCGCGGTGGGCGTACCAATTACCGCGCCGCTGCTGTTGCCACTCAGCCCAGCCGGCAAGCCGGTAAAGGCGAACGAGTACGGCGGGGTTCCGCCGGTGGCTGCAAACGTCTGCGAGAAAGGCTGGCCGACGGCAGTATCCTGCAGCGGCGAATTTGTCGTAATCTCCACCAGGCCGACGATCGTGATCGAGAAAGCGCGGCTGGCGCGCGCGGTAAGCGCATCGGTAACACTGACGGTAAACCGGAACGTGCCGGGCGCGGTGGGAGTTCCGGCCAAGGCAGCGTTGCTCGTAAACACCACCCCGGGCGGTAGGTCGCCGGCTAGGCTGAAGGCATACGGCGCCCGGCCGCCGCTGGCACCGAAAGAGGCCCCATAAGATTGGCCGACTACTCCGGAAGGCACAGACTCGGTCGTGATCGAAAGGGGAATACTTGGCTGGGAAATAGTGACGGTATAAAGCTGTCCGACCGAACGCCCAGCGCCATCATTGACCATGACTCCAAACGTGAACGATCCCGCAAGCGAAGGCGTACCCAGGAAAGTGCCATTCCCATTCATGACCACACCCGGCGGCAACGAGCCTTGTCCGATCCCGAAGGTATACGGCAGGGTGCCGTCCGCCGCCCCGACCTGAGCGCTGTAGGATAGCCCGACCGTACCGTTAGGCAAGGTGGCGGGATTGATCGAGAGCGAAGCCGGGCCCCGGGGGGTAATGATGAACAGAATCGTATTTGAGGACACTTGCTCCAGGCTGTCGATGACTTGGACAACCGCCGCATACTGGCCCACCGCGCTGGACACGGTGCCGGTGAAAGTACCGGTGGCCGCGTTGAAGCTTACGCCAGCAGGCGGCGCACCGCTGAGCAGGGCAAACCGATAGGGCGCGCGCCCGCCCACCACCGCAACGGGCGTGGCCACGATTTGGCCCTGTTCAATCGGAAGGACGAGGGCGGTAACGCTAAGCGCCAACTGCACGCGCAGGGTAAACGGTCGCTCCGCTTGGTTGCCTCGGCTATCGGTCACTCGAACGGTAAAGTTGCTGGAGCCTTCCTGCGAAGTGGATCCGTTCAAGTTCCCCGAGGCGGCGGTAAGCGTCAGGCCGGGTGGCAAAGTGCCGCTGGCCAGTGACCAAGTATAGGGCGCAATCCCCCCAGTCGCGGCAAGAGTCTGACTATACATCGCCCCGGTAGTAGCCGTCGGAAGAGAGGTGGTCGTGATGCTCAATGAGGAACCCACCGTGATCGAGAGCACGACGCTGGCGCTACGACTCTCGGCGTCGAACGAATCGGAAGCGTAAATCGTAAACGTGCTTGTGCCAACATCGAGCGGTGTACCTGTGATCGTTCCGGTGGCCCGATCAAACGTCAGTCCGTTCGGCAGCGAACTACCCGAGAGGACAAAGAACGAAGCTGAACCCACCAGGCCCTGGGTCTGCACGGTCGCGCTGTACGCCGCGCCAACTACGCCATTAGGCAGACTTGTTGTGGAAATTACGAAGCGCGGCAGAACGTTGATGCTCAGCGCCCTGGCCGCGGTTTGACCCCGGGAATCGGTGGCGGTGACGGTAAAGTTGACGAGCCCACTGGCGGTGGGTGTGCCGCTGATCGCCCCGCTGGCCGGAGCAAGGGTGAGACCGGCCGGCAGCGAGCCTTGTGTGATCGCGAAGGTGGTCGGCGCGATGTCGTTTGCCGTGGCGACGATCTCTGAGTAAGGACTCGAAACCGTTGCGTCGCGCAATTGGGTGGTGGTGAGGCCGAGGGCGGAGTTGACGACGATGGTGAGTGCACGGAGAGCCGTGTTCTCCGAGCTGTCGAAGGCTCGAATCGTGAATGTGGTGGAGCCAGCCGTGGTGGGGGTTCCACTGATTACGCCGGTATTGGCTGCCAGCGTGAGGCCCGACGGCAGCGAGCCCGCCGATATTGAGAACACGATTGCTCCAGCAGCGTTTTGCGTCGAGACGGTCGCCGAGTAAGCGCCACCAACGCCGCCATTCGGAAGGGAGGTGGTTGAGATGACGAACGCAGGGTCGATCGTAATGGACAAGGTGCGCTGGGCGGTCTGACCTTGGGCGTCGGTAGCCGTAACGGTAAACGTAGTTGCACCCGTAGTGGTGGGTGTACCGCTAATAGTTCCCGAGGTTGACCCGAGCGTGAGGCCGGCCGGGAGGCCGCCGGCGGTGACCGCAAACGATACGGCACCGATCCCGTTTTGGGTGCCCAAGGTTCGGGAGTAGCCCAACCCTACCGTTCCACTTGGGAGAGTCAACGTGGAAATTGCGAACGGTGCTGCCATGGTGACCGTGAAGCTCCGCTGAGCGTTTTGCGTAGAGGCGCTCGCCGCACTGATCGTAAAGGTTGAAACGGCCGCGGTGGTCGGGGTACCGCGGATCGTGCCGCTATTCGGATTCAAAGTCAGACCCGGCGGCAAACTGCCGAGCGCGACGGCAAACGTAGCCGCGCCAACACCATTCTGCACTTCGACAGTCGCCGTGTAGGCCGCTCCGACGATCCCATTGGGCAGAGTCGTCGTGAGGATCGAAAAGGCGGGCGTGATGGTAATCGGAAAACTCCGCTGCGCGGTCTGCGAGGTGGAGTCCGTCGCGGTGATCGTGAATGTCGACACGCTTGGCGTTGTCGGTGTACCGCTGATCGTTCCGGTGGAGGGCGCCAGCGTCAAACCTGCTGGCAGGGTTCCGGTGGTGACGGCAAACGTTACCGCGCCAACACCATTCTGAGTTGCCACGGTCGTCGAGTACGCTACCCCCGGAGCGCCATCCGGCACCGAGTTCGTCGAAATCACGAACGCCGCGGCGATGGTAACTGTAAAGCTCCGCTGGGCGGTCTGGGCGGTCGAGTCTGTAGCGGTGATGGTAACCGTCGAAGCGGCGGCCGTCGTGGGCGTTCCGCTGATGGCGCCAGTGGAAGGAACCAGCGTGAGGCCGGCAGGCAGGGTTCCGGTGGTGACGGCGAACGTCACGGCACCAACCCCGTTCTGCGTAGCTACGGTAGTCGCGTAGGGCGTTCCTACCGTGCCGTTCGGCAGCGTCAAGGTCGAGATTGTGAAGGCCGCCGCGATGGTGACCGTAAAGCTCCGCTGGGCGGTCTGGGCGGTCGAGTCTGTCGCGGTGATAGTAAACGTCGAAGTGGCCGTCGTCGTGGGCGTGCCGCTGATGGCACCGGTCGAAGGAACCAGCGTGAGGCCGGCAGGCAGGGTTCCGGTGGTGACGGCGAACGTCACGGCACCAACCCCGTTCTGCGTAGCTACGGTAGTCGCGTAGGACGTTCCCACCGTGCCGTTCGGCAGCGTGGC
>JANXMS010000355.1 GCA_025354525.1 Acidobacteriota bacterium
GATCGGCTTGTCGGCGATCCACGATGCGAAGCTTTCGCTGTACCAACATTGGCGGTCGGCCAATATCCGAAAGGTTGATCTGGCGAGGCGGTTGGGAATCCCACCACCGAATGTGGACCGGTTGTTTCGGTTTGATCGGGCTACCCGGGTGGACCAGTTGGAGGCGGCGTTTTCGGCGCTGGGTAAGCGGTTGGTGGTGACCGTTGAAGACGCAGCTTAGCGCTCGCTGAGTTTTCTGGTAGTAGGTCCGGATTGCGGGGGGCTACTCCGAAACCTGAGTGATCTTCACCGCGAGCCCATCGGGGGATACCACTCGAATTTCTAATTCCGCGCCCACCGTTTGCAGGTAGTCGGCGAGCGTGCTGACGTACATGTCCGCGCGGCGCTCCAGTTTAGATCCGTCGCCTCGCACTATGTGTAGCTCCTCGGCGGTCTTGGTCTGTGTCAACTCGCGGGCATGCTTTGGGATCTCCTGTCCGCGATGCGCACGCTCCGCTCGTGACGAACGCTATCGCCAGTAGTGGAGCGCCGCGGGTCGATGGGCGGGGAGGAGGAGCCTACGGGCCCGCGTTATTGATTGTGCGCCAGATTTGTGTAATATTACAAATAGTGGCGGAAGACGTACAGCAATGGCGGACACGCAGTAAGCTCACTCAGGTGGAGGCGGCTGTGTTGCTGGGCGTTTCGCAGCCGTATTTATCGCTTCTCGAAAGCGGTGCCCGTCCGTTGACCCTGCGATTGCGCAGTCGGCTCACGGCGGAAAACCGCGACACGGGCGATGACCGATTCCGGGCGCAGTTGAGCGCGTTGGGGTACGAGCTTTTCGCTCACCTGCGGCCGGCTCGACTCAAGCCCCGGGCGGACAGCCTGTTGGTGTCGATCCTATCGCAACCGGATTTGGACGCGCGGGTAGTTGCGGCGCTGCCGTGGCTTGTACGGACGACGGCGAAGCGGCTCGATTTTACTTGGCTGGTGCGACAGGCGAAGCTGCGGAACATAGCGAATCGGATGGGATTCGTATTAGAGTTGGCGGGCGTGGAATCGGTCGGGATGTCGGCGGCGTTGCGGGAGTTGGAGGCGGCTCGGTTGCTGGCGGAAACGACTTTGTGTTGGGATGCGATGCCGACGGCGGTGAGAGAGTGGATGCGGGGGCACCGGTCAGCGATGGCGGCGCGTTGGAATGTTCTGAGCCGGGCAGGAACAGCGGAATCGACAGATGCCGAATGATCTACCCGCAGAGCCGTGGAACTCTTTTCTTTCTTCTTTAAATGACCTACTCGATGCACCCGTTGACTTGCATTGCATCGGTGGATTTGTGGTGAGCCAACATTACGGTTTGGGGCGAGAGACTGCGGATTTGGATGTGGTGAATGTGGTGCCGGTGCAATCGGCGGGTTATCTGGTCGAAGTTGCGGGGAAGGGATCGGCGCTCCATAAGAAGCATCGGGTGTACCTCGATTTTGTTGGGGTGGCGAGTTATCCAGCCGATTATGAAGAACGGCTGATTCGCGTTTTTCCGTTTTGGAGCCACTTGCATCTTTGGGCTTTGGAAGCCCATGATCTGGCATTGACTAAGCTGGAACGGAGCGGGGACCGGGATATTCGAGACATTATATTTCTGGCCAAGGCGGGGTTGATTGACCGGGCGACTCTGGAGGAGAGATTCAAAACTGAGTGGGAGCCTTATGTTAGTGGACGCAGCCCTACTTGGCACCGGACCACGCTGCAGATGTGGTTCGATGCTTGTTGGCCGGGATAGGGGTATCAGGAATCTGAACCGCATGCTCCCGGCGGGACTATCGCCTGATTGGTGGAGATGCTAATGTGTACACAGCGTACGCAATTATGGAAACCGAAAAAGTTGGCATGCGCGAGTTCCGGGCAAACCTTGCGGGGTATTTGGAAGGCGGGCGTCCGCTCGCCATCTCTCGCCACGGCGAGACGCTGGGGTTTTTCATTCCGGCGCAGAAGCGAAGCCGCAAGGCGGACGTCGAAGCCATGCGCGCGGCGGCGAAGGAACTCGACGCGATGATCTCGGCTTGGGGCGCGTCCGAGGACGAATTGATGTGGGAGTATCAGGAGATCCGCCGTACCAGCCGCCTGAAAAAGCGGAATGCCAAATAGGGCGCTGGTCGTCGCCGTCCGCGTGAAGGTGAATCAGCGTAAGTCGCCCCGGCACTCCCGTTGAAAGCTTGCCTGTGCTTATCCAATCGGATACCATTAAGCGATAACCTCGAGAGAACTGAAGCGGTGGCTGGCGTCCCGGGGCTGCACTTTTTCTGAAGGAACCAACCATAGCTGGGTGTTCTTTGAGGGTCGTCGGTCTCAGCTCCCGCGTCACCGGAGCAGCGAGATCAAGGAAAAGAAATTGCGCAGTCTCTTACAATAGCCTGGGGCTTGACCACCCTAAATCATCATCCAAAAGCGAATAGTAGGGACGCAAAAATGCAATACGCGGCACATTTCGACGATGATAACCGGGAAGGTGGATT
>JANXMS010000356.1 GCA_025354525.1 Acidobacteriota bacterium
GAAGTCGGCATCCCCGAAGGCCACCACGGCCTCACCCACCACAGCGGCGACAAAGAAAAGATCGAGAAGGTCACCCGCATCAACTGCTACCACATCCAGTCCCTGGTCTACGTCCTCGAAAAACTGAGGTCGATCAAGGAAGGCGACGGAACGCTCTTAGACCATTCGATGATCGCCTACGGCAGCGGCATCTCCGACGGCAACCTCCACGACCACGCCGACCTCCCCCTCATCCTCGCCGGAGGAGCCAACGGGAGCCTGAAGGGAGGCCGCCATATCCGCTACGCCAAGGGAACCCCGATGGCCGACTTATTCGTATCGATGCTCGACCGCATGGGAGTCGAACCCGAGCGCTTCGGCGACAGCCAGGGCAAGCTCGACCGCCTGAGCATCTAGCAAAGGCGGCCAGCCCAGCTACTGCTCGACGCGGCTCAGTCACCTTGCCGCGCTGCGCGCTCAAGTCCCTCAGGAACGATCATCTTCAGCAGGGTCGGAGTTGGACGGACGACCCACTCCGATGCTGCCATTGCGTTCCTTCTCTATGGCTCCTATGCTATCTGTGAATGGTGCTTTGGGAAGTTGAGTTCACCTCCGAGTTCGAGGAATGGTGGCACACCTTGTCTGAATCCGAGCAAGCTAAGGTCGACGCCCGGGTTCGACTTCTGATGGAACGTGGACCCAATCTCGGCTTCCCGTTCAGTTCACAAATGAAGTCATCTCGGTTTCCAGAAATGCGCGAACTCCGCGCCCAGGCCGGTGGAGATCCGCTGCGCATTCTGTATGCCTTCCACCCGCGGCGCACCGCTATTCTGCTGGTCGCTGGAGATAAGACCGGCGATGGCCGTTGGTACGAGACGAACGTTCCCATCGCGGACCGGCTGTTCCAAGAGCATTTGCAAACCATCGAGAAGCAGAGGGCCGAACATGGCTAAGAATTTCCAGGAACTACGCGCGAAGATGTCCACAGAAGCACGGGCCGCCAGCGACGTCGAGCACCGCCGCCTGATCGAGGAGATGTCCTTGCTGCAACTGCGAAAGGCCCGCGAGTTAACTCAGACTAAGATCGCAGCGGAACTACACATGGGGCAAGGCGACATCTCTAAGCTGGAACGTCGCACGGATATGTACGTCAGCACGCTCGCCGGTTACCTGCAAGCGGTAGGCGCGGCATTAGAGATTTGCGCGGTATTCCCCGATGGGCGCGCGGTGAAGATAACTCAATTCTCGGAGTGAGAAAATACCTTAAACAGCCGAGGGCTGAATGACCTATCCTAACTCTTTTCCCATTCATCTCTCCCGCGGCCTTGCCGTAACAATATCTACGCGGATAAGCACAGGCAACTGAAATCACCGCTCTCGAGCGCACCGAAATCCCATTGCGGCGATCCCTCGAATCCCAATTACATCTCGCTTGCTGCGCCGAAATCTAGAAATCAGCCGGAACCGAATGTCACCAAATTCGAGTGAACTCAGCCGCGCTCATGTCGATGTCCCTCGGGATCCCTCGCAGAGTACCAATCTTGAGAATCTCGCTGCCGTGAACCGGCACTGTTGTCCTAACCGATTGTTTCTCCATAACATGATGACTCCCCCGAATTCGCGCTACGGTAAAGCCCTGTACCTGGAGAAACCGCACCATCTCCAACCCAGAAGGACGGGGCAGTCTAGGCACGAACCAAGTCTTCCAACTCGATATCCATTTGGCGCAGGGAACTCGGAGGATTCAAACGCGCCATCGCATCATCCAGCCCGAACGCCTCAACATACGCCGCCAGCGCTATCTTCAAATCAGCAACGGCCCCCTCTTCGGTCTCGCCCTCTCCATACGCCGGAATGTCCGGTACCCGCGCCGTAAATCCACCCAATTCCAAATCAGGAATCAGTTCCACCGTTAGCGGTTTCATATCGTGATGATACCCCGTTGCGGATTCAAACACTCCAGGCGCCTCATACGGTGGCGGTGCGCCGGAAGGCTGTCGTTCAGATCCCGACGCCGCCAACCCGCATGTAGTCTCTGAGCATTGCGCCTCTCCCGCGTTGTTTCCAGGCGGCTCAGGTACGTTGCCGCCCTGCGCGCTGAAGTCCCTCATGAACGAAGATCTTTAGCAGGGTCTGATAACCGATTCCCTTGCGCTCAGCTATTTCGCGGGCCTCAGCCAAATCGGGCGAGGGCAACCGCAAAGCGATCTGGACGCAATTCGCCTTGGCAACTTTCAACACCAGCTTCGAGCCCGGCGCTTTATCTCGCTGGCGAGCCGATTCCACCTTCAAAAACTGGCGGCCATCCTCGCTCGCCCACCAATTCGCCTCCTCCCCCTCGCTCGCAAACTTGGGCAGTGGTGCCGTCCTCGTCTTTTGCCTTTCCATTTCGCCACTCTCCTTGTCATACGGCGCTCGAGAAAACTCAGCGAGCGCTAAGCTGCGTCTTCAACGGTCACCACCAACCGCTTACCCAGCGCCGAAAACGCCGCCTCCAACTGGTCCACCCGGGTCGCCCGATCAAACCGAAACAACCGGTCCACATTCGGTGGTGGGATTCCCAACCGCCTCGCCAGATCAACCTTTCGGATATTGGCCGACCGCCAATGTTGGTACAGCGAAAGCTTCGCATCGTGGATCGCCGACAAGCCGATC
>JANXMS010000363.1 GCA_025354525.1 Acidobacteriota bacterium
GACATATTCCCTCCCCCCCCCGAACTAAAATTACGAGCAATGACCCTGCTCCACGGCGGCACCTTCATCGACGGCTCCGGCTCACCCCCTCGCCCCGGTGACCTCCTCTTCGACGGCGACACCATTCTCGCCGTCGGTGCCGTACCTGCGCCCTCCGACTGCCTCTATCTCGACTGCACCGGCCTCGTCGTCGCCCCCGGCTTCATTGACCTCCATAGCCACTCCGACCTCCAAGTCCTCACCCGCCACCGCGCCAAGACCGACCAGGGCGTCACCACCGAAGTCGTCGGAAACTGCGGCTTTTCCGCCTATCCGTGCGGAACCCACCGTCACGAAGTCCAGGACTTTGCCAATGGCATCCTCTTTGGCTACGACCGCGATTGGGCCTGGCGTAGCGCCCAGGAGTATCTCGCTGAAGCCGAAGCCCAGGCCGAACTCGTCACCGTCCGCTCCCTCGTCGGCCACGGCACGCTCCGCGTCGCCACCATGGGTCCACGCCAAGGCCCAGCCACGCCAGCCGAGCTCGACACCATGGAACAGAGCTTGGCCGAATGCCTCACAGGCGGAGCCGCCGGCTTCTCCACCGGCCTCATGTACGCCCCCGGCTCCACCGCTCCCCCCGATGAATTGATTGCCCTCTGCCGCGTAACCGCTCGCGCCGGGAAGGTTTACGCCACCCACATGCGCGACTACGGCGATGGCCTCCTACATTCACTCGACGAACAGTTTGACTTGGCGCGCGCCACCGGCTGCCGCCTCCAGATTTCCCACTTACAAGCCGTAGGCCGCCGCAATTGGGCCAAGCAAGCCCAAGCCCTCGAAAAGCTCGAAGCCGCCCGCGACGAAGGCATCGACGTCGCCTTCGACAGCTACCCCTACCTCGCCGGCAGCACCGTTCTCACGCAACTCCTTCCCGCCTGGGCCCTCGACGGCGGCACCCCAGCCCTGCTCGCCCGACTCGCCGACCCCGCTCTCCGCGGCAAGATGAGGGCCTCCATGATCGACCAGATCCCCCAACAGTGGAGCGATATCTTCATCACCGCCGTCGGCACCCCAGTCAGCGAACGCTTCGTCGGCTCCGACCTCGCCTCCGTCGGCGAAGCCCTCGCTGAACACCCCGTCGACGCCATCTTCTCCCTCCTGCGCGCCGAGCAAGGCAACGTCAATATCCTCGCCTTCAACCAGTGCGACGAGAACCTAAAAAAGCTGCTCACCCACCCCCTCTGCTCCGTCATCAGCGACGGCTTTTTCGTGAAAGGCCGCCCCCATCCCCGCCTCTACGGCACCTTCCCCTTCCTGCTCGGCGAGATCGTCCGCGAGCGCCGCTGGATGAGCCTCGAACAAGCCATTCACAAGATCACCGCTCAGCCTGCCGCCCGCTTTTCGATGGCCCGCCAAGGCCTCCTCACCCCCGGCCACTTCGCCGACATCACCGTCTTCGATCCCGTCAACATCGCCGGTGGGGCCACCTACGCCGCCCCAGAAACCGCTCCCACCGGCATCGTCCACTGCTTTCGCCGTGGCCAGTTACTTTCCCGGAGTCATGTACTTCATAAGAACGGCTGCTAACCCATCAAGCGACGAAGCGTTTCCGCCCGCCACCAGAATATGCGGCACAAGCGGCATACCGCTTTTGGCAATAGCATCAATACCATTCACAATGGCCGTCGCGTTCGCGCCCAACGCCTTCACCTGCGCGTCGTAAGCCTCCGCTTTGGCCAAACCTACTGCCAGTACCTCGGCGCCTTTCGCCTTGCCAGTCTGCTCAATGTAGAAAGCTTCGCCATCAGCTTCCGCCTTGCGCGCATTCGAGTTGTTCGTCTTGATCGTTACCCCGACCTTCGATTTCGCCAGCTCGGCCTGCATATCGGCCGTACCCCGGGCTTGCTCGGTTTCAATCCGCTGCAGTTGCGCCTGCTTCTGCTGCTCAAACGTCGCAATCTCCTGCTTGGCAATTTCACGCTCGGTCAGCACGTTCACCAGATCCTGCGGCAGAATCACGTCTTGAATATACACGCCACGCGTCTCTACAAAGTACGTTGCGATCTGTTCGCTAATCCGTGCATAAGCCTCCCGTTGCACCTGCTGCCTTGTCTCCACAAACCGCACCGCCGGCATCGATTGCAGCGTGTCCCGGAAATGGTTCCCCACGGCGGCTTGCAGCACCTCATCCACCAGATTCCGAATCGTGCCCACCGTCGAAATCACGCGCGGCGCCCGCGTATCCGGAATATGGATCTGCACCTGCAAGTCCATCCTGAAAACGAAGCCCTCCGAGCTCTTGGCCACAATCTGTTCCAGTTTTGAATCCAGGTTATGAGCAGCCGAAACCCGGTCCGCCCAGTTCAGCGTTAGGATCGCCGTCGGAACGAGTTCAGCCTTGTAGCAATAAGGGTTGATCGGGTACTTGCCGGTCCGCAGCGGCTCCTGCCAAATGCCGCGATGGCCCGGCCGCACCAGCATCCCGAACTTGAAGTCCGCCCCGGAGGTATCGGAAGGGGCCAAGCCTACGTACGCCTTCACCACCGCCACCTGCCCCTGCTCCACCACCAACATCGGGACCTTCTCCACGCGAACCAGAAACGGGTTCAAGATGTAGGCACCATACAGCAGCGGATCATGCTGCAACCCAATGCGCCCCCCATGGTCGAGAAAACCCTGGAAATCCTGGTAGTTGTTGTGCAGTTCGTTCTTGTTACTGAACAATCGCTCAATCAACTCGGCATCGCTCGCCGCTCCGTTCCGCTCCATTTCAGCAATATCCTCAAACTGTCCTAGCCGGTTGGCAATGTCTCCCGACGAAAGCGGATTGCCCTCCAGCGTCGATACAATGCCCACCATATCGGCCTGCGAATTCGCGTCTCGCGCAATACGAACCACTTCAAGGTCCGTCGGCGCGAGGCCGAACGACATCGGCGTCAACGGCTGTTGACGGAGCAACTCCTCGGAAACGGGACGACCAAAAACCCGGTCTCGCGTAATCACAAGAAACGCGATCGGATGCAGCGGCAACGTCGTACCCGGCGAAAGCACCGGACGCTGCACGCCCTTCTGGCCGCCGTTATTCACAAAGGCATCCAGATCGGAAAACTGGCCAAAGCTCGGCTTGTACATCGCGCTCTTCGCGCCTGTCGGCAGCGGCTCGCCAAACTGCGTAATCACCACGCCAAGCTGCCCCGCCGGCACTTGCACCCACGGGTATTTGTCCACCGCAAACACGAGCCAAGACTTAAACCGCAGCCCCGGCATTAACAACTCCGACTGATAACCCGCTTCCCCCGCAAAAGCGATCGGGTTGTCGTTCTCCAACTTCTTGGCGGAAAATCTCCGCGTGACCAAACCCACCTCGGTCGGTCCAATCTTGTGCAGAGAAAGCAGCAAAATCATTGCTACCACCGCCGCCGCTATCAAAAGCAACAGCAAAAATGCAATCAACATATCGGGCTCCTATGGATCGTTTGCCGCCCTGTCCTCCCCGGCGGCACCTACATTCCGAGCCCCAGTAACTGCTCGATCCACTAGCGATATTACGCCCATTTGCGCCATTCGCAACAGAAATCGGAGGCCGATTCACCGATCTTATAGCTGGATCTGCGACACTCGAACTAGACTTATGGCGCTTCTCCCCCGTACCCCGGCCCATCCCCTCCGCACCGCCGGCAAGGTCATGCTCTTCAGCGGCGTCTTCTTCGTCGGTGTCGCCATCCTCGGCGCCTGGAAGCCCTACTACCAGCTCCAGCAGGCCCCCCGCATTCGCGCCGAGGTGCTCAAAAACGACATCGGCTATAAGACCGCCACCGGCTTCGCCTTCCAACTCCAACTCCGTTGGCTAGCCGAAACCGGCGAACAGCGGACCCAGCTCACGACCCCCGTCCCCGCCGCCTCCGAAGACGAAGCTCGCCGCAAATATCGCGGCTCCGCCATTGTCGTCGGCCAGGAGTACGACTTCCCCGTCGACGCCGAAGACCCCACCCGCGTCCTCCCCTTCCTCGGCTACAACTGGCGCACCTTCGGCCAATTCCTCATCAGCGGCGTCGGCGGGTTCATCGCCTTCGGCGTCGGCATGTACCTAGCCAAAAAAGGTCAAGCCCTCCAGAGAAAACCCCAGATCTAACGGCCCGAACTCCCAAACCCGCCCTCGCCCCGCGCCGTCTCGCTCAGCTCCGTCTCCACAAGCTCCACACCCTCGTACCGTGCAATCACCATCTGCGCAATCCGGTCGCCCTTGGCGATCGCATACGCCGCCTTTCCCAGGTTCAACAGAATCACCTTCACCTCGCCCCGATACCCCGGATCAATCGTCCCCGGGCTATTCGGAACCGTAATCGCGTGCTTGAACGCCAAGCCGCTCCGCGGCCGCACCTGCGCCTCGTACCCCGGCGGCAGCTCAATCGATAGCCCCGTCGCCACCGCCTGCGGAACCCCCGGTTCCAGCACCGCATCCACCACCGAACACAAATCCATCCCCGCGTCCTCCAGCGGACCATGGGCATAAGCGGGTAGTACCGCGTCGGAAACAAGCCTTCTGACTTTCAGTTGCATCATAATGAAATATTAAGTATGCCAGCCCCTCCCCCGGTACGCCGCATTCTTTCCGTCGCGCCCCTCGCCCCGGAAAAGAGCGCATACGCCCTCGCCCGCTATAGCCGCTCGGCTGACTCCATCGTCGACTCCCTCGCCTGGGTGAAAACGCACGATTCCTCGAAATTTCTCGACAGCTTCTACTTCCAATACGGACACGCCTCCATCGCCGACCTCGGCCATCTCACCTTCTGCCTCGAAGGCATCTCCGAACTCGCCGCCGCCGAAGTGGAAGACGAACAGCTCTGGGATGGCCAAGCCAAGTCTTCCCGCTATCAGGACTTCGGCAAAACCGGTTTCGTTGTCCCCCCAGAGTTCAACGACGTCGAGCGCACTCAGTTCCTCGCGGCCGGCGAAACACTCCTCGCCGCTTACCGCCTCGTCCACGATGCCGCCTTCGCTCATCTCTCCGCCCAACTTCCCCGCCCTGAAGAGATGAAACCCGACGCCTACCAGCGCAACATCGCCGCCCGCGCCTTCGACGTCGCCCGCTACCTCCTCTTCTGGGCCGTCCCCACCAACGTCGGCCAAGTCACCAGCATTCGAACTCTCGAAAAACAGATCCGCCGACTCAAAGCCTCGCCCTACGCTGAACTCCGCGCCATCGGCACCGAGATCGCCGCCGCCTGCGCCGCCCCTCCCGCCTGCCGTTGGGACGACTCCCAAACCGAACCCCTCGCCCCCACCCTCGCCAAATACTGCGACCCCGACACCCACCTCGCGCAGTCCTCCGCCGACCTCCGCCTCTGGGCTCATCAGAACCTTCCTCTCGCCCCGCCCGCCGGCGCGGACATCGACCTCTGCAAGCCCGCCGAAGCCGCCCCCGAAATCGCCGCGACGCTTCTCTACCCCGTCACCAACTGGCCCTTCCGAGCCCTCTACGAATGGGCCGCCGCCCACCCCGCTCTCCGTCAAGAGGTCATCGATACCGCCGTCCGCTCCCGGACTAAACACGACGACCTCCTCCGTGGCTTCCGCGGCGGCCTTTACTGCTACGACATCGTCATGGACATCGGTGCCTATCGCGATTTCCATCGCCACCGCCGCTGCCAACAGTTCCGCCAGGACTACAGCGGCCAACTCGGCTACGAAACCCCGCAAGTCATCACCGAGGCCGGCCTCACCGTCGAATACGCCGCTGCCATGGACCACGCCCTCGCCACCATCCAGGTGCTCCCCAGTCCGGCAAGCGAATACCTATTGCCCTTCGGTGCCCGCAGCCGATTCCTCTTCAAGATGGATTTCGCCGAGGCCGAGTATATCTGCCGCATCCGCAGCGGCGTCAAAGGCCATTTCAGCTATCGCGCCATCGCCTGGCAGATGAAGGAAGCCATGGAGCGCCTCGAACCCGAACTCGGTCGTCTCCTTTCCGGCACCCCCCCATGGATCGAAGACCCCCTCAAGCGCTAGCCCTTCTCGTCCTGGCTCTCCCCGCCCTCGCCCGCGACGAGAAGTCCCTCCACGCCCAATGGGTTTTCCACTCCGACCCCATTAACTGCGCCGACCCCTCCCGCTCCGACAAACGTTGGAGCCCCACCGCCATTCCTGACCCCACCCCAGGCTGCTACCGCAAGCGCTTCACCGTCACTGCGGGAACCCGTTTCTCCCTGGAGTTCGACGGTCCTCCGCCCTCCGAAGTTTTCCTTAACGGCCAACCCCTCGCTCCGCCCTTCGATCTCGCCATCAAGCTCAACCAGGAAAACCTCCTCGCCATCATCGCCCCCGCGGGTCTCTCGACGCCCTTACGCTTGGTAAAGGACCCAAACCCCGCTGCCGCTGCTTCTGCGGTTTCACAGAAGCCCGGCACCCTTCGCCTCAGTTCCCCGCCCGGTCCGTTTCCCGCTGACCGAACCGGCTTCGCCGTCGTCTCGGCCAACCGTGATGTACCCCTCAACTGGTCTGTCCGCGGCCAAGGCCGACTCGTCGGCCCCGCGGCGTTTGGCCGAGTGAACATGGTCCGTTCCAACGGCACCGCGGGCAAGGTCACCATCACCGCCTCAACCGACGACGGCGAATCCGCCTTTCTAGATCTCTGGTCCACCGCCGTCCCCCTCGGCAACAGTTGGCTTCGCGAACCTTCCCGCTAGAACGCTTGAGCTCAAGGCCGGGGCGGACAGACCAGGAAACCACGGAAGGTCCGCCTTCCCTGGAAACGTACCAAGGGGCCAGTCGATATTCGCAACGAAAAGGCGACCTCCAGCCCGATCTCCAACGTACCGCACGCATTGGCGTCGCCCGCAAATTCTTGTTCTGCAGAAGGTCCCTCGTGGCATACGCCTCGAAATCTGAGCTTCCAAGCGCCCCACGCTCCGCTACGGATCTCGCGTCTTACCGTGAAGCCCGCGCGGCAACTCCCTTGGCTGCCGGATCAACAAGGCCATAGAATAGGGGTGATGCACATTACGCACCGCCAAGAGCAGTTCTCAAATGCCTTTCTCTTGGCTATCGCGGCGGTCGCCGGCTGTTCGGCAGCCAAACCCTCCGTTGACAACGACACCATCGACTGGACAATCTCAAACCGGTTGCCGAGAAGGCCAACGGTCGACATACAACTCAAGTGCACTGGGGACGACAGCGGCTCAGTCGAGCATATTCGCTTCGTGCTCTCGATTCGAAACTATCGGGATTTGATCTTGACAGACGTGTCAAATCCTCGAATGCTGGTCGTGGTGGTCGTTCCACCAGACATTGCGGAGTGGCTGGATATATCCCCAGCTCGTTTGGCCCTGAGTCGGCATGCGTATTGGGTTTCGCTAGCAGGCCAGCCGGAGAGTGAAAATGAGACTACGATTACGGTAGATGTGCCGCGCGTCAACTCCTTCACCGTGGCTGCACTCGAAGGAATTATGCAACGCGCCAATGATCGGATATCACTATGAGAGCCACAATCCGAGATCAGGAAACGTTGAGAAGCATTCGGCCTCTAGAGCTGTTTAGCTATCTTCGAAATCAAGGCTGGCACCACGTGGCGGAACTTGACGATCGATCGGCGCTCTGGGAAAGACAAGGCACCGCCCCGCAACAAGACGCGGAAGAGGTCACACTCCCTCTTCGGCAGAACCTTGGCGACTTTGCTCTGCGAGTCAGCGAAGTCTTGCGAGTTTTGGAGCGAGTGGAGCAGAGATCCCAGGTTGAAATTCTCAGCGATCTGATGACTTCATCCTCCGATCTAATCCGCCTTCGCACTTTTTCGGCCGATCACGGCACCTCCTCTATCCCGCTTGAACAAGGAGTAGTTTTTGTAGAGAAGGCACGGGAACTCATTCTTGCAGCGGCGTGCGCTGCATTAGATCCTCGCGCCTACTTTGCAACGCGGAAGCCCGCGCAAGCAACGGAGTACTTGGGTCGAGTGCGATTGGGCCAGACTGAGCGAGGAAGTTACGTCCTCACAATTCTCTCGCCAGTTCCTCCATCCTTGCGGGCCGTAGATCCATACGCGGCAATACCTGCCGAACCATTCGAGCGTAGAGTGACTTTCACGCTAGCGCAAGCATTAAACGCCGCGAGGACGGCGGCCCAGCGGGCGGCGGTTACGGGAGACCTTCTACCTTTCCGGGAAGCCATACAGCACGGAGTCAGTGCCAATTTCTGTGACGCGTTGGCAGGCTTGGGACAGGTAAGCACCGCCGACGGAGTTGAAGTTGCAATTTCTTGGTCCCGCTCTCGACCGCTTGCTAACTTCGTTCCGGGACGCGTCATGTTTTCACCCGATATGGTCCCCATCCTGCAAGAGGCATCAAGGCTATTCAAGGAAACAGAGCCACGGGAAGCGTTTGAAATTCGCGGATTCGTGATTGACCTACATCGTGATGAAGGAGCACCGATCGGGCGAGTAGTGGTATCGGGCCTAATCGACGGCGATGTGCGGAAGGTATCCGTAGAACTGCCTGAACCGGAATACAGCAAAGCCGTCGAGGCCCATCGAGACGAACGTCGCTTACTCTGCTCCGGAGACTTGGTCAAGCAGGGTCGTACATATCGATTATTGAACGTCCGAAACTTGGCTGTCGTGACGGCAGAAGACGAATAAGCGCGGGACACAAACTCCACCGCTATCATTGCCAAAACTGACGAAGAAGCGGTCTTTGGCGAGCCGCTAACCGTCCCGATGGACTCGGGGCTCGGCCAGGGCCCTGGCGGCCGCATCCGCATCCGTCAAGCGAGACACGGAAAACCGGCGTCGGAGGGGAGTTGGAAGGCAGTCCCAAAATTTCACCTTGAAGGGAGAATCAACCGCAATCGATTGCCTTGACGTTGATTGCAACTGCGCCGCGTGAAGCAGACTTTCTATCGGACCTACTCCCCTTGCATGAAGAATTTCAACAAAAACATTGTCAAACCGAGGCACTACCCCATCCGCACTTTGGAGCAGCTGCGCTAGCGCATGGTTCGCTTTAAGACCCGCAAAGGTCCACCATTTCGTCTTCATGCTGCGCGCATCAGTTGCGACCACTGTACCGCCGTGGTGCACCGCGCTCGTCTCACACCTCGCTTCTGCGATCTCAATCGCTGCTCGCCTTGACCAGCGCTCATCGACGACATCATCTAGCAGTAGAGATCGAACCGACTGGCAAAAGGCTTCACTAAGCGCCCGAGTGCCCCCGAGCCATCTGGAACGTCCAGGCACGTCTGACACTTTCACATAGGCGATCGACCGGCCCTCGTCTAACCGGACGACCTCCCACGCGCGACCGCTGAGCGACACCACAACGGGCCTTTGTCCAAAGCCGGCAAAAGACAATGGATGAACCCATCCAAGCTCTTCGATACCGCATACGACTTGAAAAAGCGGTGGTGTATCAAAGACCGACATCAAGGCCATGAAATTTTTCGCTCCGTAGAGCTTTTCCCCCGCCGGCCCGATCCCGAGAACACCAGAGTCTTCAAAGAGTATTTCTTGTTCCAGCATGTACGCAATCAGCCACTCCGTAACCTCAGCAGGCTGCCCCAGCGACCTCCGAATGGATGAGTCATCGAATCTGCGTGACGCGGCGCCGTCCTGCCGAATGATTGCCATAATCTGCTGCGCGATAACCGGATAAGGGTCTGGGGGCGGACGCAGCGGTTCAACATATCCGCTGCTCCATAAACGAAGCAGGGCCGCCGAAGCGATCAACGATTCTCTATTTGTCGCTAGAAAAAGGCAGTTTCGGTTCGTACCTGCGCGCCGTCCAGTGCGGCCCAGGCGCTGAAGGAAAGAAGCTACCGTCGTCGGCGCTTCAATCTGAAGAACACGATCCAAATCCCCCACGTCAATCCCCAACTCAAGTGTGCTCGTAGCCACAATGACGCAATCGCGTGATTCCCGAAACGCCCGTTCCGCCAACCGGCGCTCGTCCACGCTCAGCGAGCTGTGGCTCACAAAGGTGTTTGTGCCCGCTGTCCGCAACAGAGACGCAAGTCGTTCCGCTTGGGAACGGCTATCGCAAAACACGAGTCGCTTCTCACCGCGATGCAGCTTCGAAATAACGAGAGCCGCGTTGTCAATACTGCCAACGTAATCGAGCGTAACGTCAGCTTTACTCACCTTGTCTGAAGAGGGTGAAACCACTTTCGCCCGTTTCGCTCCTCGCGTCATCCACGACAAGATCTCGTCTGGATTGCCGATCGTGGCCGACAAACCTATCCGCTGCGGCGGAGCACCAGCGAGTTCCGCAATTCGCTCTAAAACAGCGAGAAGATGCCAGCCTCGATCATCTCCGGCGAAGGCATGAGCTTCATCAATCACCACCGCCCGGAGGTTCCCAAAGAAGTACGGACGATCTGTCCGACGAGAGATTAACATCGCCTCTAAACTCTCAGGAGTAGTGAGCAAAATGTCAGGAGGGTCCCTAAGAATTGCCGACTTAGACGCTTGTCCTACGTCCCCATGCCACAAACCGCAGCTGCGGCCAATGAGGGAACCGTAGAAAGACAGGCGCTCCTCTAAGTTGTTCAGCAGCGCCCGAATCGGGCAAATGTACAGAACGCTAAGCCCCTTCCATTCCTCGCTGAGCATTCGGGAAAAGAGTGGCAAAATCGCAGCCTCCGTTTTCCCGCCTGCGGTGGGCGCAATCAGCAGGCAATGATCGCCGTCGAGAATCCACCCAATCGCCTGCTCCTGCAACGGCCGCAATTCCCGCCAACCGAGACTATTCACGACGTGATGCTGGATGCTCGGATGGAGGCGTTCGAATCCCATTACAGCTTCAGCTCAATGTCATCGATGCCAAGTCCCTCAGCTGTTGCAGCAGCCCTCTCTTCCAGACTCAGCTCAGCACCTGCCAAGGTGAGCCCATAGTGCTTCCTGGGGTCGAAATCAGGGAACTGTTCAGTCCGATCGAGGATATCGCCAACCAGCTTCTTAAGGTAAAGCCGGGGTGCAAGTCCCACTTTTCCACCCAGCGCACCCACCATAGATTGCGCCAGAGTTGCAAGGTAGGAATCATCGACCAGTTGACGGATTCGCGCTTCAGCCGGAGACCCTTCTGCCACAAGATCACGAACCTTTCGGCCAACCTCAATCAGCCCGTTGATGTCGAAGTTCCTCAATCGAATCTGGACGTCACGCGGATTGTCAAATCGATCTTCCGCACCGAAGGCGACGTGCAAGCGTTGCGCCAAAGGCGGAAGCCGCTGAACTCCTTGCGGGCCATCATAAAACGCAGGCGTTCCCGTAATGAGCAGATACAAACCTTCAAATCGACCTCCATGCACTTCGTCGATCAATTGCCGAAGCGCGTTCAAACCTTTTTCCCGTATATCTCCTCGAACTCGCTGCAACGTCTCAACCTCGTCCAACACCACGACTAAACCGGCATACCCCGCATCGCGGAGCATCACTAAAAGACCCTGAAGAAAACTCAGTGCTCCGAAGTGATCAACGTCACCCTTGATGCCGGCGCGGCGCTTCGCTGATGCAGCAACATTGGGTTGACCAGCCACCCAAGCCAGCAGTGATTCCGCCTCTGCCGTGTTGCCTTCAGCAAGAGCAGAACGATAAGCTCTGAGAGTCGCTGAAAACGTTGGCGCGATTTTTGTGATCGACGCCAGCCGCTTCTCCATAAGTTCGTTCGTGCGCTCAAGCAGCACGGATTCTTCCAACCGAGCGCCGCCGCTCTCTTGCAGCAGATCTTCTTCCAAAGCAAAAAACCAGGCATCGACAATGGAGCGAAAGGCTCCTTGCTCCTGGTCCGCCGTGGATAGGCGCTCCATGAGGCGCCGATAGACAGTTTCCAGTCGATGAAGTGGCGTCTCTGTTTCGCTGATCTGGACCTCAGCGACTGCGAAACCTGCGCGTTTGGCACGCTCCTGCAACCAGCGTGCGAAAAACGTCTTGCCAGCACCATACTCTCCACGCACCGCCTTGAAGCGACCAGCGCCCGCTCGAACCGATTCCAATTCGCTATCCACTGCCACGGCGAACCGATCCATCCCAACGGCCAGCAGATCCAAGCCCCGCTTCGGAACGGTCCCCGCGCGAAGGGCATCAATCGTTTCGCGCCGCCGTTGCCGGCTAACTGCCATTAGATTGCCCCATATCAAACTGTTCCAGCAGAAGCTGGAGGTTCAATCGAACCGTATGCGAAGAATCGACGAAAAGGACGGCATATCCTTCGACATTTAGAATTCGCTGCAACGATGCAATCCAACCGTCAATGCGCAAGCCCGACAGGTCAAGCCGTTGCGCAAACACGCTCTTCAGCAGAACAAGATTCCGATCCGCCAAAACCCGCAGCGACTTCTCGACCTGATCCTGCTTCAGTCTCCCGGCGAATGTGGACATCTGATCTTTGAAAACACTCGATTCCAGCAGTGCATTCACCCAATCACTACGACTGTCTTCAAAGAGAGACAGTACGGGCATTTGCGGATCTTTTCGCTTGCCCAACTTCTTCACCTTCGGACGCTCAACCGGCGTGTCGACTTCGCCTTCAAACCACCAGTCTGGCGGAGTCTCAGGCAGAATCTCCCAACCCTTAATGTCCATCAACGCCGGGGCGAGAACAGCGATCGGCGCTACACACTCTTGGCTCGTCAAACCGCCGTGGTATCCCAGCCGTCGATTCGCTGTGTACCGGAGCGTCTCGGAAAATGGAGCAATCAATCGGCGGCCCTCGACCAGAACGCGCGCACCCTTCACGAGTAGCTCATCCGCGGCCAGCGAGGCGTCGTCTGTCGCTGGCCGCCAACGATCAGCGCTGTCGGCCTTACGGCTAAGCCTGGAACCGTGATCGAGAACGTGTCCGTGATCGCTCGCCAAAACAACCACCCGTCCAGCACTCTTCGCCTCGCTGAGTAGCGCCTGCAGGACCGGAATGTCGTGCAAATTCCATCGAAACGAGCGCTGTTCGGGGCCACTTAGGGAATCGTCAATGACGTTCAAGACAACCCCGACAATCTTTCGTTCGCTCTTGCCAACAGCTAATCGAAGCGCCTCGCTTAGGTCCGCTCCGCTCGAACCAACCTCATCTTTGTGAAAGAGTATGGGTTTCCATTCCGGCGAGAACGCCGGGTTTTCGGGAAAGCCCTTTTTCTCCACATTCTGCGCGCCACTCACCAGCGCTCCACACAACAAACTTGATCTGGAATAGTTCGTAGCGGACGGAACAACGGTCAGCGCCGTGCGATAGGCCGACCCTTCCGAAGGTGTCCATTCCTGCCACCCATGCTTATACAGGTCACCGGACATTTCCCGCCAAACCGGCACACTCATGCCATCCATCACGATGAAAAGAATACCCGCCCGGGATGCCTTCGCCAGCGGAGCGACAACCGTCGAAAGCACGTCCTCAATCATGAGCAGGCCCGCCGAATTACTGCCCGAGGCCGTGTTCGCAGCTAGCAACTCACCAAATCGGCGGTTTTCTTCTTCGCGCCGCACGGTAACCTTTTCGAACAATTTCCGATAGGAGCGGCTCACCCCTTCGGCCTCATCACCGCCAAGCAGTTGGTGTCGCGCCCAATCCACCCACGACCCATCCTGCTCAAAGCGCGACACCGACTCCAGTAGCGTGGAAGACTGCGACCGCGATTGGTCAAGCCAACGCACGAGCCGCATGGCCATCTCTGCCCGCTCCCGCCTACCGCGTAACTCCTCCAGGTATCGTGAGCCCTCATGAGACGCTACCGACGCATATGCCTGCTGTGACTTTCGGCTGTCGCCACCTGCGAGTTCCTCAGAAAACGCGGCCAAACGCTGTTGGAATCCGACCGGAGACCAGCGGCTCTCCATCGCGGCGGCCGTTGCTCCAAGACTTTCCAGCATCTGGTCGGCGCGAGCAAGTTCTCGCCGCACATTCTTCAGATGTTCGTCTCGGTCCTGCTTTTCCCACGCTTTCGTAGCCCACCTCTCAGCAGCTTCATTCCATTGGCGGGCCTGGACACTCGACAGCGGCTGATTTCCCGTAAAGCGTTCCAGCCTACCCAGAGCCCTGGCATCGGCCCCGTGGCCAGTCAATGCCCCTAATGCAAATCCAACCGCGAGTGCATCCTGCCCAAAACCGTCCGCCAGCGTGCGAACCAGAATGCCGCCCAGCTCTCCCAGGCTCATCGAAAGCCAAGGTCCGAGTGGTCCCTTTAACGCGTCCCCGAGTGCGTCCCATTTCGCGGCGGCACCGTCGGATGCCACCCAAGGCAGAAACTCAAGCAAGTCGGGTTTCGCGGTCTTTAACCCCATGCGGTTCTGCAAGATTACTTGCCAGACCAACTCCGGCGTCAGCACACCGCTCGCCGCTACTGGCGCTTCGCTAGTCCCCAATGCTTCCAGCGCGGCATCCGCCAACGCTGTAGATTGGCGAAGCACAGGGTCAACTTGGCGCGCCTTAAATCGTTCGGCCAACCCGTTCCACGGGTCGACAGCCAATAATTGTTGGCGGAACAATCGAGCCCGGACGTCGTCGCCAATCGCAGTTGTGGGAAGCGGCGTCACCAGCACAAGGGGCGCAGTGGATTCTTCCGAAAGGCGCTGTCGCATTTCCAATACGGAATCGCATTGAGCCACCCGCCACAACTCGCTGTCCAGTCGAATCTCGTCTGATCCCTGCCAACGGCTCTGGCTTTGCACACCAATCGCCGGACCGGGCTCCCACTTCCCCCGAATCGACTTGAGTTGCGAAATCAGAACAGATTCTTTCATTGGGTTAGTTGATCTGCTTCTTGACGATTCGCCACGTCAATTCCAGTTCCGCATCTTCGGTCAATTCGCGATCAATCTCGTCGCTCAGAGCGTGCCATTCTTTCTTTCCTGTTACTTTCCGTTGCCCGGTCGAAACCTTGATCCCAGGTTTCGGAGGAGGTGGCGGCGGAAGGACTGGCGGCAACTCCATGTCGTTCGCATCCGGTACTGGAACAACAGTAAGTGCTGGTTGAGGTCGCGGGGCATCCAACAGCAACTTCATCGAATCATCAAGCCAGCGGCTGACGACGCTATCGAGAGCGGTGGCGTGATCGTCCGCGCGAAGAGCGTCGTGAAGCTGTTGCCGGAGCGACTTCGCTACTCCCGCCCGAGGCTCATCTTGCACTTGGCCAAGCTTCTCAAATACATCCAAACGAATCTGGCTCAACGCCGCGTGGGCTTTGGCGGACTGCTTGAACACCTCTCCCATCGCAGACGGAACAGTAACCGGCGCGCCTTGAATGGCATCGAACGTTTCAGACGGTTTCTTCGCTCGCTGGATGGCCTGGCACAGGGCATTCGTGGCCGCGGCCGTCTTGTATCGAAGGATTTCCGTTTCATCCCCGACCACGGCAGGCAAGATGGTGCGCAGCTTGCCGAGGTAGTTCGCGACCTCATGTCCAAATTGCTTGTTGAGGCCAGCCACCTGATCATGCAGCTTCTGGAGATTCGCCAGTGTCGGCAATGCAGGGACCGTGACGCCAAAGAAATGGCTAGCGCGTTCGCAGGCCTGATCCCACGCCTTCTGCTCCGGTAGCTTCTGGCGCTCCAGGACGATGTCATCGCGCAGGCTCGTGAGCGACTCCGGCGCTTGAATGCCTTGCAGCGTCAACATGCGGTTTGCTTGGCGCGCGTAGGTGAGGATCACGAGATTCTCAAGCGAATCTGGAAGCCCTATCGGGTTCGGCTCATTCATCCATTGCCGAACTTGGCCAACGGTTGCGGCCCTCGTAGGCAATTGGGCTTCTCGGGGATCAAACCGGTCAAACCAAACCGTCTTCACTGCCAAGAACTGCTCGCCTACATGGGCCAGTTCTAACGGGTCGAGCAGTGGGCGGAGCTTCTTACGAAGTTCGCGATCAATTGCCACCCGACTGTCGGGTGCCTCCAGGGCCTCTCGAATCTTGTCG
>JANXMS010000409.1 GCA_025354525.1 Acidobacteriota bacterium
CTTTGAGTTTAGGAAGAATTGATTGCGTTTGCGAGCCTTGATGACCTTGGCGTAGCCTTTCTCGCTGGCGAGGTTACCGTAGGCGGGGGCGGTATCGAGGTAGTTCAGTCCGCGATCCATGGCGGCGAGGACGTGCTCGTAGTTTGTTGGGGAAATGGTGTTTCCGCCCATGACGATTTCGGAGACCATGAAGCCGGTGCGGCCGAGTTGGCGGTAGGCGACGCCGGGCTGGCGATTGCGCCATTCGCCCTTGGCGTGGGGCGGAGCGGCGTCGGCCTTGCGGGCGACGGCGGCAGCGAGAGATGCGGAGAGAAATTCGCGGCGGTCGAGCATCCTTTATTTATCCTTTTCGATTTCCAGGAGGGCGGCGCGATTGACCCGTTCGCCTTGGAACAAGACTACCGAAATCCGTTCCGTGTAGGAGATGTCTTCGAGCGGATTGCCGTCGACGAGGAGGAGGGTGGCGTCGTAGCCGGGGCGGATGGCGCCGAGTCGATTGGCGGCTCCGAGGAGTTTAGCGGCGTGGCCGGTGGCGGCGAGGAGGGCCTGCTTTGGCGTGGCTCCGGCTTGGACGAGGAGTTGCAGTTCGCGGTGCAGGGCGGGGCCGTGGAGGAGTGTAAAGTTGCCGGAGTCGGTGCCGGTGACGAGGGGGACGCCCTTCTGGATAGCTCGCTTGACGTTGGCGGCTAGATCGGATTGGGAGAACCGATAGCCGGCCCATTTGGCTGCGATGGCGGCGGGTGGGGCGAGCATGGCGGCCTTGGTCGCGGCGACCATGCCGGGCAAGGCGACTTGCTGGACGAGGGCTCGTTCGAGGAGGCGGGGATCGCGTTTGGCGAGGTTGGAGAAGGCTTCGACGACGGAGAGGGTGGGATCGAAGAGGATGCCTTGTTTGGCCATGGCGGCGAAGGAATCGTCGGTGATGAGGTCACGGGCCGAGCCGTGTTCGATGGAGTTTGCGCCAATGGAAACGGCCTCGGCGACGTCGGCGGCGCTGCCGGTGTGGACGGCGAGGGGGAGGGAGCGGCGACGGGCTTCATCGGCGGTGGCGCGGGCGATGGCGGGGTCGAAGCGGCGGAATAGCATGCTGCCCATGCCGGATTCGAGGATGATCTTGATGGCGTCGACGGGTTCGGTGGCGAGGGCAGCGACCATTTGGCGGGCTTCGTCGGCCGACTTCGGGGCGCGGACGGAGTCGGCTAAAGCTTGGCTGCGGATCATCTCCGGCAGGGCTTCGAAATACTCGGTGCCGTGGCCGCCTTCGGAGGTGAAGAGGGGGCCGGCGAAGAAGAGTTCGGCGCCGGACTCTTCGCCGCTGCGGAGTTTGGCGCGAATCTTTTTCAGTTCGGTGAGGGCGTCGCCGACGCTGCGGACGGCGGTGACGCCGCTGTAGAGATACTGCGCGAGGTGGCGCTGCATCGTTGGCACTTCTTTGACGATTCCGCCGGGGGCACCGAGGTGGACGTGGACGTCGATGAGACCGGGGAGAAGGGTTTTACCGGATGCCTCGATGAGGTCGGCGTTGAGGGACTTGGCATCGGGTGCGGAGCCGGTGAAGAGCTGGACGATTTTTCCGTCTTTGACGAGCACGGAGCCAGAATCGATGACCTGCCCGTCGCCGACAAAGATGCGGGCGTCGCGAATGAGGAAAGTCCGGTTGCGGCGGAGATCTCGAGCTAGGCTTTTGCTCTTTTGCAAGCTCTCCTTCGAATAGGCCTGATAGACGCCGAGGAAGAGGAAGGGCAGGAGGGCGGCGGCGAGCCAGAGCTTGGCGGCGGGTTTGACGACCTCTTCTTTCTCCCAGCGGAAGAGCTTAAGGGCGATGAAGGTGGCGACGACGGCGGTGAGGGCGAGGGCGGCGAGGGACTTATACTGTTCGCCGAACGATTCTCCGCGGATAAGGATGTTTTGGATGCCGGAGAAGAGATGAGAGGCGGGGAGGAATTGGGAGACGATTTGGAGCCAGGAGGGCATCATCGAGATGGGGAAGGTGGACCCGCTGAGGAAGAGCATGGGCAGGTAGAGCATCTGAATGAGGATTTGGCTTTCCTGCATGGAGTTGACGACGCTGGCGATGATGAGGCCGATGGAGCGGAAGGCGACCATGCCGATGGCGAGGAAGGCGAGCAACGTGAGGGGGCGGTCCGGCACGGGCATGCCATAGACGAAGTGGCCCAAGGTGAGGAGGAGGATGGCGCTGGGCAGGTAGGTGGTGAGGCCGACGACAAGGGACGAGACGAGGAAGGGGAGCGGAGAAGTGGGCGCGACTTTGAAGCGGCGGAGGATGCCGAGTTCGCGGTCCTGAACGGCGCGGAGGCCTCCGCCGAAGAAGCCGTTGCCGAGGACGCCGATGAGGAGGACGCTGCCGACGACTTGGCGGCTGATGCCGGAGCCTTGGGCGGCGCCCATCATCTGGCCAAAGAGGAAGAAGAAGAGTAGGGGGAATACGTAGCTGAAGATGAGCGCGGTGCGGTCTCGGAAGGTGAGCCGGAGGTTGATTTTTATGTTGGCTAGGTAGGCGCGCATCGGGTTAGTCTCGCAGGCTGCGCCCGGTGAGTTCGAGGAAGACGTCTTCCAGGGTTGGTCGTTTGAGGTGAATGTCGACGAGGCCGAGGCCAGATTGGTCGATCCACTTGACGATTTCGACGATGGTGCGGGGCGGTCGGGGGGAGGCGATTTTCAGGTTGGTACGGGCGGCGTCGGTGGTGAGCTTTTCGTCGGGCTGCAAGGGCGGTTCGCCAGTCATGGAGCGGTCCAATTGGATCTCGATCGTGGAGGTTGGGAAGGTCTGGGCGATGAGGGCGGCAGGGGAGCCGATGGCGACGATTTGGCCTTTGTCGATGATGGCGACACGGTCGCAGAGGCGTTCGGCTTCTTCGATGTAGTGGGTCGTGAGAATGAGGCTGTTGTGGTTGCCTCGGAGTTCGACGATGAGTTTGTGGATCTCGCCGCGGACTTGGGGATCGAGGCCGGTGGTCGGCTCGTCGAGGAAGATCAGTTGGGGATCGTTGATCATCGCGAGGGCCAATGCGAGGCGCTGCTTTTGGCCTCCGGAGAGAGTGGAATAGAAGGCGTTACGCTTCTCGGTGAGTTGGAGCCGAGCGAGAAGTTTGTCGCTGTCGACGTTGCGGGAGTAGAAGGACGCGAAGAGCGTCATCGCTTCGTGGAGGCGGATTTTTTCGGGGAGGTTGGTGGCTTGGAGGCAGACGCCGATGCGGTCTTTGATAGCGCGGACGTCGATGGCGGGGTCGAAGCCGAGGACGCGGACTTCGCCGGCGGAGCGGGTACGGAGGCCTTCGAGGATTTCGATCGTGGTCGACTTCCCTGCCCCGTTGGGGCCCAACAGTCCGAACACTTCGCCCTTAGCCACTTCGAAGTCGATCCCGCGTACGGCTTCGAAATTTCCATAACTCTTTCGAAGGCCGCTGACGGAGATGCAGCTTTCCATTATTTCCTTTCGGCGGCCCAACGGATGAACGTCCAGATCGACTTTAGCTCGTCGGACGAATAGCTCTGGACGGCTTGGGAGTGACGCCAGCCGCTTTGCTGTTGGATCGACTGAATCTCCGAGTTTGGCAGGTTTCTTTGCACGGGGGGGACCGCTTTCAAATCATAGATACGCGTTTCGGACTCTCCGCGTTCGATCAAAACGGCGGGGAAGCGATCACCGTCTTTGGCGACGATGCTTCGGACGCGGCGGGGGCGTCCGTATTTGAGAGCGTTGACGGCTTCGGCGGCGAGTTGGGCGCGGGTGAGTTTGGTGAGATCCGAACTGACGGGAGTGCCGATGCCCTGGACCCGATGACAATTTGAGCACCGCTGGAGGCGTTGGGGATCGTAGAACAGTTCCCTGCCCTGGCGGACATCGGGAGTGAGGTCGGAATCCTTGACGGCGACCGGCGGCGCGAGGCTGGCGGTTTCCGAGGGGGCCGGACCGTCGCCGGTTGCGGTGGCCAAGCTCTGGGTGTAAGCGACGAGGGCGTTGATGTCTTCGTCGGTGAGACGGTCGCCCCAAGCGGGCATGGCAGTGTTGGGGATGCCGTCACGGATCACCTTCACGAGGTAATCCTTTTCGAAGGTCCGGCCTCGCAGGCGGGGGCTACGGGCGGCCGCGCCGGCCGAGCCGTGGCAATAGCCGACGGCGCAACCTTGGGCGAAGAGTTTGTCTCCGCGGGCGACGACGGCGGAAGTTCCGAGGCTGGTTCCGGCTTGATCGGCGAGTAGAAGGGCGTGTAGGAGGAACACCCCGATCAAAAGCTTCATCTCTTCTGCTCCGGCAAGGCAAATACGAACACGGCGGAGCCGTTGGGGAACTGTTCCGTTTCGGGCCAAAACTGTTGCATCAGTCCGGCGACGGCCGAGCCCCAACCGGACGGCGTCGCAATATATTGGCGGCCGTTGACGGAATAGGAGATCGAGCTACCGCGATGTCCGGAGCCGGTGTTGAAGCTCCAAAGCTTCTTGCCGGAGCGGGCATCGAGGGCGAAGAAGTCGCCTTCGGCATCGCCCGTGAAAATGAGATTTCCGGCGGTGGCGAGGACGGAAGCCAGGAGTGGATATTTGTACTCGTACTTCCAGACGGCCTTGCCGGTGAGGGGTTCGTAGGCACCGAGATGGCCGCCGCTTTTTTTGTCGGGAGTCGGGACGAGTTTGAAGGTACCGCCGAAGAAGGTTTTGCCTTCGGAGGGGGTCTCGGGTTGAGCGGTGACTTCTTGGCACCATTCGATGCCGGTCGAGAAGAAGAGGCCGGCCTTGGGCGACCAGGCACCGTGGTTCCAACTGCGGCCGCCGCCGATGGAGGGACAGATTAGTTTCGGCTTGCCAACGACGGGTTCGTTGCGGCCGAGCAGTTCTCCCTTGGGGCCGACGCCTTTGATCCAGTTAATGTTCTTCGCGACTGGCCAAGCCGTGATGAACTCGCCGTTCGTGCGATCCAGAACGTAGGTGTAACCACCTTTACTGACGTTGATGAGCACCTTGCGAGGTAGATCGACGAGCACGATTTCATAGGCGGCGTCCCAATCCCAGACGTCGTGGGGCACTTGTTGAAAGTGCCATTTCAGCTTGCCGGTTTCGACATCGAGAGCGACGATGGAATCGGTGTAGAGGTTGTCGCCTTTGCGATTGCCTCCGTAGAAATCCGCCGCTGGATTGCCGACGGCCCAGTAGATCAGCCCGAGGGTTGCGTCGAAGGAACCGGTCATCCAGGTGGAGCCGCCGCCGAATTTCCAACTGTCGCCTTGCCAAGTTTCGTGGCCCTTTTCGCCGGGGCCGGGGATGGTCCAGAAGCGCCAGAGATGGCGGCCGGTTTTTATGTCGAACGCGTTCAAATAACCGCGATGGGCGGAGTCGCCGCCGGTTACGCCGACGATCACTTTGCCTTTGGCAATCAACGGGGCGGCGGTGATGTTGCAGCCGCATTGGTTGGCGTCTTCGACGTTGACCTTCCACAGTTGGCGGCCGGTCTTGGCGTCGAGGGCGACGACGTGGTTGTCGAGGGTGCCCATGACCAAGCGCCCATCGGAGACCGCGACGCCGCGATTCCAGGGGCCGTAGAAGGTGGTGAACGTTTTCGGCAGTTCGTAGATGTAGCTCCAGAGGCGTTTGCCGGTGACGGCGTCGAGGGCGAAGACGCGATTGTGCGAAGTGGATACGTACATGATCCCGTCGAGGACGAGCGGGGTGGACTGCAAACCGCCGTCGTTGTCGCCGGTTTGGAAGACCCAGGCGGCGGCCAGTTGGGCTACGTTCGAGGCGTCGACTTGGTCGAGAGCGCTGTAGCGCCAGGCGCTGCTCTGGCCGCCATACTCCGGCCAGTTTTCCTTGGTCGAACCGTCCTGCGCCAAGAGGGCACTACCAATGAGCATCAACAGGGGGATCAGTCGGGTCATGTCGGATTTAACCTTTGAGCACTTGGATACAGGCGAGCGCGAAGGCTGGTAGATCCTCGGGTTTCCGGGAGGTGACCAGGTTTCGGTCGATGACGACTTCCGCATCGATCCATTCGGCGCCGGCGTTCATGACGTCGTCTTTGATGGCGAAGAAGCTGGTGGCTTTGCGGCCCTTCAACATGCCGTGGGCCGAACAGAGGACCCAGGGGCCGTGGCAGATGGCGGCGACTAACTTGCCTTGGGCGTTGACGCCGGCGACGAACTGGTTCGCCTTCGGATGGCGACGGATGTGGTCCGGAGCGAAGCCGCCGGGAGCGATGACTCCGTCGAAATCGTCGGGGCTGACGTCATCGTAAGAGAGTTTAGCGACGCAGGGGTAGCCAAGTTTACTGGGGTAGGATTTGCCGGCTTCGGCACCGACCGTGATCACTTCGACGCCTGCTTCCTGCAAGCGATAGAGAGGATACCAGATCTCCATTTCCTGGTACATCTGGTCGACTAACATCGCGACTCGTTTGCCTTTCAGTTCCATAATATTTACTCCAAGTATCGACCGACCGCGTTTGAGCGGTCCAGCTTGCGAAAGTGATCGAGCAGAATTTGGGTGACGCCGGGGACGGGGCTTTCGTTGCCGAGGTAGGCACCGTAGACGGCCAAGGCGAAAGGGCGATGGTCGAGCCAGACGATGCCGAACTCGCACTTGACTCCGTCGAGAGATCCGGTTTTGGTGGCGGTGCGGACTGGCGTGACGGTCTTTCGGACGTCGCCTTCGACGAGACCCATGAAATTAAGTATGTCGCGCGAAGAAGCTGGATCGAGCACCTTATTGCTATATAGCATTTCGGCGAGTCGAGCCATTTCCAGCGGCGTCGCGATGTTCTCGCGGTCGGCCTTGGCGGCAGGCAGATCGATCATCTTCCGGCGGAGGCGGATGCCCGGTAGATTCATTTCGTCCATGCGGGTGTTGACGGCCGCCATGCCGCCCACCAGGTCGATCAGCTTGTTGGTGGCTGAGTTGTCGGAGTTCTGGATCATGATGGTGATGAGTTCGCGTACTGTCAACGAACCCGAGGCCGCAGTCGCCCGCTCATAGGCTGTACTCGCGAGGACGACCTCTTCCTTCCGCACGGGCACGGGTTGGTCGTAGGGGAGTTTACCGGCGCGGATGAGCCGGGTGACTTCCACGAGCAGCGGAACCTTGATGGTGGACGCGGTGGGGAACCAAGTCTCGCAATGGTGGCAGAGTTGGCGTCCGGTTTTCAAATCGATGGCGGCCACACCGATGACGCCGTCGAAGCTAAGGTCAAACGCCGCCAGACGGGCCGTCGTTTTCGCCGTTAGCAAATCGGCCGCGGCAGCCTGTCCAAAGAGCGGAGCGGCCATAAACATTAAACCAATCGAGCGCAGCATACCCAGTCCGATTGTAAACTACGAGTCTATGCAGGATTTCGAAAAGCTTGGTTCCTTCTATCTAGGCAAGACCGATCAGGGTCTGCTCCTCCTTGATTCGAAGGACTTGGTGACCCACGCGGTTTGCGTAGGCATGACGGGTTCCGGCAAGACGGGGCTGTGTTTGGGCTTGCTCGAAGAGGCGGCGATTGACGGGATCCCGGCGATTATCATCGACCCCAAGGGCGACTTGGCGAACCTGCTGCTGACCTTTCCGGACTTGGCCCCGGCTGACTTTCTGCCGTGGGTGAACGAAGATACGGCGCGTCAGAAGCAGATGTCGAAGGAAGAGTTCGCGGCCGATACGGCGACCAAATGGAAGGACGGGCTGGCGCAGTGGGGCCAGGACGGGGCTCGGATTCAGCGGATGCGGGATGCAGCTGAATTTACGATCTATACGCCGGGGTCAAACGCCGGGGTGCCGGTGAGCGTTTTGCGTTCTTTTACGGTTCCGTCCGCGGCGATTCTTGAAGATCGCGAGGCGCTGCGGGAGCGGATTCAATCGACGGCGACGGCGTTGCTTTCGCTGCTGAATGTAACCGGCGAGCCGATTCAGAGCCGCGAACATATTCTGCTGTCAAAGCTGTTTGAGACGGCTTGGGCCAATGGCGACGACCTGGACATAGCAACGCTGATTCAGCAGATTCAGAAGCCGCCGGTGAGCCGGATTGGGGTGATGGAACTGGAGTCGTTCTTTCCGGCTAAGGACCGGTTTGAACTGGCGATCTCGCTGAACAACCTGTTGGCCTCGCCGGGTTTTGAGGCGTGGATGGAAGGGGTGCCGCTCGATATTTCAAGCCTGCTCTACACGTCGGCGGGCAAGCCGCGGATGGCAATATTTTCGATTGCCCACCTTTCAGACGCGGAGCGGATGTTTTTTGTCGCGCTGCTGTTGAATCAGGCGGTGAGTTGGATGCGGACGTTGCCGGGGACGACGAGTCTGCGGGCGCTGATCTACATGGACGAGATTTTCGGCTACTTCCCGCCGACGGCGAATCCGCCTTCGAAGCTGCCGTTGCTGACGCTGTTGAAGCAGGCTCGCGCCTACGGCATTGGCGTCGTGCTGTCGACGCAGAATCCGGTGGACTTGGACTACAAGGGCCTTGCCAACTGCGGCACATGGCTGATCGGTCGTCTGCAAACGGAGCGGGATAAGCAGCGATTGGTGGATGGGCTGCAGGGGGCGGCGGCGCAGTCGGGTTCGCAGATGAACCCGGCCGCGCTGGATCAGCTTTTGTCGAGTTTGAAGGCGCGAATTTTCCTGATGTCGAACGTGCATCGGGGCGGGCTCGAAGTGTTTGAATCTCGCTGGGTCATGTCGTATTTAAGCGGTCCACTGACCAAGGCGCAGATCAAGCAATTGACTCACGCTAAGCCGGTTGCGGGCAGCGCTCCGCCGCCTCGGCTGGTGGCGGCCCCGGCGGGTAACCCGCGGCCGGTGCTGCCGCCGGAGATTGAGCAGCATTTCTTGCCGTTTCGGGGTACTGGTGAAGTGGCCTATCACCCGGTGCTGATGGGCGCGGCGAGGGTTCGTTTCACGGACCCGAAAACCAAGACCGACATCACCCGGGACGTTCGTTTTTTGACACCGCTGCAGGACGGTCCGGTGCCGGTCGACTGGCAGCAGGCCGAAGAGACCGACGTCGAGCCGACCGAACTTGAGGCCGAGCCGTCCACGCCGGCGACGTATGAGAGCCTGCCCGAGATTGCGGCGAAGGCGAAGTCGTATGCTGGCTGGAACAAGGATCTAAGCAACTGGCTGTTCGCGACGCAGAAGCTGGAACTGTTCCGGAGCAACAATCTGAAGATGGTTTCTGGACCGGAGGAGTCCGAGCGCGATTTCCGCATTCGGTTGAACGACGCTGCACGGGTGGCGCGGGACGAAGCCGTGAGCGTGCTGCGGCAGAAGTATACGCCTAAGCTTAATTTGCTGGAAGAGCGGATTCGCAAGGCCCAGCAGGTGATTCAGAGAGAGGAGGAGCAATCGTCGGCAGCGAAGGTTCAGACGGGGTTGTCGATTGCCAGCGGCATTCTGGGTGCTTTCCTGGGACGGGGCTTCAGCAAGTCCACGGTCGGCGCGGTGGGGTCTGCCGCGCGCTCCTTCGGCAAGGCGAGCAAAGAGTCGAGCGACGTGGGCCGAGCGCAGGAGAATCTGGCCGCTGCCGAGGAGCAGAAGGCGGAGATCGAACAGCAGTTGCAGGAAGAAGTTGCCACCATGCAGATGAAGTTCGATGCGCTGAACGAATCCTTGGAGACGATCCACATCGCCCCCAAGAAGACGAACATAACGGTGAAATTTTTCTCGCTTTGCTGGCGGCCCGAATAGCTACGGCAGCCATTCCCCGACGAAGATATTGAACTCAAAGCGGCTGGTCGTTTTCCAGGAACTGGAGAAGACCAGCTTCTTGCCGTCGGGAGAAAATTCAGGAAACGAGGTGAACCCGCCGAACTGCGTGATGGGTTCGAGGCCGGAGCCGTCGACGTTGACTTGGTAGAGTTCGAAGTCGCGGCCATCGCATTTGTGGAGGTTCGAGCTGAAGATGATTTTCTTTCCGTCGGGCGTGAACGTGGGCGCGAAGTTGGCGCAGTTGTTGCTCGTGATTTGCTTGCTGTTCGAGCCGTTGGCATCGCCGACCCAGAGTTCCATTTTCATGGGGGCCGTGAGGTTTTCCTTGAGCAGGGCGTTGTAGCGGGCTATGCCTTCGGGAGTGGTAGGGTGGTTGGCGCGCCAGACGATTTTTTTGCCGTCGCGAGAGAAGACAGCACCGCCATCGTAGCCGTGGGACTTGGTCAACTGCTGCTTGCCCGAGCCGTTTGGCTTCATGCTCCAGAGGTCGAGGTCGCCCGACTCCATGGACGTGTAAATGATGCGATTCGTTTTGTAGTTTACGGTTGCTTCGGCATCGTAGCCGGGCATGGTGGTGAGCTTTTTGACGACTTTGCCGTTGAGGTCCGCGACGTAGAGTTCATAGCCGGGGAAGACGCCCCAGAGATAGCCTTTGGACCGATCAGGCGGGGGCGGACATTTGGGGCTGGCTTCGTGCGTGGAGCCGTAGACGACGTGCTTGTTGTCTTTCAGAAAGTAGGCGCAGGTGGTGCGCCCTTGGCCGGTGGAGATCATCTTCTGATCGCTGCCGTCGGCGTTCATGACGAAGATCTGGTCGCACTCGAGCTTGTCGCGGGTGGACTGAAAGCTGAGCCGCTTGCCGTCGGGCGACCAGTAGGCTTCGGCGTTCTGGCCTCCGTTCGTCAACTGTTTTATGTTGCGTAGGTGCTTGGGTTCCTGGGCTGCGGCAGTGGTTGCTAGAACAAGAAATAGCAGGACTTTCATTGGCGTCCTTCGTAGAGGTTTCGCCCGGCTACGAGCGCCTTCATTTTGCCGTCGGCCACGCTGCGTTGCAGCATCCAGAAGCCGCAATCGGGGTGGACGTAGGGGATCCGTTCGGAGCCGAGCAACTTGACGGCGTGCTCGATGCGGCGGGCGATTAGTTCGGGCGATTCGACTTGGGTGTCTTTGATGTCGATGACGCTGAGGCCCAGCCCGATTTTGGGATCGAGATCCTTAAAGTGTTCGAGTTCGTCATAGCCGCGACGGGCGAATTCGAGAATGTAGTGGTTGGCATGCATGCCGTTGAGGAACGGCATGAGGTCTTTCCAGAAGCCTTTCTGCACGCTCTGGCCGCCGTAATTTCCGAAACAGATATGGACGCCGCGGACGCCCTTGATGCCGGCGAGCACTTCGTTCAAGGCCGGCAGGGCCCACTCGCGGTCCTCGGGATGGCCGCTGATGTTGGCTTCGTCGATTTGGATGATCTCGGCGTCGATCATCTCCATTTGCGCCCGCAGAACCCGAGCGATGGCCATGCAGAGCTCGTCGCGTTTTTTGTAGTGCCGGTCCGTGAGAACCTTGGTCAGCATGTGCGGACCGGTGCAGGTGAATTTGATTTTTGACGTGGTTAGCGCCTTCGTGAAATCGTACTCGCGCTGGAGGTTCAGAAGGCCTTCGCCGACGTTGTCGAACACGATGCCGGCCGGATCGGTACGGTAGGTCAACTGCGAGTCGGCGCGAAATTCTTTGATATCGGTGACCGAAAACTTTGTTCGGATGCCCGACATGCGACTGATGAAATAGTCGATCATGCCGTTGGTTTCCGGGTGGCTGGGGTCGAACCGATTGAGTTCTCCGTCGGCAACGACGTCGATCCCGGCGAGTTCTTGCGTCTTCAGGACGACCATGATGGCGTCCCGGAGAGCGCCTCGGGAGGTGTTGTTGAAGAGCCATTGGGGGGTCGGATAGCTGCCGACCACAGTTGTCAGAAGGGACATAAACCTTCATTGTATCTAGATGCACCTGTTCGCTCTGTTTGCCGCGTCCGCGCTCCAGTTTGCGCCCCAGACCATCGCCACCGACCTTAAGGGCGGCTACCAGGTGATCGCCGTGGATATGAACAAAGACGGTAGGCCTGATTTGCTGGCGCTGGCCAGCGGCGTCTCTGAACTTGTTTGGTACGAGAACCCATCGTGGCAGCGGCACGTGATTGCGGGCGACTTGAAGCGGATGATCAACGTTTGGCCGATGGATGTGGACAAAGACGGAATACCGGAGTTGCTGCTGGCTCATGCATTCGAGAACGAGGCGGCCCGATCGGTCGGGCTCGTCAGCTATCTGCATTTCGATGGGAAGACTTGGAATATTCGCGAGATTGATCGGCTGACGACGAGCCATCGTCTGCGGAGCGCGAACGGGCTCTTCATCAATTCACCGCTGACGGGAGCCAGCGCCGTTGCCCCGGAGTATCGCGATCATGCACCGCTGGTGGCGTACGCTCCGGGTGATTTTCAACGGCGGCAGATCAGCGTCGACGATGAAGGGGTGGTGCACGGAATCTTCATTCACGATTGGGATCGAGATGGGCTGGAGGACGTGCTGACGGCGAGTTTTAGGGGCATCTGGGTGAATTTGGCCCATCGGGATGGCACGTGGACCCGGCAGCAGATTTCCGCCGGGGACCCGGCCTTGTGGCCGAAGGGTGGGTCCAGCGATGTGACGGTGGGCCACTTGCGAAAGGAGCGATTCCTGGCCGCGATCGAGCCTTGGCACGGGAACCAAGTGAGCATTTATCGCTACCAACGGAAGGAGTGGCGGCGGCAGGTGATCGACGATTCGTTGACTGATGGGCATACGATCCATGCGGCTGATTTCGATGGGGACGGCCGCGACGAAATTTTGGTTGGGACGCGTCAAGGTCAGCGGGGGGTGTACTTGTATCGCGAAGTGAAGGGTAAATGGACGCGGCAGATTATCAGCGAAGGGGTGGTGGCCGCGGCCGGCTGCGCCGTGGCTGATTTCAACCGCGATGGGAAGCCAGATATTGCTTGCATCGGCTCGACGACGGCGAACCTAGTACTCTGGACTCAGCACTCTGGAGTCAACAATGATCCGCCGCTACGCTGAACTATTCCCCGCTGACCTTGCGCCAGGCTGGCTTGCGATTTGTCCGTGGGGAGCGCTCGAATGGCACGGTGACCACCTGCCGCTGGGCTTGGACGGCATCGTGGCCGAAGGCTTCTCCGAACGCTTGGCTGAACGGACGGGCGGGGTTCTGTTGCCGACTACCTGGCTCCCCATCACGGCGCTGCCGCACCGCTGTTCACTGACATTTTCGACGAATTTAGTTCGACAGGTGCTGGATGAACTGCTGGCTCAGTTGCATAGCGCAGGGGCGGCAAAAGTTGCTTTGGTGACGGGGCATTATGCGCAGGGCCACGAGCTGGAATTCTACGCAGCGGCTGCTCGCTCGCCGCTGCCGGTTTATGCGGCCACGCCGCTCGAACCGCTGGAGGACGACGCGCTGCTTGACCACGCTGGTCAGCACGAAGCGGCGCAACTTCATTTGCTGCGGCCGGACCTCGTTCGGCTCGATCGGATTACGCCGGAGGTGATTCTGGGCGACTCGCCGCATCCTCCGTTCGAGGGCGAAGAGCTGTTTGCGCGAGCCCTGGACCGGTGGCAGATCTTTCTTGAAGAAGACCCCCGACTGTTCTACAACCGCCGTCGCGCGGCCTATCAACCCTACGTCGACCGCTACCTGAAATCGAACTGGGAACAGGCGGCGGCAGACTGGTGGGCCGAACACCAAGTAAAATAGAAGCATGGATCTTCGTCCCTATTCGTCGGCGGACCATGCTGTTTGCGTGGCGCTTTGTGGCCCATTTTCGGTGCCTGCTCACTTCGTGGTGATGGAACATGACGGCACCGTGGTTGGCTGTGGCGGCTACACGGCTGATGGCGAGCTTGTACTGGGCACCATTCGTCCCGACTTGCGTCGGCAGGGGCTGGGCCGTTTCTTGCTGCTGGCTCGGTTGCGGGAAGTGGCCAAGTTGCCGGGCGTTTCTCATGCTCGCCTGTGGGCTCCGGCCGAGTTCGTCAGCTTCTACGCGAAACAGGGATTCAAGCCGGCGGGGCCTGAGGGGCAAATGCAGCTTCGGCTCGATGTGTGCCCCTAGGTGACGCCCACGGGTTCGGCGCTGAAGTGGAGATAGCTGCGCGATTTTAGAACGGCGCGTAGGCGGACGACTGCCTCGCGGACTTCTTCGAAGCTCGTGTAGATGGGGGCCAAGCCGAAGCGGATGAGGTCTGGGGCGCGGAAATCTGGGATAACTTGATGTTGTTCGATGAGGGCTCGGGTGATCCGCCAGGCTTCGGGATGGCGGATGGAAACGTGCGAGCCGCGTTTGGCAGGGTCACGGGGGGTTGCGACCTCGGTGCCGAAGGACGATAGTAATTCGTCGTGGAGGGCGATTAAGTAAGCGGTGAGCTCGATCGACTTCGTGCGTAAGGCGGGGACGCCGGCTTCGATTGTGAGGTCGAGTCCGGGCTCCATGGCGAGCATGGAAAGCACCGGCGGGGTGCCGACGAGGAACCGGTCGATACCGGGCGCGGGCTCATAGTCAGGGGCAAAGTTGAAGGGCTTTGCGTGGCCGAACCAGCCGCGAATCGGATTAGCCAGTTGGGCTTGCAGGTCCTCGCGGACGTAGAGGAAGGCCGGGGCGCCGGGGCCGCCGTTCAAGTACTTGTAGGTGCAGCCGACGGCAAGCGCCACTTGGCGTTTTGTAAGATCGAGCGGGAGGACGCCGACGGCGTGGCTGACATCCCATAGTTCGAACCCACCGCGGTCGAAATCCGCCAGAGCGCCGCTGCGGAAGTCCACGGCGTTGACGAGCCGCAGTTCGCCGTTGGCGCTCCGCCGATCTCTGACGACGTAGAGGTCCGAAGGGAAATCGGTGGCGGCGGTCACGACGGCGTGCCCCGCGGCTTCGACAAGCTTGAAGAGGTTGAGGGAGGTAGAATCGCACACGACCACCTCATGAGGGCGCGCCCCGAGGATGGTTGCGACTTTGGCTCCGAGGCGTCGCGATAGCGTGTACCAGCCATCGTTCCAACCCCGAATCAGCCGCCGGCCCCACTGTTCTTCGATCGCGTCGTGGAGTAATCCGATTGTAGCTTTGGGCAAGCGGCCGAGAGAATTTCCATCCATATACAGCATGGGCTCTTCGCCAAAAACGAACCGATCCCGGAAACGGCGCAGCGGGTCTCGCCGATCGGCGGCGATGGCGTAGTGTGCACTCGCGATCAAAGTATCCATATACGCTACACTATCTTCTTGCATCCCCCGCGGGTAACAGTGGTCATCCCTACCCTCTCTGCCGACGCGGCACTATGGGACTGCGTACGTTCCCTGGAACGGCAGACATATCGATATTTTCAAACCGTGATCGTCGACAACAGCGGTCGGGGGTTGGTGCGAAACGGGCCTGCATCTGCCGCAGTGGTGCTTGAACCGTCGGCTAATGTAGGGTTTGGCGCAGCGATCAATCTTGGCGCGCGGGAGTATCCGAGCGAATTTGTGGCGTGTCTCAATGACGACGCGGTGGCTGACCCCGGTTGGCTCGCATCGCTAGTGGACGCTTTGGACGCCTTTCCGGGCGCTGGCATGGCCGCCAGCCACATCGAGCTCGATGAGTTTGGCCGGGTGGATTCGACGGGCTTGCGGATTGCGATCGACGGATCGAGCAAGCAACGCACTGACGCCGGGGGGGCCGACGAATGCCTGCTTCCCAGCGGGTGCGCGGCGCTTTATCGCCTTGAACTATTCACCATTCTGGGCGGCTTCGACGAATCCTTTTTCCTCTACTGCGAAGACACGGACTTGGGCCTGAGGGCTCGGTGGGCGGGATGGACGTGTCGCTACGTTCCTACGGCTCGAGTGCTGCACCGATACTCCCATTCGGCGGGTCGAGCTTCGTCGTTGAAGGCGTATCTAGTCGAACGGAATCGGCTCCGGCTTGTCTGGAAATGCTTCCCGCTTCGTCGGCTGATCTTGACCCCGTTTGCCGCAGCTACGCGTTATTTTTTGCACCTAGTGGCCCTGCTTGATGGCCAAGGGGCGGCGGGGGAGTTTCGCGCGAGTGGCAATAATTCGTTGCGGTTGCCGCTGTTTGTACTTCGCGCACACTTCGACCTACTGGTGTGGCTGCCCCGGCTGCTGGCTGATCGGCGGCGAATCCGGGGCACCGCGCGACTGACCGCGGAGGAGTTCTGCGCACTCTTGGACCAGCACCAGATCTCCCTGACGGAGGTTGCGGCGTCTTGATCAAACCCAACGGCCCGGAAGCGCTGATGATCCTGATCCCCGCCTACAACGAAGGTGGATCGATCCGGCGGGTGGTGGCCGAAGCGCGGATGATCGTTCCCGACGTACCGATTCTGGTCATTGATGATTGCTCGACGGACGACACCCGTACCGAAGCGATTACGGCCGGAGCCGATGTCATCTCCGTGCCGTATCATCTTGGCCTGGGCGGCTGCGTCCAAGCGGGTTATCGGTTCGCCTACGACGCTGGCTTCCACTACGTCATCCGCATTGATGGCGATGGCCAACACGATCCGCGGTTTATCCCGTTGCTATTTAAGAGGCTCCGCGAATCGCGGGTGCAGATGGTGATCGGTTCGCGGTACCTGAACGGCAAAGTAGCGGCGACAAGTTTCGCCCGCGGAATTGGCATTTGGTTCTTCCGACAAGTACTGCGGCTAATCCTCGATAAGGAAGTACACGATCCGACTTCGGGATTCGTTGGAGTAAGCCGACAAGCGCTCGAGGTTTTCGCACGCAGCTTTCCGCTTGAATACCCGGAGATTGAGGCTTTGGTTGTGCTGCAGCGCCGCCAGTTTCAGTTCGTGGAGGTTCCCGTGGTCATGCGGGCACGCATGGCCGGTCAGAGTACAATCACCGCTCTGCGATCGTTCTACTACGTCCTCCACGTGCTTTTGGGGGTCGTCGTGAATATCCTGAAGTATGAGGGCAAACGCCGCAAGGTTTAAGCTATGGATCGGTTACTCAACATCGTCGCGGGCATGAGCATTCTGCTCATTGGTCTCGTCTTCTTCGCCATCCGTCGGGCTCATATCCGCGTGGAGTATTCCGTGAGTTGGCTCAGCGCCGCGCTGGTCATGCTGATCCTGTCGCAGTGGCAGTGGGCGTTGCTTCAGTTCGCTCAATTTCTCGGTGTGAACAATGCGCCGTTTGCCCTTTTGCTGATCATCCTCAGCCTGTTCGTAATCGTCTTCTTCCGCTTTTCGGTCATCATCAGCGACCTGAAGGACGCCAATATCGCCCTGACGCAGAAGCTTGCCATCATCGAATATCAATTGCAGCATGTCCAAGAAAAACACTCCCCCCCCGACCCTTCCTAGTCCGGCACCTTGGTGGCCGGTCGCCGCTGGTCTGCTTCTTCTGGCTTTTGCCCTACTTGAGATCTACGGCCCGGCTCTGAGTGGCCCATTCCTTTTCGACGACCGCTATTTGCCGTTTCTGAGCCCCGGCTTTGCGGACAATCCGTTGCGGGCGTGGGTGGTTGGGGTGCGGCCGATGTTGATGGTGACTTACTGGATGAACACAAGGATGTTTGGGTTGGATCCTTACTGGTTCCACTTCATCAATCTGGTGATGCATGGCATCGCCGGAGCCTGTGTTTGGCTGATTGCCGTGAAGCTTTTGAACCATCGCGTACTCGCGGCGCTGTGCACGCTGGTGTTTTTAATGCACCCGTTGCAAACCGAAGCCGTCGGCTATATCGCGGGTCGATCCGACGTGGCGGCAGGGATGTTCTTCTTCGCCACTTGGGCCGTGTTTTTGTATCGCCGTGACCCAGCGATCCGGGTGGGTGAAGTCTTGCTCGTCATGGTGCTGTACGGGATGGCGGTGCTGACGAAGGAGCACACGATTGTGCTGGTCGCGGTGTTGCTGCTGACCGACTACTATTTCAACCCCGGGTTCACTTTCGAGGGAATTCGCAAAAACTGGAAGCTTTATGTCGGCTTGGTGGTCGCCGCTATCGCTCCCGTGCTCTTCCTGTTCCGAACGCTGAAGAACGCCAACTCGGCCGGCTTCAACATGAAAGACCTGACGGCCTCGGACTACCTGTTGACGCAGGTCCGGGCGCTTTGGGTTTACGTTCGGCTGTTCTTGGCGCCGATCTCGCAGAACCTCGACTACGACATGCCAATCTCCCGGACCTTGTGGGATTACGGTTCGTGGCTAAGTCTGTTGAGTTGGGTTGTCCTCGCTGGCATTGCGTGGGCCAAACGAAAAGAGTGGCCGCTCGCTAGCTTTGGGTTTTTTCTGTTTCTGATTCTGCTCGCCCCGACGTCATCGATCCTGCCGATCCGCGACGTGCTAGTGGAGCGACGAATGTATATGGCGGTCTTCGCTCTGAGCTTGATTGGGGTGGAGTTTCTTCGTCGTTGGAAGACGAGTTCGACCACGCTCGCCGTGATGACCGCCGTGATTGGGGTGGGATTGATGGCGGTGACTTATCAACGAAATCAGGTTTGGGGCTCGGCTCTGGCGCTGTGGAGCGACGCCGCGGCGAAGTCCCCCAACAAGGCCCGCCCGCATTTCCAACTGGCTTATGCGCATTACGAAAAAGGGCAGTGCGTCGAAGCGAGCCGCTTCTACGCTCGGGCCGCCGAGTTGCAACCCCCGGACGACCAACTGCTCGTCGATTGGGCCCTGGCACTCGATTGTGCGGGGCAATCCACGCTGGCGCTGAGCCGTTTGGAAGAGGCGAACCGCCTCAAGCCGACCGCTCACAACTACGCTCTGATGGGCATGATCCGCGGCAAGACTGGGCAGTACGACGAGGGCTTGGCCGCGCTGGCGGAAGCCGAGAAACTGGACGCTCGTTTCGCGATGCTGTTTGCGTACCGCGGCAACATCTACTTAGCTCGCGGCGAATACGACCTCGCGATCGGTACGTTCAAGCAGGCGTTAGGGATCGAACCGGAACTCGGCCCTGCAATTCAAGGCCTTCGCAACGCCACCAACGCCAAGGCCAAAGCTGATGCGAATCGGCGTTAACGCGCTGTTTCTCATCCCTGGCGAAGTGGGCGGGACGGAGATCTATCTCCGCAATCTGCTGGCCGCGTTCGCTGCCGAACCCGACGATAACGAGTACATCCTATTCACCAATCGCGAGACTGAGGCGAGCCTTGCGCCGCCCGGAGATTCCCGCTTTCAATCGTGGCCCCAACCCATCGCCGGGCGCTTTCGACCCGGCCGCATTCTGTGGGAACAACTTGTCATGTCGACCGGCGATTGCGATGTGCTGCTCAACCCTGGCTTTACTTCGCCGTACTTCGCCCGCTGTCCGCAACTCACTTGGCTCCACGATCTGCAACACAAGCGCCATCCGGAGTATTTCAAGTTCGCTGATCTGCTGGCGTGGCAGTTTTTGGTGTGGGCGTCGGCCCGTCGATCCACGGAACTGCTGACGCTCAGCGAGAGTTCGCGGGAAGACATCCATCGTTTCTATCGCGTTCCGCTGGACCGGATCCACATCGCAGCACCAGGAGTGGGCGAAGTGTTCCCGGCCATTCATGCGCAGCGCAACGAGCCCATCGTTCTCTGCGTTTCGACGCTGCATCCGCATAAGGGTATTGAGACGCTGCTCGAAGCGTTTGCGATCTTCCGGGCGAACCACCCTGAGTTTCGGCTGGTGCTGGCGGGCATGAAGGGCTTCCACACGCAGGTGATCGAGGCCAAGGCGGGAGCGGGCGTCGAGATCACCGGGTGGCTGGAACGGGAAGAATTGTACGACCTGTACCGCCGCGCCAGCCTATTCGTTTTTCCTTCCACCTTCGAGGGCTTCGGCATGCCGATTCTGGAGGCGATGGCGTCCGGTTTGCCGACCATTTGCGCCAATGCCCGCCCGATGTCCGACGTCAGTGGGGAGGGCGCGTTGCATTTCGAATCGGGAAATGCGGCGGACCTGGCCCGACAGATGGAACGCGCGTTGACCGAACCCGGGCTGATAGAAAAAGGAAAGCGGCGCGCCGCCGAATTTACCTGGCAGCGCACCGCTCGAACTGTTCTCGACTTGGCTACCGCAGCAAATCTTCGAGCTGTATCTTTGCGTCGGTCTTCGCGTCGCGGTACTTGATGATGACGGGGGTGTAGATGGAAATGCCCCACGCTTTACCGGGCCCGCTGGTCACGGCCCGCGAACCGGCAACGACGACGGCACCGGCCGGGATCACCAACGGCTCGTCGTCGGTTGCTTTGATCACGGTGCCATTCACCAAGTCGTACACGGGGGTTGAACGGTTCAGGATGGTCCCGGTGCCCAACACCGCCCGCGACTTGACGACGGTGCCTTCATAGACTCCGCAGTTGCCGCCACAGAGCACGTCGTCCTCAATGATCACCGGAAGGGCTCCGATGGGCTCCAGGACGCCGCCTATCTGCACGGCGGCTGACAAGTGGACCCTAGCCCCGATCTGGGCGCACGAACCCACCAGGACGTGCGAATCTACCATCGTCGCTTCGCCGACATAGGCACCCACGTTGATGTACATCGGCGGCATGCAGGTGACCGAACGCCCGATGTAGCAGCCGTCCCGCACGCTGGATCCGCCGGGAACGATACGGATACCCGCATCAGCCGGGAACTGGCGCACCGGGTAAGTTGCCTTATCCATGAACGGCTGGCGTTGCGCGTCGATGGACATATCGACAATGGAGCCGAGCCGGAAGCCGAGTAGGATGCCTTTCTTGACCCAGGCGTTGACGCTCCAGCCGGTGGCCGTGGACGGGTCCGGCGAAGCGCTACGGATCTCGCCCGAGTTCAATGCCGCTTTGAACTCACCGAATAGCTTCCAATGCTCTTCTTGATAACCGCCGGCGGGTTTGTTGTCGAACGCCTCTTCAATTCTTGCTTGCAAGGAACTCCTCCCAAATCGCATCTAATTTCGCCATCGTTACAGCCGTGGGCGGGCACATCGGCAGCCGCCATACGGGCTGCAGTAAGCCCATTTTCGCCATCAGATACTTCACCGGAATTGGATTCGACTCGACGAAGTTCGCCTCCATCAAAGGGAGCCATTGCCTTTGCAGCGCTCGGGCACCGGCGTAATCGCCTTCGGCAGCCTTCCGCGCCAACTGCGTCATTTCGCCGGGGATTTGGTTCGAAACGACGGAGATGATTCCCTTTCCGCCGAGCGCCGTCAGCGGGATGGTGATCGCGTCGTCGCCGCTCAAAACATGGAAGGTCTCGGGGACCTCGTGCACCACTTTCGCCATTTGGCTGATGTTGCCGGAGGCCTCTTTGACGGCGACGATGTTGTCGATGGCGGCCAATCGTTTCAGGGTCCCCGGTTCGACGTTAACACCCGTACGCCCGGCCACGCTGTAAATGATGATTGGCGTTTTCACGGCGGCCGCAATCGCCGCGAAGTGCTGGTACAGGCCTTCCTGCGTGGGGCGGTTATAGTAGGGCGTGACCGACAGGAGGCCGTCAACGCCCATCGCTTCAAGGTCCTTCGAAAGGGCGATTACTTCGGCGGTATTGTAGCCTCCGGCACCGCCGACCACGGGCACCTTGCCCTTGGCTTCTTCGAGCGTAATTTCCACCACCCGCAGATGCTCTTTATGCGTCAGCGTGGGCGATTCGCCGGTGGTGCCACAAGGCACGAGAAAATTGATACCTTCGCGGATCTGCCGCTGGACCAACGCTCGCAGCGTCGGTTCGTCCAGCGATTGATCCTGCTGAAAGGGGGTTACTATTGCGGTGCCACAACCGATAAACATTAGTCCTTACCTCGCTCCGAACAAAATTTCTGAAAATTCGTAAAAGCCTTTCTTGCCGACAATCCAGTTGGCCGCTTGCAAGGCGCCGCGGGCGAACCCTTCCCGACTCCGGGCGGTATGGCGCAGCGTGATGGTATCGGCGGCCGAATCGAAGCCGATTTCGTGAGTGCCCGGCACGCGCCCCGCGCGGTTTGAACTCACGTCGATGTTCCGTGGATAGCCTGCCGTTTTCATCTCTTCGACTAGCTTCAAGAGCGTCCCGGAGGGGGCGTCTTTCTTTTCGTCGTGATGAATCTCCCAAGCATAGGCACCATAGTCGGGCTGCGCACTCAAGAGCTTTGCGGCTTCGTGAATCAGCTTGAAAAACACGTTGACGCCGACCGAATAGTTTGGCGACCAGAGCACGGGGCTCGCGTGCTTTTCGCTGGCGGCCCGGACCCGGTCCATCTCGTCGAGCCAGCCAGTCGTGCCGATCACAACGGGGACTCCGAGCGCCGTCAGCGCTTCGACGTTGCGGACGGTTGCGCCGGGAATCGAGAACTCGATCGCTACGTCAATGCCGGCGAAGTTTTCGGCTGTTAGGCCTTCGAAATTCGCGTTGTTGTGCTCGTCAAGAATCAAGCCGACGCTGAGGCCGTACTCGGGCGCGAGCGCCTCCAACATCTTGCCCATTTTGCCGTAACCGATCAAAGCCAGCTTCATTCAAACCCCTTCTCGTCATCAAAAACCTTCTTATCAAGCGTTGCGAAGAACTCATTGTGCAGCGCGGCCACGGCCGCTGGCAGGGCGCTATCGTCAACCACCACGCTTAGGTTCAGTAGGGACGCGCCCTGGCTGATCATATGCAAATTCGTTTCGCGCAGCGCGCCGAAGGCAGTTGCCGCCACGCCTGGAGTCGCTTTGATCCCTTCGCCGACTAGGCAAATGATCGACAAATTTCGTTCGACGGTCACTTCGGCGATCCTCGATAACTCGGCGACGATGGCGTCGAGATGCTCGGTGTAATCGATCGTGAGGGAGACCGAGACCTCGGAGGTCGAAACCATATCGACCGGCGTTGCGTAGCGATTGAACGTCTCAAAAATCCGGAGCAAAAAGCCGTGGGCCATCAGCATGCGGAGCGACTGAATGTTGACGAGTGTAATTCCGCGTTTGCAGGCAATCGACTTGACGACATTGGTACAAGGGACTGCCTCGGAAACGATGCGGGTGCCGGGCGACCCCGGGTTCCGCGAGTTTAAGATCAGCACCGGGATGTTCTTTTCCACCGCTGGCACGACCGTGGCCGGATGCAACACTTTCGCGCCGAAATAGGCGAGTTCGGCGGCTTCGGCGAAGCTGATCACCTTCACGCGATGGCCGCCGGACAGGATCCGCGGATCGCACGTCAACATGCCATCAACGTCGGTCCAAATTTGAATTTCGCTGGCACCGATTCCGGCCCCGAATATGGCGGCTGAAAAATCAGAGCCTCCCCGTCCTAGCGTCGTCGTAAACCCGTCCTGGGTTGATCCGATGAACCCACCGAGGACGACCACTTTCCCCATCTCCGCGAGTGGCACCAGAATGCTGGCGCACTTGGCGTAGGTCCGCGGATAAAGCGGCGCTGCCTGGGTGTGGCGACGATCAGTGACCAGCACCTCCCGAGCGTCGACATGCACGCTCGCGATTCCAAGCTGCTCAAAAGCCACAGCCACAATTTTCGATGAAAGCCTTTCGCCGTAGCTCGAAATCAGGTCCACGTATTGCGCTGGAAACTCGGCGATCTGGGTGAGTTCGTCGAGAAACGCGCCGAGTTCGTGAAAGTGCAGTTCAACGAAGGCGCGCAACGATTCGTGCGCTTCGCCCAGCGTGAAAGCGCACAACGATTCAAGCTCCGCCTGGGCCGCTTCGCGTTCGCCCTTTACGGCCAATTCGGCAGCGGCGAGAAGGCGATTCGTGGTCTTGCCCATGGCCGACACGACGACAACTGGCTTTTGGTCTAAACGCGCCCTAACGATTTCGGCGACCCGGGCAATGGCGACGGCGGATTCGACCGAGGATCCGCCAAACTTCATCACGATCATTTAGGCCAACCCTGCCAGTAACTGAGTTACTAAAGTTTGATAGTGGTCGACGGCGGCGAGCAACTCCGCCTTGGGCACCCGCTCTTCACTCGTGTGGGCGACGTGAATGGTCCCGGGGCCGAACAGCAACGGTTCTCCCCACGCCCCGCCGAAGGCCGGGATGTCGGTGGTGTAGGCTACTACGGTTGTCGGGAAGCCGGGCACTGGCTTTAAGTGGATGGCGGGAATACAGAGGATCTCTCGCGCTTCTACAAGGCCTTCGCAGGCCGCGACGACTGCCGCTCGCAACTCGGTGGGGTCGTCGACGAGGCGGAAGAAAACGTCGGCGCGGGCGGCGTCGGGGATTACATTGGGCGCCCGACCGCCACTGAGCGTACCGATGTTCAAAGTGCAGGGGCCGAGAATGGGATGCGAGGGGAGTTCTATTTTGCGGACCCGTTCGAGGGCGTCGAGCAGTTTGTTGATGGCCGACTCACCGAGTTCCGGATAGGCGCTGTGGGCCATTCGGCCGCTGGCGTGGAGTTCAAATCGGAGCGCGCCCTTGGAACCCAGCGCCAATTGGCACGAGGTGGGTTCGCCGTTGATGACGTAACGAGACCCGCGTGGGTGATTCGCCATGAAATATGCTCCAGCGGAGTTCCGTTCCTCACCGACGACAAAGAGCAGGCCGAAGTTGCGGGTGCCCTTGGCGAGGAGGCCTTCGGTGGCCTTAATCATAGCGGCGAGCAAGCCTTTCACGTCGCAAGCTCCGCGGCCCCAGATGAACTCGTCATCTTCCCGCGAGGGGAAAAATGGCGGAACGGTGTCGGTATGGGTGGACATCGTCACGAGCGGTTTGCCGAAGGTGACCAACAGGTTCGAGCGGTTGGGCTCGACTTCGATAAGTTCGAGGGTGCCGTCGTACTGGGCAACCAGAGGGCGCAGATACGCGGCCAGATACTCGACGTGAGGTGCCTCGTTTCCGGTGATCGACTCGATGTCTACGAGTGCTCGCGTGAGTTCAAAAACATTCATAGATTTAGGTTTGGGGAGGGAGATCAGGAGGGAAGTAGGCGGACCTTCCTCTCTAGCCCTCCACTCGAAAGTAAATCCGGCATTGCACCGGCTCTTCCAGTGACAGTGGACTGGCTTTCGCCCGAGTCCCCCAACAAAGGCGCTGCTCACCAGCGGATCTTTGTTTCGGCAATGGTCCTTAATCAGTTCGCTCCCGGTGATGGGAAAAGCAGCGAACCGTCGTGGCCAATGCGCCTCTACAGAGTTCTTCCAGAGTAACGGAGCGAGCCAGCCGACGTCAATGATCGGTCGATTGTCACGAGGCAGCGGCGGGCGGCGTCATGATCATTGTGAAGGGAATCGATCAGATGGCTCCGAAATCTAAGATGGTGGCTTTCGAACAACTTTCGTACGGCGCACCGCGTAGTGGGCCGCCAGTCGGCACCGGAGGATATCGCGACGGAAGCGTCCGCCAAGCTGTTCCGCGAACGAGCGCAGATCGAAAACCCCGTCGGTGCGCCGTCCGAGGCGGGCTCGAACATCTGCGCGCCGCTCGGCGGCGGGCAGGTCGCGAGGCTGCACCCATCTTTTCCAGACCGCAAACGAGACCCCGGAAGTGACTCTGAAACTGACCGAAGAACGTCGGCAGGGTCTTCGGTCAGGGAAGCTGAGATGCTGCTCGCCCGAGTCGATGGAGCCCGTTTTCAAGGGATCGCCAAGGAAATGGGTCTCCATCATCCCTCGATTGGGTCGATGATGGCCCGCGCCGTCAACCTGTTCAAGAAAAGACTTGAGGATCGGCATGGAACAAGATAGTGGTTTGATGTTTTCCAAACTTCAGTCGCTGGAGGAGCCGATTTCGGTCAACCCGGAGGTTGTAGACAGGGCCTGGGCCACATTGGCCTTTCCCCCGACGCTCTCCACTCGCTGACGCTGGCCGCTGGAGCGTCATTGCCCTCGGTCTGCTGAGTCCGACCGGACGAGCGTGGGCCGAGGACATTTGGACAAGGCTTGTATTGCGCCAGGTCGTCAATGTGCACCTGGAACTGGAAGGCGTTTGCTGCCTAACGTTTTCCAGTTCACGCCAGTGGGTCGTTCGCCGCGCTGGCGCTCCGCTTCGGCGGCTACCGCTTCGACGCTGGCGGAGTTCCCAGTACGGACGCTCGCCTCGTCCTTGCTGCCATATGAGCCCACTTTTGTCATCGAGCAGTCATCGGTACAAGAACACATCTTTCACATCGGGGAAGCCAAGACGGATCTTCAAAAAGTTGGTCGCGCGGAACAGCCGTGGCCCCCTGGGATTGATGGTGCCCGGATCGCTCTTGAACCCCAAGGGAAAGTGGTAATTAGTTCCTATGGCACGTGGCTGCAGCTAGTCGGGCATTAGAAGGCATGCGCCATGCTTATCCAATCTCGCTCTGTGATTCTCAAGCTACCCAGCCACCTATCCCGGGTGGAAGATACGCAATTTTCGCTCGAGCTAGTGGGGGTACCCGCCAAAGAAGCGGCCACGTTGACGCAGCTTTCCCACAGTGTTTCTACCCCTTAAAACCGAGGCAGACGTACGGAAAGTTCGGGCTCGCAGCAACGATGCCGTGCTCGTTACTTATTCAACGGCCCCCACTGGAGAGACCGCATACCTCAATTGGCAGGAGGACGGATTCGAATTCCGGATCTTCGGGCGAGACCCGACCCGGGCGGTCGCCCTCGCCGAGCCGTTGCACACCCCCCTGAGCATAGGGCTAATCCGGTCTCACGCAACCGGACCACGAAGCCGATAAACTGGAGACACATGAGGTAATTGATTAGCGGTCCGTCGACCCCTACCGAGCCGACGCGACGGTCGGCTTTGAGAAGAGTTGCCGAAAGGTCTCGGTGACGGATCCAGATCCATTCTTCCGTGCGGTTTGGGCA